>JBPPNC010000224.1:0-4689 GCA_051306365.1 Solirubrobacteraceae bacterium
CGACCTGCTGGACGACCTCGAAGCTCAGCAGGCTCGAGCCATGGGCGACCGGCGGGCCCTCACCGGACCGCGCCTGGGCGTGGCCGCGAGTGAACGCGGCGCTCTGCACCCACGCTTGGAAGTCCTCCTCGGTCTCCCAGCGCGTGTAGACGAAGTAGCGGGTCTCGCCCTCGACGGGGCGAAGCAGCTCGTAGCCGAGGAAGCCGGGCATGTTCTCGACCTCGCCGGCGCGCTTGGCGAAGCGCTCCTCCAGAGCGGGGCCGCGGCCCTCGGGGACCTCGATGGCGTTGATCTTGACGACGGGCATGGCGTCAGCCTACCCGGACCCGGCGGCAGCGCCGTCGATGCCAGGCCGCGGCGCTGGTCGGCCTGCCGTTTCGAACTCGCCGACCACACGAAGGTCGGTCGCGACCACTTGCGGGTGCTCGAGGAGATCGTCGTCGATGTCGCGTGCTTGACCGCCGCCTCCGCCGTAGGGGGTACCAGGCGTCGACCATCGCGGCGGTGCGGCCGCGCACGCGCCCGCCGATCGAGCCCCGCCGCACGGTGGTGACGAACGCCCGTGCCTATTTCTCCATGTTCTGCGGCACCAGGCATGTGTGCGCGGCTCGCCACACATGACAGCCCCGATCCGGGGAGGTGACGCCACCGTGCCGACGCCAGGCGTACCCTGCGGCAGTCCCACCTTCCAATCAGGAGCACCGTGCCTATGCCACTCGTACTTGCCGCCGACTACCCCTCGTTCTTCGAGGTGCTGTGGACGACGCTGATGTTCTTCCTCTTCGTCGCCTGGATCTGGGTGCTGATCTCTGTGTTCAGCGACCTCTTCCGCCGCCACGACATGGGCGGATTCATGAAGGCGGTCTGGGCCATCGGCCTCATCTTCGTGCCGTTCCTCGGCGTGCTGATCTACCTCATCGCCTACGGCAACGACATGGCCAAGCGCAACGCCGATCAGGTCATCCAGGCCCAGAAGCAGTTCGACGCGCATGTGAAGTCCGTCGCCGGCGGCTCGGCCGCCGAGATCGCGCACGCAAAGGAGCTGCTCGACGCCGGCACCATCACGCAGGACGAGTTCAACACCATCAAGTCGAAGGCGCTCGCCTAGTCATGTGACCGTGGCGCGGGCGTACTCGCCCGCGCCGGCACCGGCGCGCGCCAGTGCCGTCCCGTCTGCCGCCCACACCGCCGACGCACCGGCGGTGTGGAGGTAGCCGCCGCCGGTCGGCCCGGCGAAGCTCGCGAACGCGACGTACGACCCACAGGCACGGGCGATGCGCCCGGCGCGTGCCTCCTGCTCGGCGAGCTCATGATCGTGGTGGACGAGGCCGGCGACGTACAGGTCGGCGTCCAGCCGTGCGACCGCGTCGACGTGCTCGGTCACGCCGGTGTCCTTGCAGATCCCCAGGCCGACCCGCCAGCCCGCGCGGCAGGCATCCGTGATCGGCGCGAGCGCCGTGTCGGCCGCCGCGACGACCTCGGCGTCCAGCTCGTACCCGGTCAGCGACAGTTCCGGGAAGACGACGACCCGTGCCTGTGCGGCCCGGATCGTCTCAGCGTGCGCCGCCGCGTTCGCGGCCACGTCGAACGCCACGCAGACCGGCTGCGCGGCGGCGACGGTCAGCGGCGCACGCACACCGTTCAGCGCGCCGCCGGCTCCTGCTCGGCGGCGATGCGGACCATCTCGTCGACGAGCGTGAGCTTCACTCGCGGGCGGCCCTGGGGCTCGCCGAGCCCCTTCTCGTGGGCGTCGATGAGCTCCCAGCCCGCGTAGTCAACGAGCCCCGGAACCCGCCCGCGCAGGACCGTCGCGACGTCCTCGCTTTCGACCTTCGGCGTGCTCTCGTGCCCTGCGAAGTCGGCCAGCAGCGCGCTGACGGTGTCCTGCGCGCACTTCTTGTTGGTCCCGATGACGCCGGACGGGCCGCGCTTGATCCAGCCCGCCGTGTACAGCCCCGGCACGACCTCACCCTCGGGGTCCAGGACCCGCCCGTCCCCGTCGTTGGGGATCAGGCCCTTGCGTTCGTCGAACGGCACGCCGGGGATGGCGAAGCCCGTGTAGCCGATCGCGCGGAGCACGAGCCCCGCGTCGATGAGCTCCTCGGTCTCCGTCGGCCTGGCGCGCAGGCCGCCCGCCTCGTCGCGCACCAGCTCGTTGCGCACCACGCGCACCTGCTCGACCCGATCGCCGCCGAGCAGTTCAACCGGCGACGCGAAGAACCGCAGCACGACGCGCTTGCGCTTGCCCGACGGCAGACGCTCGGCGTACTCGCGCAGGATCGCGACGTTCTTGCGCGCCGTCGCGTCGAGTTCGTCGTCCTGCAGGTCCTCCGGGATCAGGAGGTCCGCCGGGTCGACGATGACGTCCGCGTCGGCGAGCTCGCCGAGCTCCAGCAGCTCAGGGTTCGTGAACGCGGCCTGCTCCGGACCGCGGCGGCCGAGCACGAGGATCTCCTCGATCGAGGAATCGACGAGCAGCTCCAGCGCATGGTCGGCGATGTCCGTCACGGCGAGCTCGTCGCGGCTGAGCGTCAGCATCCGCGCGCAGTCGATCGCGACGTTGCCGTTGCCGATGACCACCGCGCGGGAGACCGAGAGGTCCGGGTCGAGGTCCTTGAAGTCCGGGTGCCCGTTGTACCAGCCGACAAACTCCGTAGCGGACAGGCTGCCCGCCAGGTCCTCCCCGGCGATCCCGCTCTTCCTGTCGCCCGACGTGCCCGACGCGTAGATCACCGCGTCGTACCAGGACGCCAGCTCGTCGTGCGAGATGTCGGTGCCGACCTCGACGTTGCCGAAGAAGCGAAAGCCCTCCTTGCGCGCGGTCTTCTCATACATGCGCGTGACGGACTTGATCTTCGGATGGTCCGGTGCCACGCCGCCGCGAACAAGCCCCCAGGGGGTGGGAAGGCGCTCGAACACGTCGACCTCGATCGGCCGGCCGGCCTGGGAAAGGAGGTGGCCCGCGGCGTAGAAGCCCGAGGGCCCCGAGCCCACGATCGCCACGCGCAGCGGGTGCTGCTCGGTGTCACTCATGCGTCTGCTCCAAGTCGTCTCCGAACATCGACGTTAGTGGTTGGAGATCAGATGGCGCGTTCAGGCGCCATGTTCCAGCGCCGTGCACCACTGGTCAAACTCCGCCGAGGACGCGTGGTCGAGCATGCGGTCGATGTGCTGCCGCGCGTACCCGGCATAGTCCTCGTCGAGGTCGCTGTTGACCGTCTGCACCGCCCCCCACATGCCTTCGCGGAAGTCCGACATGACGCGCATGAGCCGCAGCCGGGCCAAGCGGTGCGGCGGGCACGGCTCCCCGAAGTACGCGCTGAGCAGTCGCTCGTCGTCCTCGGGGCCGAAGAGGTTGTTGACCGAGGCGTTGGCGAGGTCGAAGTAGCGGTCGCCCGTGGCCGCGTAGTCCCAGTCGAGGAGCCACAGCGTGTCGCCGTCGCGCAGGAGGTTCCCCGGCAGCAGGTCGTTGTGGCACGGCACCGGCGCGTGCTCGGGGCCGGTCAGCAGCCCGCGGATCCGCGCTGCGATCCGGGCGGCGTCGGCATGGCCCACGGGCAGCGCCCCGCCACGCGCGATCACGGCGCGGGCGCCGTCCTGCACGAACGTGAACGCGTCGAACGTCGCCGGAAACCGCGCCGATGCATGCAGGGCCCGCAGCATCGCGGCGAGCGCTTCGACGAGCACGGGGGCGCGCAGCTCGCCGGGCTCGAGGGCACGGCCGGGCAGGAACCGGCTCACCAGGCAGTCGTGCTCGGGCAGGAACGCGACGAGCTCGGGGCCGATCCCCAGCGCGGACGCCGTCTCCCCGGCCAGGCGCTCGGTGGGCCGGTCGATGCCCAGCAGCTCACCGCCCGCGCCGAGGATCCGCACCACGAGGTCGGCCCCGCCGAGCCGCACGCGGTAGTTGCGGTTCGTGATCCCGCCGGTCAGCGCGACGACCGGTCCGCTGCGCGGACCGAGCCGCGCTTCGAGCGCGGGCAGCGCCCCCGCGATCGGGCCGGGCACCTCGGCGGCGACGGTCACGCAGGGACCGCCGTGCCACGGATCCGCTCGCCCGCCGGGTCGTAGATGGGTTCGGCGACGACCTCGGCGCCGACCCACCGGTCGAACACACCCACCTCGACGCGCGCGCCGACGTCGACCGCGGCCGGGACGTACGCGAAGGCGATGCTGCGCTCCACCCGCGGGCCGTAGCCGCCGGACGTCACGCGGCCGAGCAACTCGGCACCGAGGCGCACCGGCTCGTCCCCGAGGCAGACCGCGTCGGGCTCGTCGAGCACCAGGCAGCGCAGCACGGTCGCCGGTCCGCCGGCCGCGCGCTCGACCTCGACGGCGCCCCGGCCGAGGAAGTCCCGCCCGTCGTCGAGCCGGACCGCGAAGCCCAGCCCGGCCGCGTCGGGCGTCGTGTCCGGCGTGATGTCCGCGCCCCAGACGCGGTAGCCCTTCTCGAGCCTCAGGGAGGCGTTCGCCTTGTACCCGCCTGCGAGGAGACCGTGCTCGCGGCCCGCCTCCCAGATCGTGTCCCAGAGCGCGAGCCCGAACTCGGAGCGGCAGTAGAGCTCCCAGCCGAGCTCACCGACGTACGTGACACGAAGCGCCAGGCACGGGACACGCCCGATCGCGAGCTCGTGCGCTCGCATGTATCGAAACGAGTCGTTGGAGAGATCCGCCGTCGTGAGCGGTTGA
>JBPPNC010000094.1:0-2634 GCA_051306365.1 Solirubrobacteraceae bacterium
GTGCTCCTCCTGTTCGCCCGCCGTCGGCCGGCGCTGGTCGGCGGAACCGCCTTGCTCGCCGCCGCGAAGGTGCTCGAGAACATGGAGATCGGGCACAACGTCATGCACGGCCAGTGGGACTGGATGCGCGACCCCGAGATCCACTCCACCACATGGGAGTGGGACGCCGTCTCGACCGCCGGGTCCTGGAAGCACGCGCACAACTACCAGCACCACACGTACACGAACGTCGTCGGCAAGGACCGCGACCTCGGGTACTCGGCGATGCGCGTCGACGCCGACCAGCCGTGGCACCCGGTCTACCTCCTGCAGCCCGTCTACTTCTTCCTGATGGCGCTCACGTTCGAGTGGGGCATCGCCATCTACGACATGGAGCTCGACGCGGTGCGCGAGGGGCGCAAGACCAAGGAGCAGGCGCGCGGCGAGATGGTCGCGTTCGCGCGCAAGGCGCGCGGGCAGCTCGTCAAGGACTTCGTGCTGTTCCCCCTGCTGTCCGGTCGGCGTTCCGCGCCGAAGGCCATCGCGGGCGCGCTGGTGGCGAACGCCATCCGCAACGTGTGGGTGCACACCATCGTCTTCTGCGGCCACCTGCCCGAGGGCGCCGAGACGTTCTCCGAGGAGCAGTTCGAGCAGGAGTCGCGCGGCGGCTGGTACATCCGACAGCTGCTCGGCTCGTGCAACCTGGAAGGCACCCGGCTGTTCCACATCCTGACCGGCCACCTCTCCTACCAGGTCGAGCACCATCTCTTCCCGGACATGCCGAGCAGCCGGTACCCCGAGGTCGCCCCGCAGGTGCAGGCCGTGTGTGAGCGCTACGGGCTGCCGTACATGAGCGGGCGCCTGGGCCGCCAGTACCGGTCGGTGTACAAGAAGATCCTGCGGATGGCTGTCCCGTAGTTCACGCTGCGCGTCGCCCGACCGCGATCCCCTGCACCTCGTGCCGAACGAACCGGAAGGGCGTCTCGGCCTCCCAGCGGTCCAGCACCGCGGCCTCGCCGACACGAACGATGTCGTCGAGGATGACGACCGCGTCCTGCGTCAATCCGTCGGCGAGGGCGCCGAGCGCCGGGTGCCGCGCGAGCTCGTAGCCCTTCTCGTGGGCTGGCGGACCGTCGACGATCAGGAGGTCAAACGGTCCGCGATCGAGCACCAGGGCCAGGGCGTCCGTCGCGTACCAGTGCAGATCGCCCGCCGCACGCGGTGACGGCTCCAGCGCGGCGCGGGTCACGCGCGCGACCCCGCCCAGTGATTCGCGCTCCAGCTGCGCGGTCACCCACGCGGCCCAGTGGTCGTCGTGCTCAACGGCCTCGAGGGTCCCGCCCCGCTGACCGAGCAGGCGGGCGAGCAGGATGGTGCTCGCCCCGGAGCCGAGCTCGAGCACCCGCCGTCGCTCGCCGAGCAGCACCTCGTTGCAGACCTCCACCAAGCCGCCGGGCCGCATCGCTCCCGAACTCCAAGTGAGGTACGGGCCCGCGTCGAGCAGAGGCCGCAGCACCTGCCAGGCGTGCAGATCCTCGGGCACCCAGCCGACGGTGGTCATGACGCCTGGACGACGGGCGCCTGCGGGCTGCGCGCGCCGTGCAGGGCGCGGTAGGCCGTGGCATACGCGGCGCTCACCCGGGTCGGAGTGAAGTCCAATGCGTAGCGCCGAGCGCCCGCGACGTCGGTGCGGCGGCGGCCGGTGAGAACACCGTCGATCGCCTCAGCGAGCACGTCCGGATTGTCGGGGGCGACCACGATGCCGCGCCGCTGCGAGAGGGTCTCGGGCAGACCGTCGACCTCGGTGCCGATCACCGTCGCGCCGAGTGCCATCGCCTGGACTGCGGTCTGCGACCACGACTCGTCGCGCGAAGGGACGACGACGACTGACGCGCCCGCGATCGTCCGCCCCGGCTGATTCTGCCAGCCGCGCAGATGCACGCGGTCTGCCATGCCGAGCAGGTCGATCCGGCGCGCGAGCTCATGGCGCATCGGGCCTTCGCCGAGCAGGAACGCGGGCGGCGCCAGCGGCAGCCGAGCAAGCGCCTCGACGAGGACGTCGGGGCCCTTCTCCTCGTGCAGGCGCCCGGCGTACACGATGCGCGGCGTCGGCAGTGCCGGGTCAGGGTGCGCGTGCAGGTCGCCGAGCGGCGAGATCCCGGCCCGCATCTTGTCCGGCGCGAGGCCGGCCGCCACGATCGCGCTGCGCGCGCCGGGGCCATGGCCGTAGAAGAGGTCGACGCGGTCGAGCGCCGGACGCAGGGCGACGGCCGGCCGGCCGTGCGGCCAGGTCAGCGCGTTGTGCTCACTCGCGACGAGGCCGACATTCGGCGGCGCGGACTGCGCCGCGGCCCACCACGCGCCGAACATGTGCGCGTGGATCAGCTCGGCGTCCGCCAGCCGCGGCTCGAGCCAGTCGGCGAAGTCGATGTCGGGCTTCCACTGCAGGTCACCGCCGCCGCCGTAGACCTCGACCTCCACGCCCATGCGCTCTGCCACCGCACGTCCCTCCGGGGAAGCCCAGCCGACGAGCAGGCGTGACGCGATCCCGTGGTGCTGCAGAGCGCGGATGACGCGCAGCACGGACAGCTGGGCCCCACCGGGCTCCAGCTTGGCGAGGACGCGGGAGACCAGGGCGAGGTGGGAAGCCAAGGA
>JBPPNC010000104.1:0-37182 GCA_051306365.1 Solirubrobacteraceae bacterium
GGGCCCGCACCTGAGGTCTCCGCCCCCGCCCAGAAGCGAGGATCACGCATCGGCGGGATGCTCCTCGTCTTCGGCCTCGCCGCCGTGATCGCCGTCGTCGTCATTCTCGGCCTTCGCGGGTTCGGCGGCGACGACGAGTCGGACGCGCCCGTCGCCTCGACCCCTGCACCGGCCACCACGCCGGCGGTGGAGACCACCCCGTCGACGTCGACGACGAGCACCACGCCGAGCGTCAACGCCGCGGTGCAGATGCGCCCGCTGCCGGAGACCGGCGGCGACGCCCGCGCGACCGCCACGCTCATCACGCAGTCCGGCCAGGAATCGATCGCCATCGCGGCCCAGAACCTGCAGCCGACCACCAACAGCGCGTTCTACGGCCTCTGGTTCGCGACCTCTCGCGACGATGCGGTCTTCCTCGGCTACGCCCCGCAGGTCGGCGAGAACGGGCGCCTGCGCCTGTTCGACGCGCTGCCCGAGAGCGCCGACCCGTCGCAGTTCGAGCAGGTCTGGCTCACACGCGAGGTCGTCACCGAGGACACCACCACGCCCACCGAGCCCGGCAAGGTCGCGCTCGCGGGCGACCTGCCCGACTGATCGCACCGGGCGTCAGGACGCCGCGTGCAGGCCCTCGAGCGCGTCGAGGGCCTGATCGAGCAGGCGCCTCGACCCGCGCTTGACGAGCGGTGCGCCGAACCGCGAGACGCCGCGCAGCCGTTGATCGATCGTCAGGCACACCCGGGCGCCATCCCCATCGGGCTCCACCTCGGCGGTCACGGTGACCGCGCTGAACACGCGGGCGAACGGGGAGCCCTCGACCTCCTGGTCCCACACACGCCGCCGCGGGGGTTCGTGGGCGACCACGCGGAAGTCCGCCCGGACCGGCCGGCCCTGGTCGCCTGCCGTCAGCACCTCGGTGAACGCCGCGTCGGTGACCGACTCGACCCGGCGCACGTTCGGCCACCATCGCGGCAGGTGGTAAGGATCGGCGATCGTCTCCCAGACGGCGTCCGGGGCTGCCGTGACCGACCGCGTGCGGCGCGCGACGGGCACGCCGTCACTCGCTGTCGTAGCGGACGAGCGCGTGGATATCCGCGCCAGCCAACCGCTCTCGCCCCGGAAGGAAGCCGAGTTCGATGAGAAACGCGCAGCCGGCGACCACCCCGCCGGCCTGCTCAACCAGAGACACCAGCGCCGCCGCAGTTCCGCCGGTGGCGAGCAGGTCGTCGTGGACGAGCACGCGGTGGCCGCGCGACACCGCGTCGGTGTGCAGTTCCAGCGAGTCGGTGCCGTATTCGAGTTCGTACTCGGCACGGATCGTCTCGTGCGGCAGCTTGCCCGGCTTACGGGCGAGCACGAAGCCCGCGCCCAGCTCACGCGCGATGGCCGGCCCCAGGAGGAACCCGCGCGCCTCCGCGCCGACGACGACATCGACCTTCCGAGGGCGCGCCCAGTCGGCGAGCGCCCGCACGGCCGCGTCGAGCGCCGCGGGGTCTGCGAGTACCGGCGTGATGTCCTTGAACACGATCCCGGGCTTCGGGAAGTCCGGGATGTCTCGCACCCGCGCGGCCAGCAGCGCCCCGGCGTCAGCCTGCCCCGGGGTCATCCAGCGATGGTCCGCAGGCCGCGGATCAGCAGCAGGTGGCTCAGGTGGGCCGACACCGAGGCGAGGTTCTCGAGCGCATCCACGGCCTCCTTGCGGCGCTCTGGGTTCCGCGAGCGCAGCGACGGCGTGAGGATCTGCTGCAGCAGCGCAGCCTCACGGTCGGCTGAGGACCGGAAGACGCGGAGGTTGCGCCCGCCGACGCCATAGCGCGCCAGCTCGGTCGCAGCGCGCACGATCTCGCGCTCGGACTCGTCGTACATCTTCACGCCCGCGCGCATCTCGCCGGAGATGAGACCGAAGTCCTCGAGCTCGCGGACGAGCGACGGCTCGGCCCGGGTCTCCTCCAAGACGTCCTCGAGACTGAACAGCGCACCGCGGTCGCGGACGGACGTGCCCGCACGACGCGGCGGGCGTCGGTTCGTGATCGCCGGCGCGGGCTGCGGCGCGGCCTGCGGCTCGTCGTTGGCCCGGCCGGCGGCCAGCTCCTGGCGGATCACGCGCAGCGGCAGAAACTCATCGCGCTGCAGGCGCAGGATCGTCCGCAACCGGGCGACGTCGCTCGGCGTGTACAGCCGGTAGCCGCCGGGCGTCCGGCGCGGCGTGAGGAGCTTCTGGTCCTCGAGGTACCGGATCTTCGAGATCGAGATGTCCGGGAACTCCTGCACGAGCCCCTTGCAGACCGCGCCGATCGTCATCCCCTTCTGCGGGGCGACCTCGGACGGCGCCGTCGGCGCCGCTGCGGCTGCGGGTGCGGGTGCGGAGTCTGTCGTGCGGTCGTGTGCGGTCGCCATCAGCCGGACAGGAACGTGAGCTTGTACTTGCCGATCTGCAGTTCGTCGCCGTCGACGAGGTGGTGCGAGTCGATGCGCTCGCGGTTGACGTACGTGCCGTTCAGCGACCCGAGGTCGTCAAGCCACCAGCCGCCGTGACGCCGCACGATGAGCGCGTGATCACGCGACACGGTGACGTCGTCGAGGAAGATCTCGGAGTCGGGACGCCGGCCGATGCCCAGCCGCTCGCCCGCCAGCGGGAAGCTCTCGCCGACGCGTCCGCCGCCCGCGCGGATGACGAGCGCGGCGCCGCTGGACGCGACGACGTCGTCGAGCTCCACGGGCACGAGCTCGCCGGTCTCGTCGATCCGGTACGTCGCCGTCGTCGCCTCGTCGGCGTCACCGCCCGCGCGCTCACCGATGAACGCGCCGCACTTCTGGCAGTAGTTCGCGCCGTCGGCGTTGACAAACGAGCATTCCGGGCAGTGCCGGGCCATGCCGCGCAGGCTCCCGCGGCGCTACTCGGCGTCCTCGGAGGCCTGTTCGGCGCGGCCGGCGAGGATGTCGGTCAGCCGCTGCACGTCCGCCCCGGTGATCACGTCCTCACCCGAGTCGTGCTTCTTGCGCAGCCGGTTGACGAGCTCCGCGCGGAGGATGTCGATCTTGCCGTGCAGGATGCGCCGGCGGTAGGAGATGTCGACCTCCTCCTCGGTGAGCTGCTGGATCAGATCCTTGAGCTCCTGATCGGAGAGGGAGCCGAGGTCGGGGAAGGTATCCATCAGGTTCGTGATTCTCCTCAGTGGGGACGGCGAGCATACGGGCCCGGCGCATCGCCTTCAACTTCAGGTCGAGGGTTCTGATTCGCCGAGATAGCTCATGATCCTCTGCCCATACTGCACTGTCGCGATGATCGACAGCGTGACGCCTGCAACCAGCAGGATCGTGCCGAGCGTCTTCAGGCCGCACAGCCCGAAGAAGATCGCCGACATCGTCGGCCACACACCCCAGCGCCCCGCCCAGTTGATCTGCAGGGTGATTCCGCGTCGCAGCGCGAGCTGGCCGGCGATGAGCATGAAGACTTCACGGGCGATCATGACGCCCAGCAGCCACCGCGGGAGGAGCTCGAAGCTCCAGCAGACCACCACGCCGCTGATGACCAGCAGCCGGTCGACAATCGGGTCGAGCAGCGCGCCGAATCGGCTGTACTGGCCGGTCACGCGAGCGGCGATGCCGTCCGCGTAGTCGCTCCATGCGATGACCGCGTAGATGATGGCGGGTAGCGCGTCGGTGCCGGACTCCGACGAATACGCGAGGACCAGGAACACCGGGATGAGGGCGAGGCGGATGAACCCGATCGCGTTCGGGATCGTCCAGACGCGCAGGGGCTCGCCCGGCAGGGTCTGCCGCGGCGGCGGGCCGGACCGGTCCAGCCCGACGAGCCGCCGGAACGTGAGACGGCGCCCGCCCGGCGAGGCCATGGGGTCGTCTACGGGAGCGTGTCCCACAGCGCCCTGACCGCGTCCGCGGCTCCTTGCAGCGGCACGCCGCCATCGACGTCCACGAGGCCGCGGCGAATCTTCGCCTCGGCGGTCCCGGCCTCCAGCCCGCGCTTGCCGACGGTCAGTCGCAGCGGCAGGCCGAGGAGCTCTGCGTCGGCGAACTTCTCGCCCGGGCCCGCGTCACGGTCGTCGAGCAGCACATCGAGCCCGGAGGCGCGCAGCTCGTCGTACAGCGCGGCCGCGGCCTGCTTCTCAGGCGTGTCACCTTTGCCGATGCCGATGACCTCGACGTCCCACGGCGCCAGCGCCCGCGGCCACGAGATCCCCTGCTCGTCGGCGTACTGTTCGATCGCCGCGGCGACGATGCGCGCCGGCCCGATGCCGTACGACCCCATGACGACGAGCTGCTCCTTGCCGTGCTCGTCGAGATACGTGGCGCCGAGCGGCTCGGAGTACCGGGTGCCGAGCTTGAAGATGTTGCCGATCTCGATGGCGGGCTCGATGGTGATCGGATGTCCGTTGATCATGTCGCCGGCCTCGACGGTCCGCACATCGACGCGCTCGAACGGGAAGTCCCGTCCGGGCTCGACACCGCGCAGGTGGTGGTCGGGATCGTTGGCGCCGGTGACATAGCCACCGTCCGCGATGGCCTCGTCGAGCAGGATCGGAACGTTCGCACCCACGGGACCGATGTACCCGGGCGGGCCGATCCGCTCACGGATCTCGTCTTCGTGTGCGGCGCGGAAGGTCGTGCCCAGGACGTTCTGGAGCTTGATCTCGTTGACGCGATGGTCGCCGCGGACGAGCACGAGCACCAGCCCGCGCCCGTCAGCCATGACCGGGTACGCCTTCAGCAGCGCGCCCGCAGGGACATGGAGCATCCGCGCGACGTCGTCGACCGTCGTCGCGCCCGGCGTGTGCACCCGCTCGGGCGTCCGGAGCGGCGCCGGCAGGTCGACAGGCTGCGCGTCCGCGCTGGCGACTTCGACGTTCGCGGCGTAGCCGGGCGCGAGTGCGACCTCGTTCTCGCCCGCGGCGCATGGCGCCATGTACTCATGCGCGCCGGAGCCGCCCATCATGCCGACGTCCGACTCGACGCTGTACCACCGCAGGCCGGTCCGATCGAAGATCCGGTCGTAGGCCGCGGCGAGTTTGTCGTAGGACGCCTGCAGGCCTTCCTCGTCGCGATCGAACGAGTACGCATCCTTCATGATGAACTCGCGGGTGCGCAGGGCCCCGGCGCGCGGCCGCGGCTCGTCGCGCTCCTTCGTCTGGAAGTGGTAGAGGATCAGCGGCAGGTCGCGGTAGGACCGCACGACCTGCGCCACGTGCGTCGTGACGGCCTCCTCGTGCGTCATCGCCAGCACGAGCTCGGAGCCCTTGCGGTCCTCGAGTGTGAACAGCTCGTCGATCTGGTCGCGCCCCGTGCGCTTCCACAACTCGCGCGGCAGCATGACCGGCATGAGCATCTCCTGCCCGCCGACCGCGTTCATCTCCTCGCGGATGATCTGCACCGCCTTCTCGTGCGTCTTCCACCCGGCCGGCAGCCAGGACCAGAGGCCGGCACCGAGCTGACGGATGAGGCCCGCGCGGACCATGAGCTTGTGCGAGATGGCTTCGGCGTCGGCCGGCGGCTGACGTTCGGTCGGAAGGAGCAGGTGCGAGAGGCGGGTCATGGGCCCGGCGGATGGTATGGCAGCCGGCCCCCGGCCCGTCGTGTTCAAGCCCAGCCTCGACACGTGCTGACCGGTGCGGGCAACCTCGCAGGTGCACAGGGATCTCTTGACCTTCGCGGTGCGGGAACGTGCCGCTGTCGGCGACCTCGAGCGTGGTGCTGCGCATCCGGACCAGTGAAGATCACCCCCGCAAAGCGCCCGGAGCCCTGGCGCGCCCGGACACTAGAGTCAGGCCCGCATCCAGAAACCACCGTCCCTCCGGAGGATTACGCATGGCTTTCGAGGTTCCGCCGCTCCCCTACGCTTACGACGCTCTCGAGCCGCACATCGATGAGGCGACGATGAAGCTGCATCACGACAAGCACCACCAGGCGTACGTCGACAAGGCCAACGCCGCGCTCGAGGGCACGCCGCAGGCCGACGCCCCCGTCGAGGACATCCTCAAGACGCTCGGCGACCTGCCTGCCGACAAGCAGGGCCCGGTCCGCAACAACGCGGGCGGCCACTACAACCACACGCTGTTCTGGGAGGCCATGAGCCCGAACGGCGGCGGCGCCCCCACGGGCGACCTCGCCGCCGCGATCGACGCCGTGTTCGGCAGCTTCGACGCCTTCAAGGAGCAGTTCGAGGCCGCCGGCGTCGCCCGGTTCGGTTCGGGCTGGGCCTGGCTCGTCGTTGACGGCGGCTCGCTCGCCATCACGAGCACCCCGAACCAGGACTCGCCGATCAGCGAGGGCAAGACGCCGCTGCTGGGCAACGACGTCTGGGAGCACGCCTACTACCTCAAGTACCAGAACCGCCGCCCGGAGTACCTGAAGGCGTGGTGGAGCGTCGTCGACTGGGGCAAGGTCGCCGAGCGCTACGCCGCCGCGAGCTAGGACGAGCGGCACCCGCGCCTCCGCCATCGCGGCGGAGGCGCAACCCGTTCCCGGGACACCGCGCCGCACTTCTTTGCAGGTCGGGATGGAGGTTCTGCATCGATTTTCGCGCGAAGCCTGCACGGAATCTCCCGAACTTCCCACTGAGCATGCGGTCAGTCCTCCCGGACCGGTATGACCTCCATCCAATGACGGATGACAGCAAGCGCGATCTCTGGCGCGCGGCCGAGGAAGCCCGCGAAGCCGGATGGGAGATGGAGATGTCCGGCAACGGGCATCTGCTCCTGCGATCGCCGCACGGAAGCAACCTGGTGCTCACCGGCGTGGCGTCGGCGCACCGCAGGACGGCCGGCAACGTCAAGGCGTTGGTGTGCCGCTACGGACAACCCGGCACGTGAAACTCGAAGAGCATCGGATCATCCTGGGATTCGACGGTGTCCCGCCCCGGCCCCTGCCCGCCGGCGCCGTTCTCGACGTCCTGCAGGAACAGGCGCCGGCGTTCGGCCCGGTCGTCGGCTGGTGGGGCGACCGCGGTCACCTCGACGTGGTGCTCGCGCTGGACGCCCTGGATCCTCATGCGGCGGTCGCGGCGATCGTCCCGGTCGCCCGGGCCGCACTGCGCGGAGCGGGCGTGGCGGCCCGCCTGGTCCGCGTCGAAGCCGAGCTCGTGCTTGACGCGTAGCAGCGAAGCCCTCCGGGCGCAGATTCCACGAACTCGCCGCGCTCCCTCTTCTTAGGTCCGCGTGAAACGGCGGCCGTCCGTCGGCGACGCTGATTCGTCGAGCAGGACCGCGTCTCCCCCGCCCGCCGCCTCGTTGGCGGCGGCCTCCATCGCGGCCAGGCGCTCCGGCGTCACGGCGCTGAGGTCCTCGTTCTCCGACAGCCACTGGACCGCCTCGGCGGCCTGCGCCTCGTTGCGCACGACCGTTTTGCCGGACGCGTAGTAGCGGTCGATCTCCACGAACAGTTCGTCGACGAGCTGGTCGGTGGGGACCTTCTTCAGGGGCTCGCCTTTGGAGAAGATCATCCCGGCGTCCTTGGCGCCGGTGATCCCGAAGTCGGCGTGACGCGCCTCGCCGATGCCGTTGACCGCGCAGCCGAGGACGGATACCTCGATCGGGTCCTCGTAGGCCTCCAGGCGCCGCTCGACCTCCGCCACGACGGAGTCCATGTCGAACTGCAGGCGCCCGCACGTCGGACACGCGATGAGGACCGGCCCCCGCTCACGCAGCTTCAGCGCCTTGAGGATCTCCCAGGCGACCTTGACCTCCTCCTCCGCGTGGAAGGTGGAGAGGCTGATGCGCACCGTGTCCCCGACACCGTCCGCGAGGAGCGTGCCGAGGCCGACCGCCGACTTCAGCGAGCCTGCCCACTTCGTGCCCGCCTCGGTGATGCCGAGGTGCAGGGGATACGGGATACGCTCGGCGAGCAGCCGGTTCGACGCGATGGTGTTCGGGACGCTCGTCGACTTCATCGAGACCTTGAAGTTCGTGAAGTCCAGGCGCTCCATGAGCTCGACGAACTCCACGGCCGCCGTGACCAGCGCCTCGACGGGATTCTCGAACTCGAGATCGCGCAGGTGCTTGGGCAGCGAGCCGGAGTTCACGCCGATCCTCATGGGGGTGCCGGTCCTGTTCGCCGCCGCGATGACCTCGGCGACCTTGTCGGGCCCGCCGATGTTGCCGGGGTTCAGGCGCACGCAGTGGGCACCGGCCTCGATGGCCTTGATCGCGAGCGTGTGGTTGAAGTGGATGTCGGCGATGATCGGGATCGGCGACTGCGCGACGATCGTCTTCAGGGCCTCCGCGTCCTGCTCCCGCGGGACCGCCACGCGCACGATGTCCGCGCCCGCCTCGGCCACGCGATGGATCTGCGCCATCGTCGCCTGGAGGTTCGCGGTCTCCGTCTTGGTCATCGTCTGCACCGCAACCGGGGCACCGCCGCCGATCGGGACGCCGCCTACAGTGATCTGTCGCGTGCTGGCCATGTGCACAGAGTCTACGAAGCCCCGGCTCCGACGGGTTCACGGCGCGTGAACGTCTACGGCACCGCCCGGGGCCCACTGGCGCGGATCGCAGACCCCGTCGCCACCCGGGCGCGCGCCCGGCGGCACGAGGTGTTCTTCGCAGCGACAGGTGCGACGGCGGCGACCCGCGTCCTCGATGTGGGCTGCGGGACCCTCGGGCTGCGGGCGCAGGAGCCCGGGCTGGACATCACCGGCGTGGACCTCACCGACCGCCCCACGTATCCGGGGCCGTTCGTGCGCGCCGACGCCACGGAGCGGCTGCCGTTCGCCGACGACGAGTTCGACCTCGCGTACTCCTCCTCGGTCATCGAGCACATCGCACCTGCGAGGCGCGCGGCGTTCGCGTCTGAGGTCCAGCGCGTGGCGCGGGGCTTCTACGTTCAGACCCCCGCGTTCTCGTTTCCGGTCGAGCCGCACGCGCTGCTCCCTTTCGCCCACTGGCTGCCCGTCGGCCTCCGGCGGAGGTACTGGCAGCTCGGCGCCGCCGGGGACTGGGAGGAGATCGCCCTGCTGCGCCGTCGCGAACTCGCAGCGCTGTTCGACGGCGAGGTCGTCGCCGAGCGTCTCGGGGGCGTCGTGAAGAGCTGGATCGCCGTGCGCCGCATCTCGTGGCACCACGGGAACGCGCCACCTTGCTGAAGACTCGTCCAGTTCGGGATTCCCTGATGGTGGAACAGCACCCAGGTCGTGAGGTGCGCGGGACTCTCGATCCGCGTCTGCTCCTGGGCGGCCGCATCGACGATGACCGGCGACGACGAGCTCGAGCTGCGGATCGCCTACGCCTGATGGGCCGCGTCAGCGGAGCCCGAAGCCCTCGCCGCTCGTGATGCGGCCCACGTCGTTCGTGAGTCCGATCACGAACAGGAACCCGACGAGCATGATCCCGACGAAGCTCGCCCGTTCCATGACGCCGATCGGGATGGGACGGCCACGCACCTTCTCGGCCAGCGCCCAGAAGATGTGGCCGCCGTCGAGCGGCAGGAACGGGAAGAGGTTGATGACGCCGAGCGACAGAGAGATGAGCGCAAGGATCGTCATCGCCTGCACGGTGTCGAACTCGAAGGACTGGCGCGTCGCCTCGTACGACCCGACGACGCCGGAGACCTGCTTGCGAGCCTCGCCGTCGTAGAACAGCTTCACGATGTTCTCGACCGTCAGCCGGGTGACCGTCCACATCCCGGTGACGCTGAGACTCGCGGCGTGTGCTGGCCCGACGTCATCCTGTTGCTGGCCGAACGCGAACCCGAGGAGGAAACGGTCGGCCTGCTCGTCGAACTTCGGCGTGATCTGCGCGGTCTGCCGCTCGCCGTCGCGCTCGTAGACGATGGTCACGGGCTTCGTGGCGGCGCAGTCCTGGCGCGGGGCCGTCGAGCACGTACGGTCGCCGGAGATCGCCGCGCGCACCTCCGTGGCGCGTTCCTCGAGCTGCTCGGGCGTGGCATCGGCGGAGTAGCCGGCCACCCCGTCGACGGAGATGATCCGGTCCCCGGGCTGCAGCACGGAGGCCGCCGGCGTGTCGCGGTTGACCTGCTCGATCGTCGGCGTCACGAGCTGCCGACCCTCGAACATGAAGATGCCCCAGAGGATGACGAACGCGAGGACGAGGTTCACCGCGGGGCCGGCCCCGATGACGAAGATCCGCTTCCACACGGGCTGCCGGTAGTAGGCGCGATCGACGACGTCCTCGTCGATCTTCTCCTCCGGGTTCATGCCGGTGATCTTCACGTAGCCGCCGAGCGGGATCGCCCCGATCGCGTACTCCGTCTCGCCGCGGCGTGTACGGGCGATGAGCGGCGGGAAGAACAACGCGAAGCGCTCGACGCGCATGCCGACCATCTTCGCCGCGGTGAAGTGCCCGAGCTCGTGCAGGATGATCAGCAGCGCGAACCCGAGGAACGCCAGGACCCAGCTCATGTGGCGGCCACTCCGTCGGCGATGAGCTCGGCGGCGACCTCGCGGGCTTCACGGTCAGCCTCGTAGAGCGACTCGAAGGCGCGCACCGGCTGCGTGTCGAGCCTGGCGAGTGTGTCCCCGACGACCGCAGGGATCCCGAGGAAGGACAGGCGCCCCTGCAGGAACGCGTGGACCGCGATCTCGTTGGCCGCGTTGAGGACGCACGGCGCGGTGCCGCCCGCGCGGCCAGCCTCGTAGGCCAGGCGCAGACACGGGAACGCCTCGGCGTCCGGCGGCTCGAACGTCAGGCTCCCGAGCTCGGTGAGGTCGAGCTGCCGGATCGGGACGTCGACGCGCTCGGGATGGTGCAGCGCGTAGCTGATCGGCGCGCGCATGTCCGGGTACCCGAGGTGCGCGAGCGACGCGCCGTCACACAGGTGGATGAGCGAGTGGATGATCGACTGCGGATGCACGACCACGTCGATGTCGTCGTACGGCGTGCCGAACAGGTGGTGGGCCTCGATGATCTCCAGGCCCTTGTTCATGAGCGTGGCCGAGTCGATGGTGATCTTCCCGCCCATCGCCCACGTGGGGTGCCTGAGCGCCTGCTCGACGGTCACGCCCTCGAGCTCGGCGCGCGTGCGGCCGCGAAACGGGCCGCCGGACGCCGTGAGGACGAGCCTGTCGACCGCGCCCGGCCGCTCGCCGGAGATGAGCTGGTGCAGCGCGCTGTGCTCGCTGTCGACCGGGATGAGGTCCGCCCCCGTGGCCTCGGCCAGCTGCATGACGAGCTCTCCTCCGACGACGAGCGACTCCTTGTTGGCCAGTGCGAGGTCGATGCCCTCGCCGAGCGTCGCAACGGTCGGACCGAGTCCAGCCGAGCCGACAAGCGCGTTCAGGACGAGATCGGCCCCGGACTCGAGCACCATGCGCACGAGACCCTCGGCGCCGATGAGCACCTCGCCGTCGGTCCACGCCTCGGCGGCGCGCGCTCCGGCGTCCGCGTCGGCCAGCGCGATCCGGTCGACCCCGAATGCCCGTGCCTGCTCAACGAGCTGCTCCCAGGAGCGCTCGGCGCTCAGCCCGACGAGCTCAAGCTCATCGGATCGCTGCACGATGTCGAGGGCCTGGGTGCCGATGGAACCGGTCGAACCCAGGATGAGCAGGCGGCGGGACACGAGGAATCATTGAAGCAGGGCGGCCTCAGCGGTCCATAAGCAGCGGCCCCCTAGCCTGATGAGCCTGTCCGATTCCGCCCCCGCCCCGACGACATTCGCCGGCCTCGAGCTCCACCCGGGGCTGCTGCGCGCACTCACGGGCCTCGGCTACGAGGAGCCCACCCCCATCCAGCGCGAGGCGATCACGCCGCTGATCTCCGGCCGTGACCTGCTCGGGCAGGCGGCGACCGGCACCGGCAAGACCGCCGCCTTCGCGCTGCCGATGCTGCAGCGCATCGCGCCCAACGGCGGCACCCGCCCGTTGCAGGGCCCGCGCGGCCTCGTCCTCGTCCCCACGCGCGAGCTCGCGATGCAGGTCTCCGAGGCCATGCACAGGTACGGGCGCGAGCTGGGCACGCGCGTGCTGCCGGTGTACGGCGGCCAGCCGATCTTCCGCCAGCTGAAGGCGCTGCAGCGCGGTGTCGACGTCGTCGTCGCGACCCCCGGCCGCGCGCTGGACCACATCGCCCGCGGCTCCTTGTCGCTGGCGAGCATCGACGTCGTCGTGCTCGACGAGGCAGACGAGATGCTCGACATGGGCTTCGCCGAGGACATCGAGTCGATCCTCGGCGGCACGCGCGACGACCGCCAGACGGTCCTCTTCTCCGCCACGATGCCCGGGCGCATCGTCACCCTCGCCAAGCGTCACCTCACCGATCCGGTCCGCATCGAGCTTGCCCGCGAGGAGGCACGCGCCGGGGAGGCACCGAAGGTCCGCCAGACGGCGTACATCGTCAACCGATCGCACAAGCCGGCAACGCTCACGAGGGTCCTCGACGTCGAAGAGCCCACGGCGGCCATCGTCTTCTGCCGCACGCGCGCGGAGGTCGACGAGGTCACCGTCACGCTGAACGGCCGGGGGTACCGCGCCGAGGCGCTGCACGGCGGCATCAACCAGGAGCAGCGCAGCAAGGTGGTCGAGCGGCTCAAGAGCGGCGCGACCGAGCTCGTGGTCGCCACGGATGTCGCCGCGCGCGGTCTCGACGTCGATTCCCTGACCCACGTCGTCAACTACGACGTCCCCGCCGCAGCCGAGGCCTACGTGCACCGGATCGGGCGTGTCGGCCGCGCAGGCCGCGAGGGCGTGGCGATCACCTTCGCCCAGCCGCGCGAGCACCGCATGCTCAAGGCCATCGAGCGCCTCACCAAGCAGAAGATCTCCCTGGAGCAGGTCCCCACGGTCGCCGATCTCCGCGCCCGGCGGCTGGAGCTGACGCGTGCGGCCCTGCACGAGTCGATTCTCGAGGACGATCTCGCGCCGATGCGCGTCGTCGTCGAGGGGCTCGCCGAGGAGTTCGACCTGATGGACGTCGCGCTCGCCGCCGTCAAACTCGCCCACGACGCGAGCGGTTCGACAGCCGACGAAGAGGACATTCCCCAGCCGTCGCCGCCCTCACCGCGCGGCGGCAAGGAGGGCCGTGGCGCACCGGGGCGCGACCGTCCCGGCAAGCCCGGGGGCGGCAAGCCGCGCCGGGCCCCGGACGGGCCGACGACCCGCCTGTTCGTCGGCGCGGGTCGCGCAGCGCACGTCCGGCCGCAGGACCTCGTCGGCGCGATCACGGGCGAGTCGCCCCTGCGCGGCCATGAGATCGGGACCATCCAGATCCACGACCGCTTCTCGCTCGTCGAGGTGCCCGAGGCCTCCGCGGACCTCGTGGTCACCGCGCTGCGCCGCACGACGATCAAGGGCAAGAGGCCCAAGATCCGCCGTGAGCACGCCTCGCGGGCCTAGAGGATCGCGATCCAGACGTAGTAGCCGACGACGGCGGCGAAGAACACCGCATCGAGCCGGTCCAGCGCGCCGCCGTGCGCGCCGAACAGCCGACCGGTGTCCTTCGTTCCGACCTGGCGCTTGACGTACGACTCGAACAGATCGCCGAGCGGTGCGACCACGGCGATGCACAGGCCGAGCAGCAACGCGTCCACGCCCGTGATCCAGTCCTGGTACAGCCCGGCCAGCCAGACGGCGAGCACGGCGCCGCCCATCCCGAGGATCAGGCCTTCGATCGTCTTGTTCGGGGAGATGCGCGGTGCGAGCGGCGTGCGCCCGAACGCCTTGCCCCCGCTGTACGCGATGCTGTCGCCGATGAAGACGCCGGCGAGGATCGTCACGATCGCCGCGACGCCGTGCTCGAGCTCGCGGAGCAACACGGCGTGCCCGAGCGCGACGCCCACCCACACGAGGCCAAACACCGTGACCGACCACCCGAGGGCGGTCGTGCGCACCTGCAGCGCCCCGAAGAAGAAGATCAGCGGGAAACACGCGCACAGCGCGATCATGAGGTAATACGTCCCGCGATCGCTACCGAAGTACGTCGCCAGCAGCATGCCGATGATGCCGATGAACCCCGCCAGCCGGACCGGCCCGACGTCGTCGAACATCTGGAACAGCTCGTGCAGGCAGGCGATGCCGAGCAGCATGAGCAGGATCGTGAACGGCACGCCGCCGTAGTCGATGAGGAACACCGCCACGACCAGCGCCGGCACCGCGACGATGATCCGCTGCCAGAGCTCGGAGCCGTGGCCCTCCATCCGGTCGGCGTGGTCGGCCATCAGCGGCCGCCGAATCGGCGCTGGCGCGCGGCGTACTCGTCGAGTGAGGCCCGGAACGCCTCGCGGGTGTAGTCGGGCCAGAGTTCCTGGGCGAACACGAGCTCGGCGTACGCGCCCTGCCAGATCAGGTAGTTGCTCAGCCGCTGCTCGCCGCTCGTGCGGATGATCAGGTCGGGATCGTGCATCTCCGGTGCGTAGAGCAGCGCTTTGAACGCCTCCTCCCCCCCGCCCTCGTACCGCGCGGCAGCGTCGAGAATCTCGGCCCTGCCGCCGTAGTTGAACGCGACGAACAGCGTGATGCGGTCGTTGCCGGCCGTCGTCTCCTCGGCCCACGCCATCTTCTCTCGCAGCTCATCGGCCACGCCGTCGCGCCGCCCGATGAACCGCATGCGCACGCCCTCGGCGTGCAGCTCCGGCGTCTCGTGTTCGATCCGCCGGCCGAACATCTCCATGAGGCCCTGGACCTCTTCGACGGGGCGCGACCAGTTCTCCGTGGAGAACGAGTAGACGCTCAGCTCCTCGATGCCGAACGAGACGGCGTCGCGGAGCCGCGCTTTCACCGTGTCGGCACCCGCCTCATGCCCGTCGTTGTGCGGCAGGCCGCGCTGCTGGGCCCACCGCCCGTTGCCGTCGGTGATGATCGCGACGTAGCGCGCCGCGGAGGAGGTCATCAGACCTCGAGGATCTCGTCTTCCTTGGCCTTCAGCACCGCGTCGACTTCGCCCACCTTGGCGTCGGTGAGCTTCTGCAGCTCACCCTCGCCGCGATGCTCGTCGTCGGCGCCGACGTCGCCGGCCTCCTTGAGCTCGCGCAGGTCGTGCATGACCTCGCGGCGGACGTTCCGGATCTTGACGCGGCCGTCCTCGGCCAGGCGGTGGACGACCTTCACGAGCTCCCTGCGGCGCTCCTCGGTCATCTCCGGGATCGAGAGGCGGATGATCTTGCCGTCGTTGCTCGGCGTGAGACCGAGGTCCGAATCGGTGATCGCCTTCTCGATCGACTTCATCGACGATGCGTCGAAGGGCTGAATCGTGAGCAGGCGCGCCTCGGCGGCGTGAATCGTCGCCAGCTGCTTCAGGGGCGTCGGCGTGCCGTAGTAGTCCACGAAGATCCGGTCGAGCAGCGACGGGTTCGCGCGACCTGCGCGCACCGTCGCGAACTCGTGCGTCGTCGCGTCCACGGACTTGCTCATGCGCTCACGCGCGTCCGCCAGGAGTTCGTCGATCAGCTCACTCATGTCGCCACCAAGGTTCCCACGCGCTCGCCGGACACTATCCGCTCGATGTTGCGCTCGTCGTCCATGTTGAACACGTACAGCGGAAGTCGATTCTCCATGCACAGGGTCAGGGCGGTGGAGTCCATCACACGCAGCTGACGCTGAATCGCATCCATGTGCGTGATCTCGTCGATGAGGGTCGCGTCGGGGTCCTCGCGGGGGTCCGCGGTGTAGACGCCCTCCACCCCGTTCTTCGCCATCAGAATGGCCTCCGCGTGGATCTCGACGGCGCGCAGCGCGGCCGCGGTATCCGTGGTGAAGAACGGGTTGCCGGTACCCGCCGCGAAGATCACGACGCGCTGCTTCTCGAGGTGACGCATCGCACGGCGCCGGATGTACGGCTCGGCGACCTCGCTGATGGTGATGGCGGACTGCACACGGGTGTGTACGCCCTCCTTCTCCAGCGCGTCCTGGAACGCGAGCGCGTTCAGGACGGTCGCGAGCATGCCCATGTAGTCGGCGGTGGCGCGGTCCATCCCCGCAGCGGCGCCCTGCATGCCGCGGTAGATGTTCCCCGCGCCGACCACGATCGCGACTTCGACGCCGCGCGCGTGGATCGCCGCCACCTGCTTGGCGATGGTGCGAAGGCGCGCGGGATCTGTGCCGTAGTCCAGCTCGCCCATCAGGGCTTCGCCGGACAGCTTCAGCAGGATCCGCTGAAAGGCGGGTTCGCTCACTCGTCGCCGACGGCGAAGCGGACGAAGCGGCGGACGACGACGTTCTCGCCCGTCTTGGCCGACAGGTCGGCGCGCATCTGCTCGATGGTGCGGCCCTCGTACTTGTCCGCGTTGACGTGCACCTGGTTCAGGAGCACGACCTCCTCGAGCCACTTCTTGAGCTTGCCCTCGGCGATCTTCGTCTGGATGTTCTCGGGCTTGCCCTCCGCCGCGGCCTGCTGCTCGTAGACGCGCAGCTCGGCGGCCTTGGCGTCCTCGTCGACCTCGTCCTCGTTGACGTACCTGGCCGTGGGCATCGCCGCGATGTGCAGCGCGATGTCCCTGGCGAACGCGATGAAGTCGTCATTCGTCGCGACGAAGTCGGTGTTGCAGTCGACCTCGACGAGTACGCCGACCTTGCCGGTCGCATGGATGTACGACTGGACGGTGCCCTCGCTGGTCTCGCGACCGGCGAGCTTGGCGACCTTGTTGCCGAGCTTGACGCGCAGGAACTCGACGGCTTTGTCGATGTCGCCCCCGGTCTCCTGGAGCGCGCCCTTGCACTCCATCATGCCCGCGCCCGTGCGGTCGCGGAGCGCCTTGACGTCCTTCGCGCTGATCTGGACGGTGCTCACTTGGTCGCTTCCTCGGTCTCGGTCTTGGTCTCTTCGGCCGGAGTCTCCGCGGCCTTGGGCTCCTCAGCCTTCGCCTCCTTCGCAGGCGCGGCAGGTTCGGCGTCAGCCGCTGCGGCCTCGTCGGCCTTCTTCTTCGTGGCGCGCGGCTTGCGCTTGGGCTTCGGCTTCTCCTCAGCCGGCGCCTCAGCGGCGGTCGCGGGCTCGGCATCAGCCGAACCCGCGACCGCATCGGCGTCAGCCGATGCGGCAGGCGCGGGCGCCGCAGCGGCGGCCTGAGCCTCGGCGGCAGCGGCGGCCTCGGCCTCCTTGCGCGCCTGCTCCTCGGCCTCCTTGCGGGCCTTCTCCTCCTCTTCGCGCTTGGCCTTCTCCTCGGCCTCCCGCTTGGCCTTCTCCTCGGCCTCCTTGCGCGCGCGCTCCTCTTCCTCGCGGAAGGTCCGGTTGCCCTCCGCGACGACGCCGCCGATCGCCGACGTGATCATCGCGCAGGAGCGGATCGCGTCGTCGTTGCCCGGAATGACGAAGTCGATGCCGTCCGGGTCGCAGTTCGTGTCGACGAGGCCGATGATCGGGATGCGCAGGCGCTGGGCCTCCGCGACCGCGATGACCTCGGTCTTGAGGTCGACGATGAAGATCGCGTCGGGGACGCGCTGCATGTTCTTCACGCCGCCGAGGTTGTGGCGAAGCTTCTCGAGGTCGGCCTGGGCCGCCATGCGCTCGCGCGTCGGCAGCAGCTGGAGCTGACCCTCGGTCTCCCAGCGCTCGAGGTCGTGCAGGCGCTTGATCCGGTTCTGGATCGTCTGGTAGTTCGTCAGCAGACCGCCGAGCCAGCGGTTGTTGACGTACGGCATGCCGGCGGCCTCAGCGGTCTCCTTGATGGACTCGCGGGCCTGCTTCTTCGTGCCGACGAACAGGACGGTGCCGCCGCGGTGGCTCAGCGCGCTCGCGAACTCCTGGGCGTCGCGCAGCAGCCGCTCGGTCTGCAGCAGGTCGATGATGTAGATGCCGCCGCGCTCGCCGTGGATGAAGCGGCGCATCTTCGGGTTCCAACGACGTGTCTGGTGGCCGAAGTGGACTCCGGACTCCAGCAGCTCCTTGATGCCAACGTTGGCCATCGTGGTGCAGCTCCCTTGAGATAGATGAAGGAAAGGCCCGCCGGCTGGCGCACGGATCCGGTCGGATGACCGGACAGGGTCCGCGGCCTATGTGAACCCGGCGGGGTCGGGTTCAGGAGAAGATCGTGGTGAGTCTAGCCGTACCGCAGCCGGGCGAGCACCGCGACGAGATCGTCCGGCAGCGGGGACTCGACCTCGACGGGTTCGCCGGTCCGCGGATGCGTGAACGACAGCCGCCGGGCGTGCAGGAACTGGCGCTCGAGGCCGAGCTGCCCGGGCGTGCCGTACTCCGGGTCCCCGGCGACCGGATGGCCGATCGCGAGCATGTGGGCGCGAATCTGGTGCGTGCGGCCGGTCGCGAGGTGAACGCGCAGCAGTGTGAAGCCGGGCAGCTCCTCCTCGATGGCGAAGTGCGTGACGGCCGGGCGCGTGTCATCGCTGTCACTCGACCGGCGGGTGCGGCGACGCCGATCACGACCGAGCGGCGCGTCGATCGTGCCCGTGCGCGCCGGCGGGCGTCCCTTCACGAGGGTGACGTACTCACGTTCGATCTCCCGGGCCTCGAGCTCGCGCTTCAGCTCGCGGTGCGCGTCCTCGGTCCGCGCGACGACGAGCAGGCCCGACGTCTCGCGGTCGAGCCGGTGCACGATGCCCGGTCGCTCGTCCGCGCCGCCCGCCGTGCGCCCGGCGAGCAACTCCACGAGCGTCGTGCCCCAGTGCCCGGGTGCCGGGTGGACCACGAGGCCCGCGGGTTTGTCGACGACCAGGACGTCGCCGTCCTCGTAGAGGATCGGGACGTCCATCCCCTGGGCGGAGGGCCGCGCAGGCCGGTTGTCGGTCTCGTCGACCTCGACCTCCTGCCCGGCCGTGACGAGCAGGCGCTTCTGCGCGGACTCCCCGTCGACGAGCACCTGCCCGGCCGCGATGAGGCGCTGCGCCCGTGCGCGCGAGCCGAGTGGCTCGGCGAGCAGCACGTCGAGGCGCTCGCCCTCGGCCTCAGGCGGGACTCGGAGCCGCATGCTCGTCCCGTGCGTTGCGCTCGATGACGATGACCAACAGGATCACGCCGACGGTGATCGCGACGTCCGCCAGGTTGAACGCGGGCCAGTTCGGCAGCTTGAGGTAGTCCACGACGGCCCCGACGCGGATCCGGTCCACCGCGTTGCCGAGCGCGCCGCCGAGCAGCAGCCCCACGGGCAGCCACGCCAGCGGACGTGTCGCGTGGCGGGAGAAGAAGATGAGCAGCGCGATCAGGGCCAGCCCGACGACGATCCCCACGATGATCCCGCCGTTCTGCAGCGCCCCGAACGCCACACCGCTGTTGCGGACGTTGACCAGGTCCAGGAAGAGGAAGAAGTCCTCGCGGGCGCCGCGCGCCACCGCGTCGACCGCGAGCTGCTTGGCGACCTGATCGGCCGCCAGCACGACGGCCGCGGTCATGAGGGCGCGGGTCCAGGCGCCGGCGGTGCTCACCCTTCGATGACGCCGACGAGGATGCCGCCGACGATCTGCAGTACGAGGATCGCGACGATCGGGCTGATATCGAGCGGGCCGATCGGCGGGATGAACCGGCGGAAGAGGCCGAGATACGGCTCGCAGACGTCACGCAGGAAGCCGAGCACCGCGTCGCTCCAGCGGCTGTAGGGCACCCTCCCGCCGAACGAGAAGATGAGCGACGTGATGATGTACACGAAGATGATGAGCGTGTAGACGAGGAGCAGCGCGCCGAGGAAGTCGGCCACCTGCCCGCGGGCGTCGGCGAGGATGAACACGGCGCCCATCATCGCGCGGGCCGCGCGATCACGTCGACCGCCTCGCTGAACGCGGCGCGCACACCGCCCGCCTCGAGCGCCGCGAGGGCCTTCGCGGTGGTCCCTCCGGGCGACGTCACGGCCCGGCGCACGCTGAGCGTGTCGCCGTCGGCCCGGGACACGACCTTGGCCGCACCCGGCAGGCTTCCGGCGACGAGCCGGGTCGCGGTTCCCGCGTCCAGGCCGTTGCGCACGAGGGCGTCGATGAGCGACTCGGCGATGAGCGCCACGTACGCCGGCATCGCGCCCGAGCTGATCTGCGAGAGCATCATCTGCACCTCGGGAAGCAGCACCACCTCGCCGACACGTTCCATGACCTCGACGGCCTGCGCGTGGAACGCCTCCTCACCCTCATCCGGCGGTACGACGGCGATGACGGACTCGGCGACCTCCAGCGCGGTGTTGGGCATCGCGCGGACGACCGGGACGCCCGGGTAGACGGCCCGCAGGTCGGCCACGGTGCGTGCGCCGACGAACGACAGGATGCCCCCGCGGACCGCGTCGACTCCGGCGCCCACCGCCTCGAGCTGCGGCGGCTTGTGGCAGAGGACGACGACGTCGGCCTGGACGGCAAGCTCGGCGTTCGTGGCGACCGCCTGCCCGCCGACCTCTTCGGCGAGCGCACGCGCGCGCTCGAGGTCAGCGTCGCTGACGAGGACGGGCTCGCCCAGGCCTCGTGCAAATGCCAGCCCGAGGTTCCCGGCGCCGATGATCCCGATCTGCATGGGCGCCGAACCAGCTAGGACTGGTTGAAGAAGCCCTTCTCGATCAGCCGCGCGCGCTCCTCGGCGGAGATCTCGACGTTGCGCGGCGTCAGCATGAACACCTTGTCGGCGATCCGCTGCATACCGCCGTCGAGGGCGTAGGTCAGCCCGGACGCGAAGTCGATGAGCCGCTTGCTCAGATCCGTCTCCGTGCCCTGAAGGTTCAGGATCACGGGAACGCTGTCCTTGAACTTGTCGGCGACCTGCTGCGCGTCGTTGAAGCTCTTGGGGATGACGAGGTGCACGCGGACGTCTCCGTTCGTGCGCCCGCCGCCGACAGGGCGCAGCGCGGTGGTGGGCCGGCCGGCGGGTTCGTCGTCGGCGAAGATGTCGTCGATCTCGTCCCGGCGACGACGGAGCCGGCGGACGTTGGGGCGCTCACGGTACCGGTCCTCCAGCTCGACCTCGGGGCCCGGCGCGGGTTCGGGTTCGTACTCACGCTCTTCGGCCAGGCCGAAGTACACGAGCGCGCGATGCCAGGAGTCACGGAAGGCCATCTCGCCAGAAGGTTAGCCCTCGGGACACGAAGTCCTCCCTGATCATCGGAAGATGCTCGTGCCGATCCGCACGAGCGTGGCCCCTTCCTCGACCGCCACCTCGAAGTCCTGGGTGGTCCCCATCGACAGGTGCGGCAGGCCGCGAGCGTGCGCCAGGTCTGCCAGCAGCGCGAACCAGCGGCGGCTGTCCTCAGCGGTATCCGCCCGCGGCGGCATGGTCATGAGCCCTACGGCTCGGACCCCATCGATGGCGGCGACGCGGTCGAGGTACGCGTCCAGTTCTCCGGCGGGAAGGCCGCTCTTGGCCTCCTCCGTGCTCACGTTGACCTCGATGAGCACCTCGAGCTCCCGGCCGGGCTCTGGCCCCAGCCGCTCGAGCTGGGCGAGCACCGAGTCGCTGCTGAGCGAGTGGATGCGGCGCACGAGCGGCGCGACCGCCTTCACCTTGCGGCTCTGGAGGTGGCCGATGAAGTCCCAGGTGAACCGGTCGCCATAGGCCTGCACCTTCGCCTGCAGATCCTGCGCGCGGTTCTCGCCGACGACCGTGATTCCGGCGTCGGCGAGCGTGCCCATCTCATCGAGCGCCACGTACTTCGTCGCCGCGACGAGCTCGACGCCGGCGGGGTCGCGCCCGGCGCGAGCCGCCGCCTCGTCGATCCGGCGCCGGACCCGGGCCAGCCCGGCGCGGACGGCGTCGGTCTGCAGCCCCGTGATCAACTCCGCCATGCGATCCCCGCCTGGCGCCCCGTGACGCCGCCGTCGCGCCGGTGGCTGAAGAAGAGCGAAGGGTCACTGCACATCGTGCAGAGGCCGACATCGTGGACGCGCTCGACGCCTGCGTGGCGCAGGCGGCCGGCGGCGATCATCTTGAGATCGACGTTGCGCCCGTCGTGCGCCTCAGGTCGGTCCGCGAACGCGATACGAACCTCGTCACCGACCTCGTAGCAGCAGCCCCCGGCACCCGGGCCGAGTGCGGCGGTGATGGGACCAGTCCCGCCCACATCACGCAACGCGCGCACACCCTCGGCGAGGATCCCGGCCGCGAGGCCGCGCCAGCCGGCGTGGATCATGGCCACGCCGCCGTCTGCGGCCAGGGCGACCGGGAGGCAGTCGGCGGTCAGGACGAGGAGCGCCAGACCGGGCGCCGCGGTGGCATGGCCGTCCACGCCCTCCGCGATGGGGTGCGGGCCCGTCACGCCCGCCACGACGGCCTCGTGGACCTGCCGCCCCTGGACGATGTGGTCGCGCGGGACGCCGACCAGGGCGGCGACCCGCCGGTAGTTCTCCTGCACCGCGTCGTCGTCGTGACCGCCGTCGCCGATGGCGAGGTCGAGGCTCGCGTACGCGCCCGCGGCCACCCCGCCGCGGCGGGTGGTGAACAGCGCGTGCGCGCCGGCGCCGAGGTCGACCCGGATGTGGTCCTGGGACCACGTGAACGGCTCCGGCAGCGCGGTGGCGATCATCGCTGCTCGATCCTAGGGCCCGCGGCGACCGCCGCGGCGAGCTGCGCGTCGCGGTCTCGGGAAACCTCTCCGTCGAGGACGGCGTCGAGGGTCGCCCGCAGCCGTGCTCCCAGCTCGGGCCCTCGTGGAACTCCTGCCGCCAGGAGATCGTCGCCGTCGATGCCCAACCGAACACCGCGCAGGTCGTCCAGCCAGCGGCCCGCGGCCTCGCGGTCCTCCTCCGGCGCCAGCGCGACCGCCTCGGCCGGCAGTCCGCGAAAGGCGCGGGCGATCTCCGACGCACGCACGCCCCCGGGTCGGTGGCGACCTGTGCGCACCGCCAAGGCCTGCAGGACCGCGTCCCGCTCCGCGCCGGGGAACCCGAGGTCCTGCAGCCGCGCGCCGTCCGTCTGAGGTGCGAGGGCTGCCGCGAGGATGACGAGGTCGTCCCGCGCGTCCGCGGGCGCCAGCGCCTGCGCAGCAGCGATCCGCCGATCATCGACCTCCAGCCACGGCGCGAGGCCGAGCTCCGCCACGGAACGCAGCGCCGCCGTCGGATCGTCCTCCCGCAGTGCGAGCCGCAGCTCGTTGCCGGCGCGCACCCCGGAGATCGTCGCCGGCGCACCGCCCGACACCGCGCGTCCCGCCAGCTCGGCCGTGTGCGGCTCGAGCTCGAACCCCAGCCGCGCGCGATACCGCGCCAGGCGCCAGAGCCGTGTGGGGTCGTCGAGGAACGACGCGTCGTGCAGGACGCGCAGCAGCCCCGCGCGCAGATCGTCCTCGGCGTGCGGTGCCGCGACGACCGCCCCGTCCGCGAGTCCGACGGCGATGGCGTTGATCGTGGCGTCGCGCCGCCGCAGATCGGTCCGCACGTCCGCGGGCGAGACATCCGGGAGCGCACCCGGGTGCGCGTAGGTCTCGCGTCTGCATCGCGCGACGTCCACGCACCACCCGTCCCCGCGCACGACGGCCGTGCCGAACCGCTCATGCCGCTCGACGGCACCCCCCAGCGCCGCGATGAGCGGCTCCGGGTCCCCCTCGACGGCCACGTCCAGCTCGCGCGGGGAGCGCCCGAGCAGCAGGTCACGCACCGCACCTCCCACGAGGTACGCGGGAGCGGTGGACGCTGCGGCGGCCCGGCGCAGGTCGATCCCACCCGGCACCGTCTCGAGCTCGGCGAGCACGTCGGCCATGCCCGACAGTCTCCCCGGCCGCGCGGTCGGCCGCGTCCGGGCGGGCCCTACCATCGGTCAGATGCCCCGCCTGCCCCACGGACGCTGGCGGTGGGTCCTCGTCGGCGCCCTGGCTGTGGTGATCGTCCTGATCGGAGCCGCCGCGTTCACCGTGCTGCGCAGCGAGCGCGACATCTCGAACGCCGACGTCGAGTTCGTCGAGACCACCCCGCCGACGCCCACGCAGACCATCCCGGAGGAGCCACCGCCGCGCCACCCGGCGGACGACGGCTTCACCTGGCCCGTGTACGGCTACGACAAGGCGCGCACCCACGTCCTGCCCCTCAACCGCGAGCTGCGCCCGCCGTTCCGCCAGGCGTGGGCCGAGCGCGGACGGGTGCTGCTGGAGTTCACGCCCGTCCTCTGCGGACGGTCTCTGTTCCTGTTGAAGAACAACGGCGCCCTGTACCGCATCTCCCGCCTGACCGGGAAGGTGCTGTGGAAGCGCAAGCTCGGCTACCTGGCCGCGGCGTCTCCCGCGTGCGGTGGTGCGTCCGTCTACGCCTTGGTCCTGCAGCGCGGCAGGGGCGTCAAGCGCGGCCGCGTGGTCGCGCTGACGCAGAAGGGCGGCCGCACGCGGTGGTCGCGGAAGCTGCGCAGCCGCGCGGAGTCCTCGCCGCTGCTCGACCGCGGCCGACTCATCTTCGGCTCCGAGGACGGTACGGTCTACAACCTCAACGCTCACAACGGCAACGTCCGCTGGCGCTACCGGGCGTCCGGGGCCGTGAAGGGCGCGCTCGCGCTCGCCGACGGCAAGCTGTTCTTCGGCGACTACAAGGGCAAGCTCCACGCGATCCGCCGCCGCGACGGGCGCAAGGTGTGGGTCGCGGGCACGAAGGGCGCGGGGTTCGGCCTGTCCAGCGGGCAGTTCTACTCGACGCCGGCGGTCGCCTACGGCCGCGTCTACATCGGCAACACCGACGGGAACGTGTACTCCTTCGCCAGTTCGAACGGGAAGCTCGCCTGGCGCACCGGGACCGGGGACTACGTCTACGCGTCCCCTGCCGTCGGCGAGGTCGCGGGCGGCCCGCCGACCGTGTGGCTCGGCTCCTACGACGGGACGTTCTACGCGCTGAACGCGCGGACCGGAGCGAAACGCTGGACGCGCAAGCTCGGTTCGAAGATCAGCGGGTCGGCGAGCGTCATCGGCGATCTCGTGTTCTTCAGTGATCTCGGGAAGAAGGCCACCTGGGCGCTCGGGGCGAACACCGGGAAGACCGTGTGGAAGACGCGGCGCGGCGCCTTCAATCCAGTGATCAGCGACGGCCGCCGGATCTACTTCAACGGGTATTCGTCGATCTTCGGACTCGACCCGGCCGGCGTGCGTTTCCGCCGCCGCTGACCGCCGTCGCTCGCCGCCGGTGCACCCGCATCTCGCGGCGCCGGAGCCACCGACAACTCGCTGATCGGCGCCGGGCGCCCCGGTCACGCTGGGGCCGGACGGAAGCGCCTACCTCGGCGCGCGGCTTGGCATGGTGCGCGTCCGCGACGCGCCCTGAGGGTCAGTCGATCGGCCGGACCGGCACACCGGCGTCGGCGAGGAAGGCCTTCGTCTCGGCCAGCGAGTACGTGCCGTAGTGGAAGATCGACGCGGCCAGCGCGGCGTCCGCTCCCGCCTCGAGCGCCTCGGCGAGATGCTCCAGCGTCCCCGCGCCGCCCGAGGCGATGACCGGCACGCCGACCGCGTCGCTGACCGCCCGTGTGAGCTTCAGGTCGTAGCCGATGTTCGTGCCGTCGCGGTCCATGCTCGTGAGCAGGATCTCGCCGGCGCCGCGCTCGACGCCCTCGCGCGCCCAGCCGATGGTCTCCACGCCTGTCGGCGTGCGACCACCTGCCACGAACACCTCGGCCGTGCCGTCGTCCTGCCACTTGCTGTCGATGGCCAGCACCACGCACTGCGCCCCGAACACGTCCGCGAGTTCGTTGACGAGCTCCGGCCGCTTCACCGCCGCGGAGTTCACGGCCACCTTGTCGGCGCCCGCGTCGAGCACGGCCTGGGCGTCGGCGACGCTGCGGATCCCGCCCCCGATCGTGAACGGGATGAAGACGTTGTCGGCGGTCCGCCGCGCCAGGTCCACGATCGTGTCGCGGGCGTCCGAGGTCGCGGTGATGTCCAGGAAGACGAGTTCGTCGGCGCCCTCGGCGTCGTAGCGCTCGGCCAGCTCGACGGGATCGCCCGCGTCGCGCAGGTTGACGAAGTTCGTGCCCTTCACCACGCGGCCATCGGCCACGTCCAGGCATGGGATGACGCGCTTGAGGTGCACGGCGGTTCCGGGCCGCCCGTCACACGATCGGCTCGCCGAACTCGGCGGGCTGCTTCGTCATGCCCGCCATCGCGGCGGCCATCTGGTTGGGCTTGCCCATGATCTGGACCTGCAGCTCGGTCTCGAGCTTCAGCCCGTCCGCCGGCGCCATGTGCCAGGACTCGCGGAAGAGCCGCTTGGTCATCCGCACGGCGTCAGGCGAGCGCTCGGCGATCTCGCTGGCCAGCGTCCGCGCCGCGGCGAGCGGATCCTCGGCCACGTGCGTGCACAAGCCGACGCGCTCGGCCTCCTCTCCGCTGATGATCCTGGCGGTGTACGTGAGCTCCAGCGCGTGATCGATACCCACGAGCCGCGGCAGCGCGGCCGTGATCCCCATGTCGGGGATGAGGCCCCACTTGGCCTCCATCACCGACAGCCGCGCCTCGGGCGTCACGAAGCGGACATCGGCACCGAGCGCGATCTGCAGCCCACCGCCGAAGCAGTTGCCGTGCACCGCCGCGATGACCGGCACCGGCAGCTCGATCCACCCGTAGGAGACCTGCTGCGCGACGTTCGCCAGCTGCCCGTTCGGGCGGTCGAGGATCGACGTGGGGTCACCGTCGAACCCGGCGAAGTCCAGCCCGGCGCAGAAGCTCGGCCCGTCGCCGTGCAGCACGATGGCGCGCACCTCGCGCTCGTCCTTCAGCTGCGCGACGGCGGCGGTGATCCCCTCGAACATCGAGCGATCGAGGCCGTTGTGCTTCGCGCCGCGGTTCAGCGTGACTTCGGCGATCGGCCCGTCGATGGTGACGAGCACGCGATCTTCAGACATGGACTACCCCTCCTGGACCAGCGGCAGCCGGCCCTCGAGCGCAGCCTGCCCTTCGGCGATCGTGAACTTGCGCTCGTAGAGCGCCTTGCCGGCGATCACCCCGCCGAGGTTGACCTGGCGCAGCTCATGCAGCGCCTGCAGATCGGCCAGAGACCCGATCCCGCCGGAATAGAGAAAGCGGCCGCGCACGACCGCCGCGATGCGCTTGACCTCGTCGAGGTCGGCGCCGCCCTGCATGCCGTCGCGGTCGACGTTCGTGTACACGAATGACCGCACACCGCGGTCCTGCAGGCGCGCGATGACCGCGTCGGCGGGCATCTGCGTGGTCTCGGTCCATCCCGCGGTGGAGATGTTGCCCCCGCGCGTGTCGACGGAGACGATCACGCGGTCACCGTAGGCCGAGAGCACGTCGTCGAGGAAGTCGACGTCGGTGAACGCCGCGGTGCCGAGGATCACGCGCTCGGCGCCGGCGCGCAGCGCGTCGCGGACCGCGGGCAGCGACCGCAGGCCGCCGCCGGTCTGCACCGGGACGCCGAGCTCGCTCGTGATCCGCTGCAGGTGGTCGAGGTTCTTCGGCTCGCCCGTCTTCGCGCCGTCGAGGTCGACGACGTGCAGGAAGCGCGCACCCTCCTCCACCCAGTGGCGGGCGGCCTGGAGCGGATCGTCCTGGTAGACGGTCTTGGCGTTGAAGTCACCCTGGACAAGGCGGACGGCCTTGCCCTCGTAGATGTCGATGGCGGGGTACAGGATCATGCGAAGGTGACCTCGCGGCAGTGCTTGACGTAGTTGCGCAGCAGCTGGAGGCCGTGCGTCGAGGACTTCTCAGGATGGCACTGGGCGCCGAAGATCGTCATCCCGTGCGCGACAAGGGAGGCGAACTCGCTGCCGTACTCCCCCACGCCGAGGACGTCGTCATCGTCCGTGGGGTGGACCACGAACGTGTGGACGTGGTACAGCGCCACAGGGTCGGGAAGCCCGGCGAGCAGTGGTGAATCGGTCCGCGTGGCCCGTACGAGGTTCCACCCGATGTGCGGCAGCTTCTGGCCCTTCGGATCCAGGCGGCGCACGTCGCCGCCCAGCAGGCCGAGGCCCTCGGCACCCTCATGCTCCTCGCTGCGCTCGAACAGCAGCTGCATGCCGAGGCACAGGCCGATGATCGGGACGCCGACCGCCGACCGCTCGCGGATGAGGTCGTCCAGGCCCGATGACGTCAGGCGACGCATCGCCTCCGGGAACGCGCCGACCCCGGGGAGCACGAGGCCCTCGGCGCGCGCCAGCGCCCCCTCGTCACTCGTCAGCTCGACCTGCGCCCCCACCCGCTCGAAGGCCTTGACGACGGAGCGGCGGTTGCCCATCCCGTAGTCGATGACCCCGATCACGTCGTCAGCGTGCCCTTCGTGGACGGGACGCCCGTCTCGGTCGGGTCGATGCTCGTCGCGGCGCGCAGCGCGCGGGCGAACGCCTTGAAGAGCGCCTCGATGATGTGGTGCGCGTTGCTGCCGCGCTCCACGGAAAGGTGCAGGGTGAGCTTGGCCGCGTTCGCGACCGCGCGGAAAAACTCCTCGGTGAGTTCGTGGTCGAACCCGCCGGTGACGCCCGGGACCAGCTGCGGCGCGTCCAACGCGACGTACGGCCGGCCGGAGATGTCCAGCGAACAGGTAGCACGCGCCTCGTCCATCGGGACGGTCGCGGTGCCGTACCGGTAGATGCCGGCGCGGTCGCCGAGCGCGCGGTCGAGCGCCTGCCCGAACACGATGCCGGTGTCCTCGACCGTATGGTGGCCGCCCGTCTGCAGGTCGCCCGTGACCTTGACGTCGAGGTCCATGCGCCCGTGGCGGGCGAGCAGGTCGAGCATGTGATCGAAGAAGCCCACGCCGGTCTCACGCACGCCGCCGCCGGTCCCGTCGACAGACAGCGTCAGGCGGACGTCGGTTTCCTTCGTCGCGCGGTCGATGGATGCGGTGCGTGTCATCAGATGCCCTCCCCGTGATGTTGCCCGATCCGGGCCTCCATCGACTGGGCGTGCACCTCGAAGCCCTCGGCACGAGCGATCGCCGCGCCCGCCGGAGCCAGTGCCGACGCCGCGGCTCCGAGCCGCACTTCGCTCATGCGGCGCCGGAAGACCCGTGCCGACAGGCCTGACGCGAAACGGGCCGCGCCGCCGGTGGGCAGGCAGTGGTTCGAACCAGCGACGTAGTCGCCGAACGCCGTGCCGCTGGCGCCGCCCACGAGCACGCAGCCGGCGCGCTGCACGCGGCGAGCCAGCCGCTCGCACGACGGGCCGACGAGCTGCAGGTGCTCGGGCGCGAACGCCTCGCTGACGGCGAGCGACTCGGCGGGGCTGGCGGCGTGCGCGAGGATGACGGCGCCCGCGTCGACGGTCTCCCGCTCGGCCGCCAGCTCGGCCACGCGGTCGGCCAGGGCGTCGAGCGCGTCGGCGTCGTCACTGGCGGCCAGGACGACGCTCGCAGGGCCGTGCTCGCCCTGCGCGAGCAGATCGAGGGCGATGGGGTCAAGGTCGGCGTCCGCGTCGAAGACCACCGCGAGGTCGCTCGGGCCGTAGAACCCGTCGATGCCGACGGCGTCGGACACCTGACGCTTGGCCTCCTGCACCCAGAGATTGCCGGGACCGGCGATGACGTCGACACGTGGGACGGAGTCCGTGCCGTGCGCCAGCGCGGCGACGGCGTGCGCGCCGCCCATGGCGTAGACCTCGTGGACGCCTGCGAGCGCGGCCGCGCCAAGGATCACCGGGTGCACCGGCGGCGGCGTGACGACGCACACCTCTTCCACGCCGGCCGCGCGCGCGGTGACGACGCCCATGATCAGCGTCGACGGATACGGGTTGCGCCCGCCCGGGACGTAGATGGCGGCCCGAGTGACGGGAATCTCGCGCAGCGTCACGGTCTGGCCCTGCGGCAGGACGACCTCGCGGTCCTCCCCCACGCCGGCGTCGGCGACGATCGCGACGTTGGCGATGGCGACCTGCAGACCGTTGCGCAGCTCGGGATCGAGGTCGACCTCGAAGGCCTCGGGCGGCATCCGCAGCGCGGCGTCATCCGGCGCGGCGCCGCCGTAATCGAAGCGCTCGACGAGCTCGCGCAGCGCGGCGTCGCCGCCCTCACGCACGCTCGCGATGATATCCGCCACGCCGTCGGTGACCGAGTCGGCCTTCGGCGCCATGTCCCGCGCGGCGGCGGCCACCGCGGCCGGGTCGCCCTGCACCGCAAGGCGCTCAACCCGCACGGGTCAGCTCCAGGTCGCGGATCCGCCCGACCAGGTCGTCGATCGCGGCCGCCTTGAGCTTGTGGGCCACCGGGTTGGCGATGAGCCGCGCGGTCGAGTCGAACAGGTGCTCGCGCTCGACAAGGCCGTTCTCGCGCATCGTCGTGCCGGTGGCGGTGAGATCCACGATCGCCTCAGCCAGTCCGGTCAGCGGCGCCAGCTCGACCGAGCCCTTGACCTCCACGATCTCGGCCTGCCGGCCCGTGGCCTCGAAGTAGCGCGATGCGGTCTTCGGGTACTTCGTCGCGATCCGGACGATGCCGAGCCGCCGCAGCGCCTCCACCGCCGGATCCGGGCCATCGACGCTCGCCACGACCATGCGACAGAAGCCGTAGTGCAGGTCCAGCAGTTCGTAGACCTCGCGCTCGGACTGCTCGGTGAGCACGTCCTTGCCGGTGATCCCGATGTCCGCAGCGCCGGCCTCGACGTAGGTCGCGACGTCGCTCGGGCGCATCGTCACGATGCCGATGTCGGCGAACAGCAGCTTGCGGTCGTTCGCCCGAACCTCGGCGGTGTCGATGCCGAGCCGGTCGAGCAGGTCGAGGGTCTCGTGCATCAGGGCGCCGCGCGGCACGGCGATGGTGAGCGGCGGGGTCACCGGGGTTCCCCGCCGTGGAGCGCCAGATGAAGCCGGTCGACGACCAGGGCGAACCCGACCGCCGGCAACGGCCGGCCGAACTGCCCGAGCAGGTCGTCGTAACGCCCACCGCCGCCGAGGGGCACGCCCAGCGTCGGGTCGTAGACCTCGAAGACCGCACCCGTGTAGTAGCCCAGGTCACGCACGAGCCCGAGGTCGAAGATCACGCGATCGGCCACGTCGTCATCGAGCAGCGCATGCACGTCGCGCATCCCGGCCACCGCCTGCGCCGCGGCCTCCGGCACGGTGTCGAGCACCTCCGCACCGCCGCGCTGTTGCGCGAGCGCGACCAGGCTGTCGGCGGCCTCACGCGCGAGACCCGCGGCGGCGAGCTCCCGCTCCACGCCCACGAAGTCATGCGTACCCAGCTCGTGCAGGATCCGGGCGCGGGCGTCGTCGGCCAGACCCATCCCATCGAGCACGGCCGGGAACAGCGACGCATCGCCGAGCCCCACGCGGAAGTCGCGCAGCCCCGCGGCCGCCAGGCTGCGGCACAGCACCGTCAGCGCCTCCGCGGTCCCCCCCGGCGCACCGGCGCCGATCAGCTCGATCCCCACCTGGAGTAGTTCCCGCGACATCCCCCGCCGCGGGCGCACCTGCCGGTAGGCGTGCGCGAGGTACCAGAAGCGCAGCGGCAGCTCGGCGCTGGAATACCGGCTCGACGCGACCCGCGCGATCGGCACGGTCATATCCGAGCGCAGCACCAGGACGTCGCCGTGGTCGTCGACCACGCGATACGCGGGGCGCGCGCCCGCGAGGTCGCCCTTCGCCAGCACGGACTCGTACTCCAGCGCGGGCGTGCTGACCTCCCCATAGCCCGCCTCCTCGAAGACGCCGCGCAGCGCGTCGCCGATGGCGCGCAGCTCACGCATCTCGTCGGGCAGGACGTCACGCGTCCCGGAGGGGATCGGCAGGGTCATGAGAACGACCTGAAGACTAGGCGTGAACGGGCTGCGGCTCAGTCGCGACACGCTCGATGCGCGCACCGAGATCCCGCAGACGCTCGTCGATCCGCTCGTAGCCGCGGTCGATCTGGCGGATGTTGCCGATCTCTGACAGGCCGTCCGCACAGAGCGCGGCGATGAGCATCGCCATGCCGGCGCGGATGTCGGGCGACTCGACGCGCTCGCCGCGCAGCTGCGAACGGCCCGTCACGATCGCGCGGTGCGGGTCGCACAGCACGATGTCCGCGCCCATGAGCACGAGCTTGTCGGTGAAGATCATGCGGTTCTCGAACATCCACTCGTGGATCAGGACCGAGCCCTCGCACTGCGTCGCGAGCGCGAGGACGATCGACGTCAGGTCCGCCGGGAACGCCGGCCACGGGCCGTCCTGGACCTTGATCTTGTGCTCGCCCAGATCGCGGGCCACGACGAGGTCCTGGCCGCCGGGCACGAGGACGTCGTCGCCGTCGAGCTCGGACTGCAGCCCGAGACGCTCGAACGCCAGGCGGATCATGCGCAGGTCGTCGGGGTACGTGTCCTTGATCCGCATCTCGCCGCCCGTGACGCCGGCGAGCGCCATGAACGAGCCGATCTCGATGTGATCAGGGCCGATCCGGTGGTCGCAGCCGTGCAGGTCGGCGCAGCCCGTGACGGTCATGACGTTCGAACCGATGCCCGAGATGTCGGCGCCCATCTTCACCAGCATCCGAGCGAGGTCTTGGACGTGCGGCTCGCAGGCCGCGTTCCCGATCACCGTGGTGCCCGGCGTGCGGGCGGCGGCGAGCAGCGCGTTCTCCGTCGCCATGACGGACGGCTCGTCCATGAAGACGTCACCTGCGCGCAGGCCGCCTTCGACGCGGAGGTCGATGTCGCGGCCGGGAACGTACGTGGCGCCGAGCGCCTTGAAGGCGTCGAGGTGCGGATCGAGCCGGCGCCGGCCGATGACGTCGCCGCCGGGCGGCGGCATGACGGCGCGGCCGAACCGTGCGAGCAGTGGGCCGGCGAGCAGAAACGAGGCGCGGATGCGCTCGGCGTGCTCGCGGTCGACCCGGACGCAGTCGTCGTCGAGTCCGTCGGCCCGGAGCGACACGTCGTGGTCGTTCAGCCATTCGACACGCACGCCCATGCCCTCGAGGATCGCGAGCATGGAGCCGGTGTCCTTGATGCGCGGGACATTGCGCACGATCACCTCGTCCTCCGTGAGGACGGCAGCGGCGAGGATGGGCAGAGCACCATTCTTGTTGCCGGCAGGGATGACCGTGCCGGAGAGCGGTGCGCCGCCGTGGATGACGAACTTCTCCATGAGCGGGCGGGGGGCGATGCGAGCGGCGCGGACGTGGGCGTCGGCGAGGCTCGGCAGCTGGGTTAGGGTACCAACCATGTCGCAACGGATTTCGCGCGCGGAGGCGCGGTCCCTGCTCCACGAGTGGGTTACGTCCGCGTCGTTGCGCCGTCACTGCGAGGCCGTCGCGACCGCGATGGCGGCCTACGCCCGCGAGGGCGGTCACGACGAAGAGCTCTGGGAGGTCACAGGTCTCCTGCATGACGCCGACTACGAGCGCTACCCCGATCTCGAGACCGGGCACCCGCGCCACATCATCGCCGAGCTCGAGCGTCGCGACGCCCCGCCGGAGATGGTCACGGCGATCGCCGCCCACGCCGACGTCCTCGGCGTGCCGGCCACGACCCCGATCGACCACACACTGCGGGCCGTCGACGAGCTGTCCGGTTTCCTCGTGGCGTGCGCGATGGTCCGTCCGGGCGGCATCGTCGGGCTGACGCCCAAGTCGGTGAAGAAGAAGCTCAAGCAGCCGTCATTCGCCGCCGCGGTGAACCGTGACGGCGTGCGCGGTGGCGCCGACGAACTCGGTGTGGACTTCGATCAGCACGTGGCCTTCGTCATCGCGGCGCTCGAGGTGCGCGCCGACGAACTCGAGCTGACCGGAACCTAGGCCTCGGTCCGCCAGCGCCCGCCCGCCTTGGCCCACTCCGCGAGATGGGTCACAGTGCAGAAGGCGTCACCGATGCGGTGTTCGCCTCGGTGCCGGACGAGGAACACGGGCGCGTCATCGAGCGGTTCGGCGCACCAGGCGCAGCGGCCAAGGCCCTGGGTCGGCTCGGCCAGGAGCCTGCCGGGTTCCCAGTGCGCCCCCTGCATCGCCCAGGGCACCACATGCTCGAGGCGGCAGAACGCCGCCACGCGTTCCCCGGCCGGCTCCGCGGCTCGGTAGCCGTCGTCCGGGTCGATGTGCACGCCGCACCAACTGCATGTCGAACCGCTCACGACCGTGAGGCTACTGCCGGGTCCGGCGGCCGTTGGTAGGGTCCGAAAGCACCGATGACACTCACGATCACGGTCCTCGAAGGCGACGAGACAGGCCAGGAGCTCCTGGACCAGGCGCTGCGCGTCATGGCCCCGGAGGTCCTCGGGTTCGACGTCGCGCTCGACCGCTACGACCTCTCCCTCACCAAGCGCCGCGAGACAAACAACCACGTCGTCCACGAGGCTGCGCGCGCGATGCGTGACTCCGGGTTCGGCATCAAGGCCGCGACTGTCACGCCGGAGGGCAAGGACGACGTCGGCTCGCCGAACCGCATCCTGCGCGAGGAGGTCAACGGCAAGGTCATCATCCGCACCGGCCGCCGGATCCCGGGCGTCACGCCCGTGGGTGGCACGCACTTCCCGATCGCGGTCGTCCGCATGGCTGTCGACGACGCGTACGGCGCCGAGCAGTGGCGCGAGGGCGAGGAGGGCTCGCCCGACGAGATCGCGTACCGGACCGAGAAGATCACCCGCTCCACCTGCCGCGCCGTGGCCGAGTACGCGTTCCGTACGGCCGCACGCATGAGCGGCAAGGTCTACGGCGGCCCGAAGTGGACGGTCTCCCCGGTGTACGAGGGCATGCTCAAGGAGGAGATGGACGCTGCGGCCACCCGTCACCCTTCCGTCGTCTACGAGCCCGTACTCATCGATGCCACGTACGCGGGCCTCATCGGGGGCGCCGCGCAGGCCCCCCTCGTCATCCCGGCGCTCAACCGCGACGGTGACTGCCTCTCAGACCTCGTGATGCCGATGTTCGGCTCGATCGCCGGCGCGGAGTCAGTGCTCCTGGCGTTCGACGAGGACCTCGGCACCGACGTCGCGATGGCCGAAGCGCCCCACGGCACCGCCCCCGCACTGGAGGGGAAGGACATCGCCAACCCCATGGCCATGATCCTCTCCTGCGCGGCGGTCCTGCACTACGCAGCCGCCGCGGGCCACGCGGGCGCGGACCTCGGCTCGCGCGCCGTCTACGAGTCGGTCCTCGAGGCGACCGCCGCGGGCGTGCGGACCTTCGATCTCGGCGGCACGTCGTCGACCAGCGACTTCACCAGCGATGTCATCGAGCGGATCAAGACGAAGCTCGAGGTGTGGTCGTCCCTGGGAACTACGGTCTGACGCTGTCGGCAGCCCCTGCGCGTTCGCGCAGGTGCCGCGCCCAGCGCCGCTCGTAGACGGCCCGCTGTGCGGCAAGCGTCAGGATCCCCGACAGCAGCAGCATGGTGATGTTCGCCGCCAGCTGGATCTGCGATCCCCGCCACGATGACCAGTCCTGGTAAGCGAAGGAGACCCCGATGTTCGCGGCCGCCGGAATGGTGGTCACGGAGATCAGGACGCCGATCAGGGCCCCCGACTTCTGGCCTGTCAGGGACATGATCCCGACGACGCCCGCGGACGCCGCGACGATGAGGCTGTAGGCATCGGGCGCCGAGATCACGCTCGCCAGGTTGTGATCGGCCTCGCCGAACGTTTCGGGCATCAGTCCGGTCGCCTGCCCGATCACCGTGAACAGCCACGAGACCGTGATCGCCGTCGGCACGCCGACGGCGAGTGCGACCAGCGACCGCAGCGCCAGTTGCGGGCGCCTGTTGACCACCCCGACGCAGACTCCCGCCACCGGCCCGAAGTCCGGGCTGACGACCATCGCGCCAACGATCAGGATCGACGAGTCGAGCAGGATGCCGCAGGCGGCGATGATGCCCGCCATCGCCATGAAGATCACGTGCGACCACGAGAGCTCCGCCCCTTCCGAGGTCCGAGCCTCCACCTCCTCCCACACGACGGCATCCGCGAGCGATCCGTGGGCGTGGGCGATTGCCGCGTCGGCCCCGCGTGACACCTGAGATTCCACCTGCTCCAGCGCGATCGATCCGGCGTGGTGGATCTTCAAGGCCTTGAGGTCGCCCACCACGACGGACGCATCCTCCGGCGCGACGTCGCACAGGATCACGTCGCCCGGCGGGTCGATCCCGGCCTCGGCCAGCAAGATCACGTTGCACACCGACGCGTTGTCCTGCAGCACGTTCAGCGCTGCCGCGGTCCGCGGCTCCGGCACCACGATCCGCAGATGCACCATGCGCGCACCCTACCGGCGACCCCCGCTGCAAGATCGCGTGCACACCCCTGTGTCCGTCCGATGGCGGACCTACCTTCTCGAACAGATGTTCGCCCGTGCCCCACAGCCGCCGATCTTCGCCCCAGAGGGAATGTCGTGGGAGTTCCCCTCACGCGCTGACCGCGACTCGGGCGCCGCGCCGGACGACGTGCGCTTGGGAGGCGCACGGTCCGGTGGCCGCCGCGCAACCCTTGCGCCGGCGGCGCGACAGGCCGCGAGCGCCGCACGCGGCGCCGCGCACGGGGTCGCTGCCATCGCACGCGACCTCCTGCTGCTCGCGGACCCGGAGCTTGAGGCGCGGGCGGAACAGCTCGCCCGCGCCGAAGACAGCTCCGGGTCGCGCGCAGGCGACAGCCCGGCGTCCTGCGCCGGCCGCCAGGACCACGCGCGCGTCTGTCTCGCGCCGCGGCGCCCTCGGCGTCCCGGCACGCCGCCGCAGGCGCTGGATCCGGCACCGTGCCTCACGCCGCGCTCTGCCTCGTAGCCTCTGCTCGACCGGGTCTGCCGATCACCCGGATTAACCCCTTAACGAGCACGAGCCGCCCGGAGGCGACTCGTGAAACTACACCGGCGGCGTCCTACTCTCCCGGGCCCTTTCAAGCCAAGTACCATCGGCGCTGTGAGGCTTAACTGCTCTGTTCGGAATGGGAAGAGGTGTTTCCCTCACGCAATAGCCACCGGAAACTCAAGAGAGCTCCCAGGGCCCCTCAAAACTGCACAAAGCCACGATTACGAGTACCACTAAAAATATCCGTCAAGCCCTCGACTCATTAGTACCAGTCTCCTTCACACCTCACGGCGCTTCCAGATCTGGCCTATCAACCTGGTGGTCTACCAGGAGTCTTACTCTCTCAAGGAGATGGGAGAACTCATCTTGAGGCCGGCTTCCCGCTTAGATGCCTTCAGCGGTTATCCGATCCGGACGTAGCTAAGCTGCGATGCCCTTGGCAGGACAACAGCTACACCAGAGGTCCGTTCACCCCGGTCCTCTCGTACTAGGGGCAAATCCTCTCAATTCTCCAACGCCCACGGCAGATAGGGACCGAACTGTCTCACGACGTTCTGAACCCAGCTCGCGTACCGCTTTAATGGGCGAACAGCCCAACCCTTGGGAGCTACTTCACCCCCAGGATGCGACGAGCCGACATCGAGGTGCCAAACCGGGCCGTCGATGTGGACTCTTGGGCCCGATAAGCCTGTTATCCCCGGAGTACCTTTTATCCGTTGAGCGACGGCGCTTCCACTTGCTACCGCCGGATCACTAA
>JBPPNC010000105.1:0-109934 GCA_051306365.1 Solirubrobacteraceae bacterium
GGGATCGAGGGGCATTTCGGATACCAACGCCGCGAGCGGCCGATGGTTTCGCAACTTCCATAGGCTGCCGGTGGTGGCGCGCGCACTCATCACCGGCATCGGCGGGCAGGACGGCTCCTACCTCGCTGAGCTCTTGGTGGCCAAACACTACGAGGTCGTGGGGCTGGTACGACGCGACCCGGACGACGACATCCCCACGTTGCGGGCGGTGGAGGACCGGGTTGAGCTGGTCCGCGGCGACCTCCTCGACCCCGCGTCGCTGCGGCGCGCGATCGCCGACGTGCGCCCCGACGAGCTCTACCACCTGGCCGCGCCGACGTTCGTCCCGGCGTCCTGGGAGGACCCGACGTCGACGATGGCGGCCATCGCCGGCGCGACGTCCACGCTGCTCGCGGCGGTGCTCGAGATCGACCGGTCGATCAAGGTCCACGTCGCGACGTCTTCCGAGATCTTCGGCGACGCGGGCGAGTCGCCCCAGAACGAGGACTCGCCGTGCCGGCCGCGCGCGCCCTACGGCGTCGCGAAGCTCGCCGCCCACGGGATGGTGCGCGTCATGCGCTCCCATCACGGCCTGTTCGCCTGCTCGGGCATCACGTTCAACCACGAGTCCCCGCGCCGGCCCGACCACTTCCTGCCGCGCAAGGTCACACGCGGTGCGGCGGCGATCAAGCTCGGCCGGGCCGACACGCTGGAGCTCGGGTCCATGGACGCGGTGCGCGACTGGTGCCACGCCCGCGACGTCGTGCGCGGCGCCTGGATGGCGCTGCAGCATGACGAGCCCGGCGACTACGTCTTCGCGTCGGGCGTCGGCCGGACGGTCGAGGATCTCGTCTCGACCGCGTTCGCCGTCGTCGACCTCGACTGGCGCGACCACGTCACGGTGAACCCGGCGTTCGTCCGCGCGCCCGAGGCGACGGCGCCGGTCGGCGATCCGTCGCGGGCGCGTGAGGTGCTCGGGTGGGAGCCGGAGACGAGCTTTGAGGAGACCATCGCGGAGATGGTCACCGCGGACCTCGCCGAGCTCGGCGGGCCCGCGTTCTGAGACGCGCTACGGCTTGAGCAGCTTGAGGTCGGCGTCGACCATGAGCCGGATGAGCTCTTCGAACGTGGTCTTGGGCTTCCAGCCCAGGTCGCGCTCGGCCTTGTCGTAGCTGCCGATGAGCAGGTCGACCTCGGCGGGGCGCACGAACGCGGGGTCGATGACGACGTGGGGCTCGTAGTCGCCCAGGCCGGCCTGGTCGAACGCGATCTTCACGCACTCCTCGACCGTGTTGGTCTGGTTGGTCGCGATGACGTAGTCCTCGGCCTTGTCCTGCTGCAGCATCAGCCACATCGCCTCGACGTAGTCCTTGGCGTAGCCCCAGTCGCGCTTGGCGTCGAGGTTGCCCAGGCGCAGCTCGGACTTCAGGCCGTGCTTGATCGCCGCGGCGTGCCACGTGATCTTGCGGGTCACGAACTCCAGCCCGCGACGCGGCGAGTTGTGCACGACGACCCGTCCGACGCCTGCGGCGAACACCCCGGACTCGGTCTCGAGGTCGAAGACGAACTCGTCATCGGCGCAGATCGCGTCGCTGATGATGCGCACCTCGGCGGGGTCGCGGCGCAGGTGCTGGCCCTGGGCGCCGACGCGAACGGCCGACGAGAGATTCACGCGGTAGTAGCAGCGGTCACCGCGCGGTTCGGTGTAGACCGACGCGGGCTGACCCGCGAGCGCGTACAGCCAGCACAGGCCCTGGGCGAGCACGGGGCTATTCGTGGTGAACGACATGCCGCCGCCGGCCTTCAGGCCGTCTCCGGCGTAGTAGCCCCTCAGGAAGGCGTCGCGGACCTCGGCGGTCGCGTTCAGCACGACCGGCGGGACCTGCTTGAGCCCCCCGCGCGGGGTGTAGAGCTGGAATCGCAGCCAGGCGGCCACGCCTGGCGCGCCGTTGAGGTTCAGCTGCATGACCTCGCGATCGGGCGCGAACCCGGACACGCCCGCATACTCCCCGGTCGTGCCCTGGAAGCAGCGAGACCACAGCTGCGCAACGCGCGTGCGGAGGATCGCGTCGTTGTTGGTGAACTGGACCCCGCGACCGTCTTCGCTTGCATATCCATCGGCGGCGAGGAGGCCCAGCAGCTCGCCCAGTTCCGGCGCGATTGCCGTCCATTCGTGGCTTTCAGGGAAGTCCTCGAAGAGCGCGACGCGGTCGCCGGCTTCGAGCTCGCCGGCCGTGACCTGCTCGAAGTCAGCGTCGAGCATGTGGTGGTGTGCGGTGACGTCGACGACGCCCCCGCGCGCCTGGACCGACAGCGTTCGATGATCGGGGTCGGTCGGGCGGCGGCGGGTGGCGGTGATCGCGCGGATCGGCGTCCACTGCTCGCCGTCCCACACGTCGACGAGATCGCCCGGCTCGAACTGCTGGACCGACGGGCCCTTGCGTCGCAGCGCCACGAGGTCGGCGGCGGTCTTGACGGACACGATCCCGTTCTCGCGCACCATCAGCGGGGTGTGGGCGAGGACGCACTCGTGGTTGAAGAGGCTGCCGCTGGTGGCGTGCAGGACGGAGGCCTCGCGGTAGTTGACCGTGATGAAGTGCCCGTAGGCCTTCGCGACGCCGTACGGCGAGCGCGGGTAGAACGGCGTGTCCTCGGTCTGCGGGACCTCGAGCACCTTGCCGAACATCTCGCTGCTCGAGGCCTGGTAGAAGCGCGCCTCGGGGCACACCTCGCGCATCGCCTCCAGCACGCGGGTCACACCGACGCCGGTGAACTCCGCCGTCAGCGTGGGCTGCACCCACGACGTCGCGACGAAGCTCATCGCGGCAAGGTTGTAGATCTCGTCCGGCTGCGCGGCGCGGAACGTGTCGACGAGCGACCGCTGATCGAGCAGGTCGCCCTGATGCAGCGTGATCCTGTCGCGCAGATGCTCGATGCGATCGAACTTCTCCGTCGAGGCCCGGCGCACCATTCCGTGCACCTCATAGCCCTGCTCCAGGAGCAGCTCTGCGAGGTAGGAACCGTCCTGGCCGGTGATTCCGGTGATGAGTGCAGTCTTCGCCATGGGTCCCGGCAGGCTACCCGCGACCGCAGGTAGCGTGCGGTCTGATGCCCGGACTCCGCGAGCGCGTCGCGCGCCTGACCGACCCCCACCAGTTCGATCTGCACCCCACCGGCCCGGGGACGGTCCTGGACGTCGGCTGTGGCGGATCGAAGCACCCGGGGGCCGTCGGCCTGGACATCTCCGCCGACACGGCGGCCGACATCGTCCACGACCTCGACGTGTTCCCGTACCCCATCGAGGACGACAGCTTCGACCAGATCCTTCTCCAGGACGTCATCGAGCACGTCGAGGAGCCGATGCGGGTCTTCGCCGAGCTGCGGCGCATCGTGCGGCCCGGCGGACGGGTGCAGCTGCGCACGCCGCACTTCTCCTCCGTTCTCGCCTACGGGGACCCGACGCACAAGCAGTACTTCTCGACGATCGCGATCCGCCAGCTCGCCGAGCCGCGGTTCGCGCACTACAGCGACGCGCGGTTCGAGGTCGTCCACGTGACGCTCGACCTGTGGACCCCGTTCCGGCTGCTCGGCATCGCGGCGTTCGCGAACCGCCAGCCCGACATCTACGAGAAGTACTTCGCGTTCCGCTTCCCGTCGATGAACATCCGCGCGGAGTTCCGGGCCGTCTAGCGATGCGCAAGTTCTTCGTCCGCCTGGCCGACCGCACGCTCGGCCACTACGTCGACCACCGGCGGCTGAACGTCCCCCTCGTGTTCGGCCCGCGCGAGCGGCTCACGGTGGCCGACGGCGCGGTGGTGTGGGACACGCTCTTCAACACGGTCTCCGGTGCGATCGACGTCGAGCCGTACGTCGTCTTCGGGCACGGGGTCATGCTCCTCACCGGCCGCCACGACATCACCCAGCGGGGCGAGGCGCGCGTGCACGCCGCGCCCGCGACCGGGGGCGACATCGTGGTGGAGGAGGGCGCATGGCTGGCGTCGCGCGCGATGGTGCTGGGCCCGTGCCGGATCGGCCGGGACGCCGTCGTCGCAGCGGGCGCGGTCGTCACCTCCGACGTCCCGGCCGGCGCGATCGTTGCCGGCGTGCCCGCGCGGCAGGTCGGCACCGTCACCGCCTGAGCCCGACGATGCACGTCGCGATCAACGCCGTGTTCCTGGCACCGCCGATGGGCGGGGTGGAGACGTACCTGCGCGAGCTGTGCCGCGGGCTGCTCGCCCGGCCCGACGCACCCCGGCTCACCGTGCTGCTCAACGACGACGGCTACGCGAAGCTGCGCGACGAGGACTGGGCGGGCGGCGCCGACCTCGTCCCGCTGCCCCGGCTCGGCCGGTCCGGCCTGCGGTCGCTCTCCGAGCTCACGGTGCTCGGCGCCGTGGCCGACCGGCGCGGCGCGGACGTCGTGCACTCCGTGGCGATGACGGGGCCGCTCGTCTCCCGCGCGCGGCGGGTGGTCACGATCCCCGACACCGTCTGGATCAGCCACCCCGAGGACACGATGACCCACCGGCTGTGGCGCGTCGTCGTGCCGCTCGTGACCCGCCGCGCGCACCGCGTCGTGGCGATCTCGCACGCCGCCGGAGACGAGGTCCGCGCGCGACTGGGGGTTCCGACCGACCGGCTCGATGTCGTGCCGCTCGGCTACGGGACGCCGTCGGGCGGTGTGGTGACGTCGGACGCGGAGCTGCGCTCGCGGCTCGGCCTCGGCGGCGGGCCGATCGTGCTGAACGTCGGGCAGAAGAAGCCGCATCGCAACCTCGAGCGGCTGGTCGCAGCGTTCGCCACCATCCGCGCCGACGTGCCCGACGCGGTACTCGTGCTGCCCGGGCCGGCGAACGCCGAGGGCGAGGCCGCGGTGCGCGCGGCCGCGGCCCGCGCGGGCGTCTCGGACGCCGTCGTCATCCCGGGTTTCATCGAGGCCGCCGACCTCGAGGGGCTCTACGCCGCGGCGGCCGCGTTCGTCCTGCCCTCGCTGGTCGAGGGGTTCGGCCTGCCCGTGCTGGAGGCCATGGCCCGCGGCGTCCCGGTGGCGTGCTCGCGCGACTCGGCGCCCGGGGAGGTCGCCGGCGACGCGGCGGTCACGTTCGACCCCACGTCGGTGGACGAGATCGCGGCGGCGATCGGCGTCGTGCTCGGCGACCACGTCGTGCGTGCACGCCTCATCGCCGCCGGGCCGCAGCGCGCCGCGCAGTTCACGTGGGAGCGCTGTGCCGCGGAGACGCTCGCCGTCTATCACCGGGCTCTCGTCTAGCCTGACCGCGTTCATGGCAGCTTCCTCGCCCACGGTCGTCCCCTGGTACTCGCAGTTCCCCGCGCGGGCCGCGCTCAGCGCCCTGCGCTTCGTCCCGCGCGTGCCGCTCACGAGCCTCGAGCAGCTCTTCCCGGGGATCGACGAGGTCGAGATCAACCTGCGCCACAGCGGGCGCGACCGCGCGCTGTGGCACGGCGAGGCGTACGTCCTGTCACTCGTCACCGCGTACGCCAAGCCGAAGCGGATCCTCGAGATCGGCACGGCCAGCGGCCAGGGCACCGCGCTCATGGCCGCGCAGGCGCCGGAGGCGACCGTCGACACCCTCGACCTCGGCAACGACGCGCCGTCGCTCGGCGAGCAGCGCGGGCAGCCGCCGTGGCAGGACCTCTCCTCGATCGGCGCGGCGTACCGCGACGCCGGCTTCGGGAACCGTGTCACGCAGCACTTCGGCGACAGCGCCCGGTTCGACTACACACCCCTGCACGGGCAGGTCGACCTCGCGTTCATCGACGGCGCCCACACGTACGAGTACGTCAAGGAGGACACCGCCAACGTGCTGCGGTGCATGCGTCCAGGCGGCGTGATCGTCTGGGACGACTGCGACTACCGCTCACCGGGCGTCAGCCGGGCCCTCGTGGAAGTGCGCGGCCAGGGCCACCAGGTCCACCGCATCGTCGGCGTGCGCCTGGCGATGCTGCGGCTGCCGTGACCGGGGCCGCCCCCGACGGGGCGGACATCCTTGACACGCCCGAGGCCGGGCGGCGCCTGGTCCTCGGCGGGGCCGTGCGGGTGACGGGGTTCGTCGCGGGCACCGGGCTGGCCGTCGTCGGCGCCGCGCTCGTCACGCGGTACCTCGGGCCCGAGGAGTACGGCCAGTTCCAGACGGTGCTCGCGCTCGTGACGATCGTGCAGGCGATCACCGACCTCGGGATGACGGCGCTGGGCATGCGCGAGTACTCCCAGCGTCACGGTGAGGATCGCGACCGGTTCCTCGCGGCGCTGCTCGGCCTGCGGCTCGTCGCGACGGCGTTCGGCCTGGGCATCGCGGTGCTCGTGGCGGTGCTCCTCGGCTATGACGAGACGATGGTGATCGGGGCTGCGCTCATGGGCGTCGGGCTGGTGTTCGGGATCCTGCAGGGGACGCTCGGAATCCCGCTCGCGGCCGGGTTGCGGATTGGGACGATGACGACGCTCGACCTCGCGCGGCAGGCGGCGCTCGCTGCGACGTACGCCGCGCTCGTGGTCGCCGGCGGCGGCGTGCTGGCCTTCTACGCGGCGACCATCCCGGCGCAGCTCGCGATCTTCCTCGTCACCGCGCTGCTCGTCCGAGGCGTGATCTCGCTGCGGCCGTCGTTCGACGTCCGCGCGTGGATCGCGCTCATCCGCCCGGCCGTGGTGTTCGCCCTCGCCGTCGCTGTGGGGCAGCTCTACGTCTACACGGCGCTGATCCTCACCGAGCTCGTGACGACACCGTTCGAGACGGGTCTGTTCGCCGCGTCGTTCCGGGTGTACATCATCGTCGCGGCGGTGCCCGGCGTGCTCGTCACGACGGCGTTCCCGCTGCTGTCCCGCGCCGCGCGCGACGACCGGGTGCGCCTGGCCTACGCGACCCAGCGGCTGTTCGAGGGGACGGCGCTGCTGGGCGGCGCGGCGCTCATCGGGTGCGTGCTCGGGGCCGAGCCGATCATCGCGGTGGTCGCCGGCTCGGAGTACGACGGGGCGGTCGAGGTGCTCCAGATCCAGGGTGTCGCGCTGGCCCTGACGTTCGTCATCGCGACGTGGGGCTTCACACTGCTCGCCGTGCACCACCACCGGTCGATGATCGTGGCGAACGCCGTCGCGATGGTGATCAGCACGGTGACGGTGCTCGTGCTCGCCGCCGCGCACGGCGCGATCGGCGCGGCGGTGGCGACGGTGCTCGGGGAACTGGCGCTCGCCATCGGGTACGTCGCGGCCCTCGTACAGGTCGACCGGGAGATGCGCCCGGAGTTCGGACTGGTCCTGCGGGCGACGCCGGCGCTTGCGTTGGGGCTCGCCGCGGGTGCGTTCGTCCCCCTGCCCGAGGTGGTTGCGACGGTGCTCGGCCTGGCCGTCTACGCGGCGGCGTTGTTGCTGTTCCGCGCGGTGCCCGACGAGGTGCTCGAGCACGTCCCCGGGCCCGTGGGCGCCCGAGCCCGGGAGTAGCATCGCCGCGCTATGTCCTCCGCCGGTCCGCTCGGCGACGCCGTCGGCCTGCTCCGTGAGATCGGGCGGGACGTGCGCGCCACCCGTCGCAAGGCGGCGTTTCACAGCCCGCATCCTCCGGCGGAGGGGCTCGTCCTGGACGTGGGCGCCGGGCACATGCCCGAACCACGCGCGGACGTCGTGGTCGACAAGTACGCGGCCGACGACTTCGAGCGCGCCTCCGGCCTGGACCTGCGCAAGCCGGTCGTCGTCGGCGATGGGCACGCGCTGCCGTTCGCTGACAACGCGTTCGCGTACGTCGTGGCGTCGCACGTGCTCGAGCACGCCACGGACGTCGACGCGTTCGCGGCGGAGCTCGGACGGGTCGGCGCGGCCGGATTCGTGCAGGTGCCATCCGCCCAGGCGGAGCTGACGTTCGGCTGGCCGTTCCATCCGTGGCTCATCGACCTGGAGGACGGCGTGCTGGTCTTCCGCCCGCGCGGCGACGCCGTCGCGCCCTACGGGCAGCTGTTCCACAACGCCGTGGCGGACTCTGCGCTCTTCCGGTTGTGGTTCGGCGCGCACCGCGAGGTCTGGCACCACACCGTCCACTGGGACGACACGCTGTCGGTGCGCTCCGGGGGGACCAGTGCCGCGGCTGCCACCGCCCAGCTCGACGTCGAGCGCACGGTCGCGGTGCTGCAGGACGCAGGTGTCCCCGCCCTGACGCCGGCGGTCCGTGCGGCCCTGCGCTGCCCGGTCGACCGCCGTGAGTTGCGCGAACAGGCCGGCCACCTCGCGTGCACGACGTGCGAGCGGTCCTACCCCGTCGCCGGCGAGGTCCCCGTCCTGCTGGCGGAAGCCGCCGCGTGACGCGTGTTCTGGTGCTCCGTGGCCATCAGGCCACGCCGTGGGAACTGCGCCCGTGGACGCTGCTGCCCGGCCGGTTCGACGTCGAGCTCCTGCGCACGGCTGCGAACGCGTACGACACCGCGGGCGCCGGGCTGCGCGAGGTCGAGGTGCACACCCGGCGCGATCGCCTGCCCGGCGGCCGGATCGGCGACCTTGCGACCCGTGCGTGGGGTGACCGCTACACGGGCGACGCGGCTGAACGCGCCTTCGCCGAGGCGGACATCGTGCACGCCGAGGAGCTGTCGTACTGGTTCAGTGCCGATGCTGCTCGCCGCCGGGCCGCGGGCGCGCGGTTCAAGCTCGTGCAAACCGTGTGGGAGACGCTGCCGCTCGGCACGACCTACCGCAACGCGCAGGCCAAGCGCTGGCGCGACGATGTCGTCGCCAACACTGACCTCTTCCTCGCGGCGACCGAGCGCGCTCGCGACGGACTACTGCTCGAAGGGGTCCCCGCCGAGCGGATCGGGATCAACCCGGCGGGCGTCGATCTCGAGCGGTTCGCGGCGCGCGACGCACCGGCCCCCGCCGAGCACGTGATCCTGTCGCCCGGCCGGCTCGTCTGGGAGAAGGGCCACCACGACGTGCTGCGTGCGGTCGCGGCGCTGCACCGCGGGCTCATCGGCGAGCCGCTGAGGCCTCGCGTGCTCATCATCGGGCACGGGCCCGAGGAGGCCCGCCTCCGCGCGTACGCCGACGAGCTGGGCCTGGGGGCGTTCGTCGAGATTCGCGGCGTGCCGTACGACGACATGCCCGCGACGTTCGCGGCGGCGTCGGCGATGGTGCTCGCGTCGCTGCCGTCGGCGACGTCGCAGCTGCACGTCTTCGATCTGCCCCGCGCGTTCTGGGAGGAGCAGTTCGGCTACGTGCTCGCGGAGGCGATGGCGGCGGGGCTGGACATCGTGGCGAGCACGAGTGGCGCGATCCCCGAGGTCCTCGACGGCACCGGGTCGCTCGTCGCGCCCGGGGACTACATGGGGGTCGCTCGGGCGCTCGCCGCCGGTCCGCTGTCGCGCCCGCCCGGCACGCGGGTGACGTATCCAGCGGCGCTGCTGGAGCGCTACTCGGTCGGCGCGATGGCCGCGCGGCTCACGGACGCGTACGACGCCGTGCTGCGCTGAGCAGCAACGCGAGCGTTTCGCGCGCCGTGCGTTCCCACGAGAACCGGCATGCCTGTGCTGCGCCGCGCGCTCGCAGGTCATCGGCCAGGCCGGGGTCGGTGAGCACCCGCTGGATCGCGCCGGTGATCGCGGGCACGTCGTGCGGGTCGACGAGCAGCGCGGCGTCCCCCGCCACCTCCGGGATGCTCGAGACATTCGACGTCACCACCGGCGCGCCGGCGGCCATCGCTTCGAGGACCGGCAGGCCGAAGCCCTCGTAGAGCGACGGGTAGGCGAAGCACGCCGCCCCCGCATACAGCGCATGCAGCTCTTCGTCGCTGACGCGGCCCAGGATCTTCGCCCCGGCGGCGTGCGCGGCCTGGAGGATCGATACGTCGTCCCAGCCGCGAGGGCCAACCAGCGCGAGGTCGTGCGTGTCGCGCAGCGCCGCCGGCAGGTGCAGCCACGCGGCGACCAGGCGCTCGAGGTTCTTGCGCGGTTCGAGGGTGCCGACGGCGAGGACGTACGGCCGTTGGAGATCAGGGTGCCCGGCGGGCAGCGACGGCGGTGCGGCGAAGGCGGCGTCGGCGGCGAGGGGGACGGTCGTAGCGATGGGCGCGGTCCGCGGGAAGCACTCGACGAGGTCGCGGCGCGTCGCCTCGGAGATGCACGGCAGCGCGGCGGCGCGGCGAAGCGCGGGACGGATCGTCGCCCGCTCGATGCGTGCGGCCCGCGACTGGGCCTGTGCGCCCTCGACGAACGACACGAGGTCGTAGACGACGATCGCCGTCGGGCACGACGTGAACCACGCCGTGAGGTAGCTGTTCGAGGAGAGGAACGCGTCGGCGGAACGGCCCGCCCGCAGCCCCGCGGCGACGTTCCAGAACGGATCCGGCAGGCCGACGAGCTTCCAGACGAACTGGTCGTCGAGGGCGGGGTCGTCCCAGATCTCACGCGCCCACAGTTCGAAGCGGATGTCGTCGGCTTCCGGCAGCGCGGCGAGCGCACGGAGCAGCTCGCGGACGTACCGGCCGCGCCCGGCGGGCACCTCCTCGGCGGCCCGCGCGTCGATGCCGATCGTCGCAGTCACGCGGCGGGAGGCTACTGTCCGCGGCCCGATGCACATCGGTCTGAACCTCGTCTTCCTCGTCCCGGGGCACACGGGCGGCATGGAGGTCGCGGCGCGCGAGCTCCTGCCCGCGCTCGTGGCGGCTGCCCCCGACGTCCGCTTCACGGCGTTCGTCAACCGCGAAGCCGCCGTGGCCGAGGGCCCCTGGCAGGACGTGATGCCGAGCGTCACGGTGCCCGTCCGTGCGAGCAACCGGGTCGAGTGGGTGCGCGGCGAGCAGGTGCTGCTGCCGCGGCTCGCGCGCCGGGCGGGCGTCGACCTCGTTCATTCGCTCGGGAGCACCGGGCCGGGGTGGGGCGGTTTCGCGAAGGTCGTAACGGTCCACGACCTCATCTACAAGCACTTCCCTGAGGCGCATTTCGGGCTGCGTTCGCTCGGGATGCGTGTGCTCGTGCCGCTCGCCGCCCGCCGGTCCGATCGCGTCATCGCCGACTCGCAGGCCACGCGCGACGACCTCATCGAGCTGCTGGGCATCCCGTCGTCGCGCATCGATGTCGTGCCGCTCGCGGCCCGCCCGCCGCGGGTGGCCCCGGCCGCCGAGGCGGAGCTGCGTGGCCGGCTGGGGCTGGGTGACCGTCCGGTCGTGCTGAGCACGTCGGCCAAGCGCCCGCACAAGAACCTGCGGCGGCTGTTGGAGGCGCACGCCCTGCTGGCGGTCCCGCGGCCGCTGCTCGTGCTTCCCGGCTATCCGACCGAGCACGAGGGCGAACTGCGCGAACTCGCCGGGCGGCTGGGCATCGCCGACGACGTGTGCTTCCTGGGATGGCTGGAGGAGGAGGACGTCGAAGGCCTGCTCGGCACGGCCGCGTGCGTCGCGTTCCCTTCGCTGTGCGAGGGGTTCGGGCTGCCGGTCCTCGAGGCGATGCTCCGGGACGTCCCGGTTGTGTGCTCCGCCCGCTCGTCGCTGGCGGAGGTGGCGGGCGACGCCGCGCTGCTCATCGACCCGGAGGACCCGGTGTCGATCGCTGACGCGGTGCGCCGCGTGCTGAGCGACGAGTCGGTGGCCCGTGATCTCGTGGTGCGCGGTCGTGTACAAGCGGCGCGGTTCAGCTGGGAGGCGACCGCCGAGGGCTGCCTGGCGACCTACCGCCGCGTGCTGTCGGCGTAGCCGGTGAGCAGCGTCCGCAGGGACGAGCCGAGCGACAGCCGCTCGGCGTTCTCCGCGAACCAGCCGGCGGTGCTCGCCCGCAGCGGGGTGCCGGCCTCGGCGACGCGAACAATGGCCTCCGCGAGGTCCTCGGGGTCCGCCGACGGGGCGATGAAGCCGTTGATGCCGTCGGCGACGTGCTCGGTCGCCGCGTTGTCGGGGTCTTGGACCACGACGCTCGGCGTGGCGGCTGCGCTGGCCTCGATGACAACCTGGCCGTAGCCCTCACGGCGCGACGGCAGCACCATGCACAGCGCCCGGTGCATGGCGTCCTCGACCTCGTCGCCGTCGACGAACCCTGGGGCACGTAGCCAGTCGCCGGCGTCGTGACCGGCGATGAGCCCGAGGACCTGCTCACGCTCCGGTCCGTCTCCGAAGATCACACCCTGCAGGCCGGGAAGTCGTTCCCTCGCGGCGACGAGCGCCGGGACCAGCGCCGGGACGCGCTTCTCGGCGATGTGTCGCCCGGCGAAGACGACCAGGGGGTCGGCGTCACGGACGGGGGCCGGTTCGAGACTCCCGGCGTACTCGCCCTCAAGCACGGTGACCGGGCCGGCGACGCCCTCTTCGTGGAGTCGGCCCTCGTGCAGGCGGCTGAAGCAGTACGCGCGCTGCGGGATCCGGGCGCATGCCCGCTGGACGAGGTATCCGACAAGCCCGCCGGGCTTCCCGAGGTACTCCTGCCAGTAGCCGAGCGTCCACACCTCGTGCCAGTCGACGATGAGGCGGAAGGGATCGAGGGCCCGCGCCACGCCGGCGGCGAGCAGCGAGAAGTACGGAAACGACGCGGTGTGCACGACGTCGTAGCGCCCGCGGTTGCGCGCCAGGTGCCGGAACACCCCGCCCCCGAACCGGATGGCCTGTCCGATCCGCCGGTTGCCGTCCGGCCCGTAGAGCGGCTCGTCCCGGGACACGGCGACGACGCGAACCCCGGGGATGTCCGGGACATCCTCGGCTCCCCACTGCCTGCGCGTGAGATAGGTGACCTCGTGCCCAGCCTCGGCGAGGGCCTCGGCGACCGCCCGGTACCACCGCTCGGCGCCGCCGACGGTCCAGGGGAACAGGCAGTCGTAGACGAGACACACCCGGAGGCGCTGCGAGGTTGCGGCCACGGCGCCGGAGGGTAGTGCGCTGGTGATTCCGATACCCTGGCAAGCCCTTGTGGCGCGACTTTTTCGTGCCACACCCGTTGTTGTATGGGCCAAGCCATGATGGCGCAACCCAGCTTCATCCCGTGAGCACCACGCATCAGGATCCGGGCGTCGACGAGCGACTCCACCCCTCCGAGACCGTGACACCACGCGTGTCCGTCGTGATCCCCTGCCTCAACGAGGAGGAGCACATCGAGGAGTGCGTCACTCGCGCCACGACGGCGCTGGAGAACGCGGGCCTCCACGGTGAGGTCATCGTGGCCGACAACGCGTCGGAGGACCGCAGCGCAGAGCGCGCGGCCGCCGCGGGCGCCCGGGTGATCCACGAGCCGCGCCGCGGCTACGGCAGCGCCTACCTGGCGGGCTTCGCGGCGGCCCGAGGCGAGTACATCGTGATGCTGGACGCCGACCTCACGTACGACTTCGCCGAGATCCCGCGGTTCGTCACCCAGCTCGACGATGGCGCCGAGCTGGTGATGGGCGACCGGATGGACAACATCCAGCCGGGCGCCATGCCCTGGCTGCACCGCTACGTCGGCAACCCGCTGCTCAGCGGCATCCTCAACCTCTTCTTCCGCACGGGCATCCGCGACGCGCACTGCGGCATGCGGGCGCTGCGCCGTGACGTGCTCCCCCGCCTGAACCTCCGCACGACCGGCATGGAATTCGCGTCCGAGATGGTGATCCGGGCGAGCAAGGAGAACCTCGACATCCGCGAGTTCCCCATCGAATACCACCCGCGCGCCGGCGAGTCGAAGCTCTCGAGCTTCCGCGACGGCTGGCGCCACCTGCGGTTCCTGCTGGTGCACAGCCCGACGCACCTGTTCCTGATCCCGGGTCTGACCCTCCTGTCCCTCGGTGTGGCGATCGCGCTGATCTCGGCGTTCGAGGTCCCGGTGTTCGGCCGCGAGTGGCAACTGCACTCCATGGTCGCGGGCTCCCTGCTCATGATCGTCGGGACGCAGATCGTCTCGATGGGCCTGTGCGCCCACACGTACGGCGCGTACTTCATGGACGACCGGGACCCGTGGTTCGACCGGATGCGCGCTCGCTTCCGGCTGGAGCACGGGCTGACGCTCGGCGTCACGATCGCAGGCGTCGGCTTCGTGCTCGGCGCGTGGATCGTGGGAACGTGGGTGGAGCGGGGCTTCGGCCAGCTCTCAGAAGAACGCCTGGCAGTGCTGGCCACGACGCTGGTGATCATCGGGACCCAGGTGTTCTTCGCGTCGTTCCTGTTGAGCATCCTGGGGCTTCGGCGCACGTGAGCGGCGCGGCCCTCGCGGCCAGCGGCTGACCGGTGTTCATCTCCTGGATCGCGTTTCCCGCGGCGGCGCTCGTCGTCTGTCTCGGGTGCGGGCTCCTCGGCGATCGCGCCGCAGGGCGGTCGATCTCGCCGGTGCTCCTGTTGCCGTTTGGCGGGGCTGTCCTGGTGTGCATCACTCAGGTCACGACGGCGTCTGTTACTACGGCGCCCTGGACGCTTCCCGTGGTCGCCGCGGCGACTGTCCTCGGTTTCATCCTGGGACGGAAACGCGTTGCGGAACTCCGTGAGATCGGCTGGGCGGCGCTGGCCGCGGTCGCGGTCTTCCTGATCGCCGGTCTGCCTGTGCTGGCCACTGGCACGCCGAGCTTTGCCGGCTACACCGTCCTTGGAGACACGGCCGTCCACTTCGCCGGAGCTGCCGAACTCCTCGAGCGCGGGCGCGATGCCGACTCGCTCCCGGCATCGAACTACGCTTCGAACTACCGGGCGTACTACGTGGACAACGCATACCCGTCCGGTGGGGCCGCGGTCCTGGGCACGCTCTCGCGTCTGGTCGGCGCCAACGCTGCATGGGTCTTCCAGCCCTACTTGTCTGTGCTGCTCGGCCTGCTCGCCCTGGCCATCGCCGGGCTGTTGCATTCGGTGCTGGGTGCTCCGCGGCGAGCGGCGCTCGGTGCGTTCGTGGCCGCGCAGCCGGCGCTGCTCATCGCGTTCGCGATGCAGGGAAGCTTGAAGGAGATCGCCGTCTCGGTGATGCTCGCCACCCTAGCGGCGGTGGTCGCCGGCAGCATTGAGTCTCCGCTCTCGTGGCGTGCGGCAGTGCCTGTCGCGCTCACGGCGGCCGGGGCCGTCGGAGTCATCGGGCCGTCGGCGGCCGTCTGGGTCGGCCCGCTCGTGCTCGGATGGATCCTTCTGTCGTCGCGCGGGCCTGCGGCATCGCGCAAGACCGTCCTGGCCATCGGTGCGTTCCTGGGTGTTGCCGTCCTCGCGTCCGTGCAGACCCTCCTGCTGTTCGACACCGCCACGACCGCAGCGACATCAGTCGCGTCGGTCGGGGAGGTCGGGAACCTGCTCGGTCCGCTCAACGTCGACCAGGCGCTTGGCGTATGGCTCACCGGCGACTTCCGTGTCGGGCCGACCGGCGTGGCGTTCCTCATCACGCGTGGGGTCGAACTGCTGGTGGTCCTCGCCACCGCATGGGGAGTGGCGTGGTGCGTGACCCGCCGGTCATGGGCGCCGCTGCTCTATGGCGGGACCCTGGTGCTTGGTAGCGCGTTTGTGCTGCTTCGCGGCTCCCCGTGGGCCGACGCCAAGGCGTTGGCGATCGTCAGCCCCGCGATGCTGGCGCTGGCGATGATCGGGCTGCTCGGCAATATCCAGCGGCACCGACTGGTTGCCACGGCGGCGACGATGGCCATCGTCGTCGGAGTGCTGGCGTCGAGCGTCTTCGTGTACCGGAGTGCATCGATCGCCCCACACGACCGGCTGGACGAGCTTGCGACCATCGCGGAACGGATGGGCACGACGGGGCCCACCCTGTTCAGCGAGTTCGACGAGTTCGCCCCCTACTTCCTTCGTGATGTGCGACCCGAACCCGCGCCGCTGCTGATCAGTACGCCGGGGGACACCGGAATCCGGGCGCTCAGCGACCTGGACGGCATGACGGTCCACGACGTCGGCACGTACCCGTTCCTCATCACACGACGCGGTCCGATTGGCAGCCGGCCATCGGCGGCATACCACGAGGTGTTTCGCACGAAGCACTACGTGGCGTGGCGCCGGGCCGATGGCGGGCGACCGGTCGAGCGTCTCCCTCTTGGAGCCGTGCGGTCGCCGCAGGCGGTGGCGGCATGTGGGGAGGTTCGCCGACTCGCCCGCGTCGCGCGTGCGTCGGGTGGAGCCCTCGTGGCGGCTGAACACGGATCCGTCATCGTCGTGAATCCGGCGAAGGTGGATCTGCCGCCGAGGTGGAGGCCCGATCCCGCTGACGCCGAAGTCACCCTTCCCTCCGGCGGAGGAACGGCCGAGGCCTCGTTCGACGTGACGCAGCCGGGGCGGTACGCGGTCTGGCTCGAGAGCAGTACTGGGCGGAGGACCAGCGTGCGCATCGATGGCGCCACCGTGGGGGTGCTCCGCAACCAACTGTCCGGTCGGCGCGCAACCGAGTTGGTCGGGATGGTGGACCTCAAGGGCGGCCCGCACACGGTGTTGCTCGAGCGTCTGGGCGCTGGCCTCAGCCCCGGGGGCGGCGGGCTCTTCCGGCCGCTCGGCCCCATCTATCTCGTCGAGCAGGACCGGGACCGCATGCTCACCGTGGAGCCATCGCAGTGGCGGCGGCTCTGCGATCGCGAGCTGGACTGGATCGAGGTGGCTGCGTGACGGTGGCGCGGCGGGCTGCAGCCCATCCTGTGGCGACTGCGGCGATCCTCACGAGCATCATCGTCACCGCCGTCCTTGCGGTATACGCGCTGACTCCACGCGACTTCTTGACCGGAGCGAACGGTGTGCGGCCGCTCAGCCTGATCGCCACGGTTCCCGAAGGAGAGCGTCTCTGTGCCCGCGGCGTGGACATTCCGGCGGAGTCCGCGGGTATCGCGTTCGCCGCCGGCCGGGAGGACTCTGCGGCGAAGGCTCACGTGACAGTCAGCGGTGACAGTGTTCGTCGGCGAGCGACTGTGGATATCCCCCGATTCGGGGACATCACCGCGCGCTTCCCGGAGGTTGCGTCGGACACCACCGCAACGGTGTGTGTACGTGCTGTGGAGGGCGCGGTGGTGCTCGCGGGAGCCGCCGGAACTCAGAGCAACGACCGAAAGCTTCAGCTCAACAGCGAGGACCTTGACGCGCGCCTATCCATGCGGTTCGTCCCCGTCGAGGGTGCTCAGCGCAGCCTAGTCGGGCAGTGGGCCACCGTCATGGATCGAGCCGCCCTTTTCCGGCCGTCCTTTGTCACCCCGGCGGTGCTCTGGATCCTGTTGTTGATTGTCCTCCCAGTCACCCTCGTCGCGGCGATGGTGGGAGTCGCGACGGGTGTCGAGGCGCCTCGTGCGCTGGTGCTGCTGGGCGTCGTGACGTTCGTCAGCGCGGGCTCGTGGGCGCTCATCACGCTGCCCTTCGACAGCCCGGATGAGTCCGAGCACTTCGCGTACCTGCAGTCGGTTGCCGAGCGCGGGACCCGGCCAGACTCCGAGCCCACCGCGCGCGGGGTGTACGCGACGGGTCAGACACTTGCCCTCGAAGCCGTCCGCCATCCGACCCGCATCGGGGGCAAGGAGACCCGGCCGCCGTGGAGTGAAGCGGCACGGGATCGCTACCTGCAGCGTGTGAAGGAGAACCTGCCGCTCGATGACGGCGGCGGCTTTGCTGACGCAACGCGACTGCACTTGCCGGCCTACTACTCGTTGCTCGTGCCAGCGTACGAGTTGGGCGGGGACGACATCTTCGCCCAACTCACAGTCGCGCGACTGCTCTCCGCGCTGTTGGGAGCAGTCGTCGCGTTCTGCGCTTTCGGGATCGTGAGGGAACTCGTTCCGAGGCGACCTGAGCTCCCGCTGCTCGCGGGGCTCCTCGTGGCGCTGCAGCCGATGTTCTCGTTCATCGCCGGGGCGGTGAACAACGACATGGGTGTGAACGCGGCCGCGGGTCTCGTGGCGTATCTCGGTGTCCGACTCGTGCGACGCCAAGAGGCCTGGGTTGGGATCGCGTTCGGGGCAGCCTTGGCCGTGGCTCCGGTGATGAAAGGCACAGGCCTCGCAATGATCCCGCCGGCGCTGCTCGTCGTTGCCGGATACGTCCTGCGCCAACCGGCGCGCCGGGCGTCAGCCGCAACAGTCGCTGGACTCGGCGCGGCGTTCCTCCTGGTTGCTATCGCTGTCCGCTCATTGTTGAGTGCCGCCGTTGACAACGGCGCCCTCGGGTCGGTGAGCGGGGAGGGTGCGGTCGGCCCGGGCATCCTCGGGTCCCTCGGTCCCAAGCTTGCGTATACCTGGCAGCTCGTCCTCCCGAGGCTGCCGTTCATGCAGGACTACTTCCTGATGACCTGGCCCTTCTACGACATCTACATTGTCCGCGGATGGGGTGCGTTCGGCTGGTACTCGTTCAGTTTCTCGCGTGCGACCTTCATCGCGGTCATCCTCGTCGGGGTTCTGCTGATGGGCCTCGGCGCACGCGCGATCTGGCGGGCCCGAGCGCGCTTCCGGGAGTGGGGTTGGGAGGTCGCCTTCCTGCTCGCGATCCCGATCACGGTCATCGTCGCGATCTCGTTCGCTTACTACACGACCGAGGCCAGAGTGATCCCCGGTGAGCAGGGGCGCTATCTGTTTACCGCCGCTGCGCCGCTCGCGGCCCTCGCGACGATGTCGCTGCTCGGCCTCCCTTCGCGGTGGCAGCGTCCCGCCGCGGCAGCGCTGGTTGTTGCGCTGGCGGGGCTCGCGTACGGAGGTCGGCTGACGTATCTCAGCGGCGTCTTCACATGACGCCGCCTACCGCGTAGGCGATACGGTTCTGCGCACTCAGGCGTGGGTGAGCGTCATCAAGGGGGCGAATCCGATGGCGCTCGGCCCTACGGGGGACATAGACGTCTTCCAGAGAGGATTCGCGTGTCACGTTTCATGATGGCGCGGCTGGTCATTGCGGCCGCGCTGACAATCACTTGCTCGTTGTTCGTGAGCCCAGCCATGGCGGGGGAGTACCGGGTGTACTCATGCATGACTCCGTCGGGGTTGCCGGCGCCGACGGATGGGTGGAGCAGTGATCGGGCCCTCTCCGTGGAGAGTCAGCCGCTCAACTATTGCGCGGCCGGGGGAGCGTTGCTCGCGATACTGAACCCGAACCACGCTCAGCCAGCCAACACCGCGATTGTCACCTGGGGCTGGAGTGCGCCGTCCGGGGCCGCGATCGTCGGGTACCGCATCTGGCGGAGCGCCGACGTTAGGTCGGGTCCAAGCGATACCGCCGCCACGCCTTACGTGTTCTCCACGCGCGATGTCAACTCCGCCACCGCGTCCTACCTCATCGATCACTGTGCTGCTGGCTATGGGTGCACGGGTATCGGTGTCCCGAGTCCGGCTCTGGCGACGCCAAACGCCCTGGTGGAAGACGTCCGTCATCTTGGCGGTATCAGCCGCTGGTACATCAATGCCGCCTGCGGGGGCGTGACTGGGCAGTGGTGTTCTCCAAACGGCGTTGGAATGTCTGTAGCTCGTGTTCACGCGGCCGAATTCACCCTGCGGGATGCCGAAGGGCCGGTCGTTGCAAGTACCCAGGGCAGGCTCGCATCCGCCACAACCCACTCTGGCACCGAGCAGCTCAGCTTCACTGCCACTGACGCCGTCTCCGGCGTCTATCGCTCCATCCTCGAGGTCGACGGCAAGATTGTGCGCACCGCCGTCATCTCCGCCAACGATGGCCGCTGCGCCGACGCTGGCGTGGATCCCGCCTCGCCCTACGAGTTCATGTACCGCGAGCCGTGCCCGAAGAGCGTCCAGCACGACTTCGCGCTCGACACGCGCACGCTCACTGACGGAACGCACAACGTGCGTTTGTCCGTCGAGGATGCGTCGGGGAACCGCAGTTCCGTCTGGTCGGCTCCGGAGTTTCTCGTGCAAAACGCGTCGGCGGTCGGTGCCGCCGGCGCGGCCGGTGCCGCGGGCACCAGCGGTGGCGCTGGGGGTGGCGCGGCCGCCGCTCCCTGCACGGGCGCAACGTCCGGCCTCACAGCCCGCTACCGGCGCAACGGCGCACGGACACTCAGGGTGCGCCACCGGCAGGCGTTCAACATCACCGGTCGCGGGCCCGCGAACACCGACATCGACGTGTTCCACGTCCGCCGCGGGAAGTTCACGGCACTCGGCTCGTTCCGTACGTCGGCCGCCGGGACCTTCACCGAGCGCGTGTCCGCCCGGCACGGCAACGGCACGCTGTACCTGTGTGGGACTGGCCTCGTCGCAAAGCTCACGCTCAAGGTTCGGGCCGTCGTCAGCCTGACGGTGCGGATCACGCGCGGCGGGCTTGTCCGCTACTCGGGGCGGGTGCGAACCGGCCACATCCCGAAGGGCGGGAAGATCGTCGCGATCCAGGGCAAGGCCGGGCCGTCATGGCAGACGTTCGCCCTCCGTCGCACCAGCCGCACCGGGCGCTTCAAGGGTCGCTACCGCCTGCGGGTCGTGATTCCCGGCGCGAAGCTGAAGTTCCGGGTCCGCGTCCCCAACGAGGCGGGCTACCCGTTCGTCGGTGTCGTCGGGAAGTCGATCACCAAGCGGGTGCGCTGACCCGCTTACGCGCTCTCGCGAGCACGGGCGCGCAGGCTTTCGCGCAGCCCGTGCTCGACCGCGTCCACGGCGGCGTCCCACGTGCGCTCGGCGGCCCACGCAAGCCCGGCGGCCGATCGCTGATCCCATTCCGCGCGGTCATCGAGCAGGCGCTCCAGCGCGTCCGCGATCGCGACGGGATCAGCGGCGGCCAGTTCCACCGGGCCGTCCTCGCCGAACATCGCCTCGCTGCAGCCGCCGCGGAGGTCGACCACTGGGAGGCCGGACGCCATCATCTCCTGCGGGATGAGGGAATAGTTGGTCAGTGACAGCACCAGCCCGGCCGTCGCCCGCCGGTAGAGCGCGGCCAGTTCCGGCGGGGAAACCACCCCGAGAAACTCGTAGGGGAACGCCTGCTCCCAGTCCGGCCTGCTGTCGCCGTAGGCCACAACCCGGATGTCGGGCCGCCGCCGGCGCAGTTCGCTCAGCGCCAGCCACCCCAGCTCTGTCGCCCGGCGCGGGGTCGCGCCGCGGCCGTAGAAGAGGATGGTGTCCTCGCGGCGGGGGATCAACGGATCCGGGCCGTAGATCTCATGGTCGACGCCCAGTTCGAACGCGGTCCCGTCCGCGCCGTACGTGGTTCGGACCAGGTCCCGCAGCCATGGCGACGCAGCGATCACGAACAAGCCGTGACGGTACGTGTCCTCGGCGAAGATGCGGTCGGCCGAGGTCGCGTAGAACTCGGGCTCGTGGTCCTGCACCAGGTACGCGCGCGCCCGGACCTGGTCGAGCAGCAGCGACGGGTGCACCGTCTGCCACCCCGTGGCGACGACCACGTCCGCGCCATGCCAATCGGCGAAGCCCTTGTAGACAGGCGCGGCGACAGGGCCGAACCAGTCGTCGACGTGCTGGCGTATCACGGCGTCGGCCTCGCCCCGATGGATGCCGTTCGGGTCGTGCAGCCACAGGCTGCAGATATGGCCTCGGGCCTCGAGCCCGCGGACGAGCGTGCAGATCGTGCGATGGCCGCCGCTGCCGCGCCGGAAGTCCGGGATCACGACCGCGAGGCGTAGGCGGTCGCGCTCGCCGGCGTCCGCGGTGACCGGCAGCAGCGGAGCCGGGCCGTCACGCAGGACGCGGAGTGTGGCGTCGAGCGGGTGTTCGGCGTGCTTTGGCGGGATGACGCGCCCCGTGGGCTCGGGTGGTGCCTCCACCGTGACAGCGTCGTGATCTCCGCCGCCTCCGTCGGAGCGCCCCTCCAGGGAGATCGCGCCACGCACTGCGGGCGGCAGCCTGTCGGCCCGGGAGCCCAGCGCGCTGAACACGCGGCGGCCGCCGTGATGGACGACCGAGCGGACCGTCCACCGGGCCGCCTCAACGCCACCGACGCCCTGAGCGGCGAGCCACGCCCGGTCGCCCCTGACCTGCACCCGCAGATAGCTCAGCGACTCGCGGGGAGCGACCGGCTCGACATGGCCCGTGGTCTCGCGCAGCCCGCGATACTCGTCGAAGTACCGGCGCAGGAACTCCACGGCCCCGTAGTCGTGCGCGTGCAGCACCGCCGCGCCAGGGTGGAAGACCTTGAGCCAGCCCGCCTCGAGCGCGTCTCGGCCGAACGCCTGGTCCTCGCTGTAGGCGACATCGCGGAAGCGGATCTCCTCCCAGCACGCGCGCCGGTAACAGGCGTTGACGTTGGAAAGGAACGGCTCGTCGCCTGGTCCCTGGAGCGCCGGTGTACCGTCGGGGGAGAACGTGGCGAAGAACTCGGTGAGCTCCCGCGCGATCATCGGCGAGGTGTCGGGTCGTGGCAGGTGCGGGCCAAAGCTCACGCCCACGCGCGGGTCCAGGGCGAGCGCTTCGAGGTGCGCATTCAGCCAGCCGGGCGCGGGGGTCGCGTCCTGGGTCAGGAACGCGAGCACGTCACCGGTCGCCTCAGACGCGGCGAGGTTGCGAGTGCGGCCGTGCCCGAAGTCCTGCGGGTCGATCTCGATGATGCGCGCGCCGGCCGCGCGGGCGATGGCCACCGAGTCGTCGCGTGAACCCGAGTCGACGACCAGGATCTCGTCGGCGCCCTCGCGGTTCACCGCGTCGAGCAGCTCCCGGAGGTAGCGCGCCCCGTCCCGGACGGGGACGATCACCGAGGCCGCGTCGGTCATCCGCCGCGAGCCCGCTCCGCGTACCAGCGCAGCCGCCGCCCGGCACCGCGGACCTTCAGCGGGATGAGGACGGCGAAGCGCAACACCGGATGGCGCATGATCGCGTCGAAGTCGAGCTGAAGCTGGTCGGTCCAGTACGACCGGCGCTGCGCGGCGGCGACGGCGGCCTCAGCCCGCGCAGCCTGCTCGGCGAGTTCTGCTTCGAGCTCGGCGATCCGGGCGCGAAGCTGCTGTTCGTTGGAGGTATTCGCCGGAGTCGACACGGTGCTCACAGATCCTCCGCAATGCGCGGAGCCTCACGCTGGAAGTACCACGCGCCGAGGACGAACGTCCCCAGGACGATCACCAGCGGGATGAGCAGGAGCCACGCTGAACCGAGCACGTCCGCGGTGGTCGGGGCTGCCGGGTCGAGGAACAGGTACCGCATCTCGGTCAGGACCGCCGCGATCGGGCTGAGCTGCAGCACGGTTCGCACGGACTCCGGCCAGATCGCGGCGACGTAGAGGATCGGGGACGCGTAGAAGCCGATCTGCACGAGCACTTCCCAGATCGGCTCGACGTCCCGGTAACGCACGTACATCGGCGCCAGCAGCATTCCGAGACCGGTCGCGAGGATCGCGAGCAGCAGGATCAACACCGGCACGAGCAGCCAACCCCATTGGGGCCGCACGCCTGCCACGAGCGCGAAGGCGAAGACCGCCAAGAAGTTGACCGCGAGGTTGAACAGCGCGGTGAGCGCGACCGACAGCGGCACTGCGAGCCGCGGGAAGCGCATCTTGCGCAGCAGGTCCTCACGTGCGACAAGGCACATCAGCGAGCCCGACGTCGTCTCGGTGAAGAAGGTCCACAGGACGATCGACGTCAAGAGATAGACCCCGTAGAACTTCACGTCCGCTCCGAGGTCCGCCACCTCCGTGAAGACGAAGTACAGGACGCCGAACAGCAGCAGCGGGCGCATGAGCGACCACAGGTAGCCGAGCACCGAGCCGAAGTACCGCACCCGGAACTCGGTGACGGCGAGTGTCAGCGTGAGGTTCCAGAACCGCTGCAGGTCGTCGCCGACGATCTGCGGGCGCTGCAGCGACCGCCGGATGGCCTGCCCACCGAAGCTCGTCATGCGCGGGTGATCTCGATCTCGTGCGGAGGGTCGACGACGCCGCCCGAAAGGACCGTGCTGTGGATCATGAGCGAGGCGACCTCGTGCACTGACACGATCTCGGCCCGGTCCTGCTCGTGAACGATAGCGCTCAGCGCGTACCGGCTCGGCGCGAGATGCGAGTCGAACTGGAAGACGACCTGCACCGTCTCGCCGGCCTGGAACGTTCCGGTCAGTCCGTGGCGCCACCCGGTGTCGAGCGAGACGATGACCGCGCCGACGTCATTGCGGAAGATGGCCTGGAAGATCGGGTTCTCGACGTCCCGTTCGAAGTGCACCTCCAGGCATGCGCGGCAGCGTTCGCCGGACTCGAGCGTGATCACGTGCTCGCCATGGCGGTTCTCGAACCACGCGCGGCGCACCGCGACGCCGGCACGAGAGCCCGACGATCCCGTGAGCGCGTCCTCATCGGTCACGAGTTCCGGGCGCCCGAAGTTCAGCTCGTTGTACTGCCGCGCGATCTCGGTGGGCTGACCGAGGTCGACGACGCGCCCATGCTCGAGCAGCATCGCCCGGTCGCAGAAACGCTCGACGGCCGACATGTCGTGCGTGACGAAGAGGATCGTGCGCCCCTCGGAGTGCATCTTCTGAAACTGCTCGTAACACTTCTGCTGGAACGCGGCGTCGCCCACCGCGAGGACCTCGTCGATGAGCAGGATGTCGGCATCCACCTGCACCGCGACGCTGAACGCGAGCCGGACGCGCATCCCCGACGAGTAGTTCTTCAGCTTCATGTCGAGGAAATCGTGCAGCTCGGCGAAATCGATGATCGCGTCGAAGCGCCGGCGGGCCTCCTTGCGCGTGAGACCGAGCATGATCGCGTTGATGATCACGTTGTCGCGGGCCGTGAGATCCGGGTTGAACCCGACCCCCAGTTCGATGAACGGCGACAGGCGCCCGCGGATCGACACGTCGCCCACGTCGGGGTCGTAGATCCCCGCGAGGCACTTCAGCAGCGTGCTCTTGCCCGAGCCGTTGCGGCCCACGATCCCGAAGAACTCGCCGGGCGCGATCCGCACGTCGACGTCCTGGACCGCCTTGAGCTCGTCGTACTCCGACGACGCAAGGGGATGGAGCACGCGCTCCTTCAGGGTGCTGTAACGCTGCTTGGGGAGGCGGAACGTCTTCGAGACGCGGTTGATCTCGATGGCGGGCGGGGTGCTGGACGTTCCTGACGGATGGGCCTCCGCCGCGCTGTCGGTAGCTGCGACGGTCACCGGCGACACGATACGTCAACGTCGGTCATCCCCGTCCTCCACGGGGAACGGACCGGAAAGATGCGCAAACCGCGATCAGAAGGGGAGGTCGGGGGCGATCTCGCGCAGCAGCGGCGCGGTGCGGTCCCGCTCGGAGACGTCGAGCTCGAGATCCTGCGGCCAAACGATCCCGACGTCCGGGTCGTCGAAGCGGAAACCGCGCTCGACGGCCGGGTCGTAGTACGACGAGCACTTGTAGATGACGTCGGCGACGTCCGACAGCACGCAGAAGCCGTGCGCGAACCCGATCGGGATGTACAGCTGCTTCAGGGTCTCGTCGTCGAGGACGTGCCCCTCCGACTGCCCGTAGGTCGGTGAGGCACGCCGGAGGTCGACGACCACGTCGAGGATGCTCCCGCGGCCGCACCGCACGAGCTTGGCCTGCCCCTCACCGAGGGAGAAGTGCATCCCGCGCACGATGCCCTGGCGGGACCGAGAGTGGTTGTCCTGCACCCACGTGGTGGGGATCCCGGCCGCGGACCAGTCGTTCTCGCGGTAGCTCTCGTGGAAGAAACCGCGGTCGTCGCCGTGGACGGCCGGCTCGATGAGGATGACGCCGTCGAGGCGCGTCGGGGAGGCATGCATTGCAGGCCGGGAGCCTACTCGCCGTTATCGTGTCGGACATGTCCGCCGTCACCTCACCGGTGAAGGCGTCGCGCGCGCAGGACACCGAGCACCCCGAGCCGGGCGTTCGCTGGGGCATCGAATTGGCCTGGTTGGCCGTGACGTCGCTGCTCTCGCTGGTGATGTTCTGCGTGATGGCCGACGTCTGGAAGATGTCCCTGCACGTCCCGATCGTGCTGGGCGGCGACGCCACGTACGGGTTGGTGCTCGTGAAGACCCTCGTCGCGAACCCGTGGATCGAGGTCAATCGCGACATCGGCGCTCCGTACGGCTCGGTGCTCTACGACCACACGTCGATCTTCGGCGACTTCACGCAGCTGCTGCTGATCAAGGCGATGAGCCTCGGGATGACGTCGCCCTCGGCGCTCCTCAACGTCTTCTTCTTCCTGACGTTCCCGATCGTCACCGCGTGCACCTACATCGCGTTGCGCGTCCTGGGCTTCGACCGGTCGATCGCTGCGACTTGCGCGTTGGTCTACACGTTCCTGCCGCTGCATTTCGTCCGCGGGCTCGGCCACGTGATGCTGTCGGCGTACTACGCCGTGCCCATCGCCGGCGTGGTCATCCTCGGGCTGCTCGGCCGCGTCGAGCTGTTCCGGCGCCGGTCGGGTGATGGTCCGCGGATCTTCGCGTGGGCCTCCGGGCGCACGCTCCTGACGCTCGGCGCGTGCCTCTTCATCGGTGCGTCCGAGGCCTACTACGCCCTGTTCACGGTCGCGATCGCCGCGCCTGTCGGGCTTCTTGCCGCGCTGGCGGGCGGCTCCGCCCGGCGTCTCGCTGCGACCGCGGCCGTGTGCGTCACGGTGCTCTCCGGCATGGTGGCCGTCCAGGCGCCCACGTTGATCTACCGGATGCAGAACGGTGCGAACGAGAACGTCGCCGTGCGGTCCGGGTGGGAGAGCGAGCTGTACGGCCTGCGCATCACGTCCCTCGTGCTGCCGCTGCCGAACCACCGCATCCAGAGCTTCAGCGAGACGTCGCGCAAGTACTACGACGGCACACAGCTCAACGGCGAGGGTGCGAACGCCGCGCTCGGCCTGCTCATGACCTTCGGGCTGCTGCTCGGCATCACCCTGGCTGCCACCAACGCGCTCGGCAGATCCGTCCGAACCGAACGCTGGAAGCTGGCTCGGGACGCCGGAGTGGCAGGGCTTTTCGCGGTGCTCCTCGGCACGGTGTCAGGCGGCTCCGCGCTCCTCGCCTACCTCGTGAGCTCGCAGATCCGCGGATGGAATCGGATCTCGGTGTTCGTCGCGTTCTTCGCCCTCATCGGCTTGGCCGCGGCGCTGTCGGCGCTGCGCGCCCGCTGGCTGGCACGTGGCTGGCCCGCGTGGATCGGCGCGCTCGCGTTGTTCGGGGTCGCCGTCTTCGCTCTGTACGAGCAGTCGCCCAACGGAACACCGCTGTACGAAGCCAATCGGGCCGCCTGGCAGAACGACGCGCGCTTCGGGGCGGCAGTCGAGGCCGCGCTGCCACAGGGCACGATGGTGCTGCAGCTGCCGTATGTGCCGTTTCCGGAGAATCCGGCCGTCAACAAGATGGAGGACTACTCGCACCTCATGCCCTACGTGCACACGGACGGGCTGAAGTGGAGCTACGGTGCGACGAAGGGGCGGTATCCCGACGACTGGGGTGCGTTCGCGAAGGGCGTGCCGCGCGCGCAGTTCCTTCCGGCCGCGGTCGCCGCGGGGTTCGGGGCGGTCTATGTCGATCGCTTCGGCTACAAGGACAACGGGAAGGCCGTCGAGCGCGACATCCGGCGCCTGACCGGCGGCGGCCCCACGGTCACGTCGGCGGACGGGCGCTACGTCCTGTATGACCTCGCCCCGGTGCGGGCGGAGGAAGCGCGCGACGCGACGCCGCAGACGCGGGAGGCCGCGAAGAACGCCGTGCTGCGACCCGTCGCGCTGACATGGAGCACGGGCTTCTACGGCAAGGAATCCGACACGCGACGCACGTGGTACTGGGGCGCGAAGGACGGGGCGATCGCCGTCGAGAACCGTTCGGACGCGCCGCGCGTCGTCGACATGTCGTTCAAGGTGCTCACCCCGGGCCCGGAATCGAGCCGGCTGGTGATGACCCTGCCGGACGGCACGCGCCGGGTCTTCCGCACCCACGGCAACGATGAGCCGCCGACGCGCATCCGAACGCAGGTGCCGATCCCCCCGGGCACGTCCACGCTCACGCTGTCGACGAACGCGCCCGACGAGGTCAGTGACGCCCGTGATATCCGGATGCAGATCATCGATCCCGTGCTGCGCGAAGCGGCGTATTCGGAGATCGCGGCGTCCGTCGACGGGCGACCTGGCTAGCATCCCGGCCCGATGAAGGCGGTCATCCTCGCGGGCGGCCGGGGTACTCGGCTTGCCGAAGAGACCTCGACCCGGCCCAAGCCCATGGTGGAGGTCGGCGGCAAGCCGATCCTCTGGCACATCATGAAGCAGCTCTCCACGCACGACGTGGACGAGTTCATCATCTGCCTGGGCTACCTCGGGTACGTCATCAAGGAGTGGTTTGCCAACTACACCCTGCACACGTCCGACGTGACGTTCGACATGCGCAGCGGCGAGATGGAGATCCACAAGTCCACCACGGAGCCGTGGAAGGTCACGCTCGTGGAGACGGGTGAGGACACGATGACCGGCGGGCGCCTGAAGCGGGTCCTGCCGTACGTCGGCGATGAGGAGGATTTCGTCTTCACCTACGGCGACGGCGTGGCGGACGTCGATGTCACGAAGCTCGTCGCGTTCCACCGCGAGCAGGGCCGCAAGGCCACCGTGACCGCGGTCCAGCCGACGGGCCGCTTCGGTGCACTGGGTCTCGAACCGGGCGAGGACCACATCCGCACGTTCAAGGAGAAGCCGCGCGGCGACGGCTCCTGGATCAACGGCGGCTACTTCGTGCTGCATCCGTCCGTCGGCGAGTACATCGCCGGCGATCCGATGCCATGGGAGGAGGAGCCGCTGCGCCGCCTGGCCGAGGAAGGCCAGATCTCCGCATACCGCCACGAGGGCTTCTGGCAGGCGATGGACACCCTGCGCGACCGCCTCACGCTCGAAGAGCTGTGGGAGAGCGGGTCGCCGCCCTGGCGGACATGGCCGTAGACGCCGGGTACTGGGCGGGCAAGCGGGTCCTCGTCACGGGGCACACGGGCTTCAAGGGCTCGTGGCTGTCGCGGTGGCTGACGGCGATGGGCGCGCAGGTCATCGGGCTCTCCGACGAGGTCCCTGCCCAGCCGTGCCTGTTCGTCGCCGGCCGGGTGCGCGACGAGGTCGAGCACCACGAGATCGACGTACGTGACCGGGACGGCGTGGAGCAGGTCGTGGCGGCATCGCGACCGGACGTCGTGCTGCACCTCGCTGCGCAGGCGTACGTGCGCCGCAGCTACCTCGAGCCCGTGGAGACGTACGCCGTGAACGTCATGGGCACCGTGAACGTTCTGGAGGCCGTGCGGCGTGCCGAATCCGTGCGTGCCGTCGTCGTGGTCACGTCGGACAAGTGCTACGACAACCGCGAGCAGAACCGGCCGTTCACCGAGGACGATCCGATGGGCGGCCACGATCCCTACTCGAACTCGAAGGGGGCCGCGGAGCTCGTGACCGACGCGTACCGCCGGTCGTTCTTCGGCGATCCGGACGGCACGCGGATCGCCTCGGGCCGCGCGGGCAACGTCATCGGCGGCGGTGACTGGGGCGAGGACCGCTTGATCCCGGACATGATGCGCGGCGCCCTGGCCGGCGAGCCGATCCCGATCCGCAACCCGGAGGCGATCCGGCCGTGGCAGCACGTCCTGAACCCGCTGAGCGGCTATCTCGTGCTCGCCGAGGCGCTTGCCGCCGGGCAGCCCGACGTCGCGACCGGGTTCAACTTCGGTCCCGATCCGGGCGACGCGCAGCCGGTCAGGGTGATCGTCGAACGCCTCTCCGAACGCTGGCCCGGCGACCTGACGTGGGAGACCGACAACGGTCCGCACCCCCACGAGGCCGGATACCTCTCGCTGGATTCCACCCGCGCCCATGAGCGGCTCGGGTGGACGCCCACCTGGGATCTCGACCACACCCTCGCCTCCATCGCCGACTGGTTCGCCGCCTACCGCGACGGCGCCGACATGCAGACGATCACGGACGCGCAGATCGCGGCCTTCGCCGGGGCGGCCTCCGTCTGATGGCCACCGCGCTTGTGTTCGGCGGTCTCGGCGCGATCGGTGACGCGACCGCCAGCGTGCTGGAGCGCAGCGGGATCGTCGTCATCCGCACCGCGCGCAGCGCACAGCCCGGCGCCCTGCACATCGACCCGATCGGCGCGCCTGAGACGCTCGCCGGCCTCGGCGAGCTGCCGCTGCTGCGCGCCGTCGTCTGGGCCCAGGGCGCGAACGTCAACGACAGCGCCGCGGACGTGGACCCCGGCGCGCTCCGCGACGTGCTCGACGCCAACGTCACCTTCGTCGCCGCCACGCTGCAGCGCCTCGTCGCCGCCGATCGCCTGGAGGCGCCGGCACGCCTGGTCGTCATCAGCTCCATCTGGGAGCAGATCGCGCGGCCCGGCAAGTTCTCGTACACGATCTCCAAGGCCGCGGTGGGCGGGCTCGTGCGTGCAGCCTCGGCCGACCTCGCCGCCGACGGGCACCTCATCAACGCCGTGCTGCCCAGTGTCACCGACACGCCGATGACACGGTCCATGCTCAGCGATGAGCAGGTCATGCGCGTGGCCGGCGCCACGGGCTTCGACCGTCTCACGTCGCTCGACGATGTCGCGCAGACCGCGGCGTGGCTTGCGTCCGGTGCGAACACGGGCGTCACCGGGCAGTCCATCGCCGTCGATCTCGGGTTCTCGCATGTCCGCAGCCTCTGACCTGCTGATCCGCTCCAGCTCCGGCAGCTACGGCGTGACCATCGCCGACGGCGCCTTCGCGGCGGTCATGGCGCAGCGCGAGGGTGCCTACGTCATCGCCGACGAGCGCTTCGCCGGCCACCCCGCGCTGGACCCGGCGCGCACGATCTCCGTCGTGGCCACGGAGGACCAGAAGACCATGGCGGGCGGCGAGCGGGTGATCATCGCGCTGCGCGAGGCGGGCGCCCAGCGCGGCGATCACGTCGTGGCCGTGGGCGGCGGGATCATCCAGGACGTCGCCACGCTCGTCGCTCAGCTCTACATGCGCGGGCTTCCGTGGAGCTACGTCCCGACGACGCTGCTCGGCATGGTCGACTCCTGCATCGGCGGGAAGTCTTCGATCAACGCCGGCCAGTTCAAGAACCTCGTGGGCAGCTTCCATCCGCCCGACGAAGTCGTCGTCGACCCGGAGTTCCTGTCGACGCTGCCCGGCGAGGCCCTCGCCGGGGGCCTCGCGGAGGCGATGAAGATCACGTACTGCCGCGGGCCAGAGGCGTTCGCCCGCTACCTCGCGCTCGCCGACGCGTTTCCCGCCAGCGCGGCGCAGCTCGTCCACCACGCGCTGGACAGCAAGCGCTGGTTCATCGAGATCGACGAGTTCGACAAGGCAGAACGGCGCCTTCTGAACTTCGGCCACACCTTCGGGCACGCCCTGGAGGCGGGCACCGGGTTCGGCGTGAGCCACGGCATCGGTGTCGCGATCGGCGTCATCGCCGCCGAGCGGTTCGCGGCGGAGACGGGCGTCGGCGCCGCGGACGCGCGACTGCGCGACCACGCGACGTCGCTGGCGGTCGAGGCTCCCGACCTCGCGGCACGGCTGGGGCGCCTCGATCCCGCCACGTTCGAGCGCGCGTTCCTCGGCGACAAGAAGCACGGAGCGGACGGCCTGCACGTCATCGTCCCGGTGGGCGAAGGCGCGGTGGGCGAGCGCGTCGTGCCCAACGAGCCCGCCACGCTCGCCGCCGTCCACGGCGCGATGCGCGAAGCGATCGCTACGGTAGGCGCCGCATGAGCATGAAGTACAGCGACCTTCTCGTCCGCTGGCTCAAGGAGCTCGGCTACACGCACTGCTTCTTTGTCGCCGGCGGCAACGTCATGCATCTCCTGGACGGCGTCCGCAAGGAGATGACGTGCATCGCGACCGTCCATGAGGTGGCTGCGGGCATCGCCGCGGAGTACTTCAACGAGGTCGAGCCCGAGGGCCGCGCGTTCGCGATGGTGACCGCCGGCCCCGGCCTCACGAACCTCATGACGGCGCTCGGCGGCGCGTATCTCGAGTCGCGCGAGCTCCTGGTGCTCGGCGGGCAGGCCAAGGCCGAGGACCTCGCCGGCCCGGACCTGCGCCAGCGCGGCATCCAGGAGATCGACGGAGTGGCGCTCGCGGCGCCCGTCTGCAAGGCGGCCGTCCGCATCGAGGTGCCCGCGCCGAAGCACGAGATCGAACGGCTCGTCAGGCTCGGCCGCGAGGGCCGGCCCGGCCCGGTCTTCCTCGAGCTCTGTCTCGACGCGCAGGGCGCGCCGGTGGAGCCCGGGCCTCTCGAGGATCCCGCTGCGCCCGCCGTCGGGGTCACGCCCGCCGGCCACACGCCGGCGCAGGACACCGACGTTCCGGCGCCGCCGCCCGGCATCGGCGCAGAACTTGCGGCGCGACTCGCGTCCGCGCAGCGTCCCGTCCTGCTGCTCGGCGGCGGCCTGTCGCGCGAGGCCGCGCGCGCCGCGGTGCAGCCGCTGCGTGGCCTCGGCGTCCCGCTCATGACGACGTGGAACGGCATGGACCGGGTGTCCGCGGGCGAGCCGCTCTGGTTCGGCCGGCCCAACACCTGGGGCATGCGCGCCAGCAACGTCCTGCTCCAGCAGGCCGACCTCGTGATCGCGCTGGGCACGCGCCTGGGGCTGCAGCAGACCGGGTTCAACTGGCAGCAGTTCGCGCCGATGGCCGATGTCGTGCAGGTCGATGTCGACCCGGCGGAGCTTGAGAAGGGGCACCCGCACGTCGACCTGCCCGTTCAGGCCGACGCCGCCGCCGTCCTGCGGGAGCTCCTCGCCGCCGCAGCACCCGCCGACGTGCCCGAGTGGGTCACGTTCTGCGGGAAGGTGCGGGCGCTGCTGCCGACCGCAGAAGCGGTCAACACCACCGGTGACGGGTACGTCGACCCCTACGTCTTCACCGAGTACCTCTCCGTCCTGGCCGGAGAGGACGACCTCGTCGTCCCCTGCTCGAGCGGCGGCGCGTTCACCGTGACCATGCAGAGTTGGCTGCAGAAGACGGGTCAGCGCGTCGTGACGAACAAGGGCCTCGCCTCGATGGGATACGGCCTCTCGGGCGCCATCGGCGCAGCGTTCGCGCACCCGGGCCGCCGGGTCATCCACATCGAGGGCGACGGCGGCTTCGCGCAGAACCTGCAGGAGATCGCCACGGTGTCGGTCAACGCGCTGCCGCTGAAGATGTTCATCTTCTCCAACGAGGGGTACGCCTCGATCCGGATGACGCAGCGCAACTACTTCGGGGGGCAGTACCTCGGCTGCGACACGCAGACCGGACTGGGATTTCCGGATTGGGCGCAACTCTTCGCCGCCTTCGCCGTTCCCACCATCGAACTCGGACCCGGGTACGCTGACGATTCCGCCTTCCGGGATGCGATGGCGGCATCGGGACCGGCGGCGTTCATCGTGCCGATCGATCCCGAGCAGACCTACTTCCCGAAGATCTCGAGCCGGGTCACCGCGTCAGGCTCGATGGAGTCCAACCCCCTGCACCTCATGAGCCCAGACCTTGCCCCTGAGCTGGCCGCCGAGGTCCTTCCCCACACCACGACCGGGAGCACCGCATGAATTCCACCGAGCGCGAGATGCGCGACATCTTGATCCGCGGCCGTGAGGACTACGGCTACGTCGCCGTGAAGGCCGAGTTCGAGGCAGAGGGCACGCGCGTCGAGGAGCTCCTGCGGCTCGTCGAGATCGCGCACCGCTCGGACCTCAAGCTCGCGGTGAAGATCGGCGGCTGCGAGGCCGTCCGCGACCTGTTCGAGGCCAAGCAGATCGGCGTGGACTACATCATCGCGCCGATGGTCGAGACGCCCTACGCCCTGAGCAAGTACGTGCTGGCGAAGGACAAGGCCTACTCCGAGGACGAGCAGCTCGACACGGACTTCCTGTTCAACATGGAGACCGGGACGGGCTACGCGCACCGCGAGGAGCTCGCGACCGTCGCTGCGGCCAAGCCGGGTGTCGACGGCATCGTGTTCGGCCGGGTGGACTTCGTCGGCTCGTTGCAGCGCGGGCGTGACGACATCAACGACGACGACATCACGGACATGGTGGTCGAGACCGGCCGCCTCTGTAAGGCGAAGGGCCTGGACCTGGTGGTCGGCGGCGGCGTGTCCTCCGATTCGATCCCGGCCCTGCGTCGTATCCGCGCCGAGCACCTCACGCGCTTCGAGACGCGCAAGGTCGTGTTCGACGGGGGTGCCGTGGAGACGGACGACATCGCGGGCGGCCTGCTGAACGCCGTGCACTTCGAGCTGCTGTGGCTGAAGAACAAGCGTGAGTACTACGGCCTCATCCACGCCGAGGACGCGAAGCGCATCGACATGCTCGAGGCGCGCTGGGGCAAGCTCAGCGCGGGCGCGACCGCGTAGCTTGGCCGGCCGCGACGTCATCGGCGCCCTGGCGGATGCCGGCGCGCGCGTCGTGGTCACCGGGGCGAGCGGCTGGCTGGGGCGCGTCACGTGCGATGCGCTCGAGGCCGGCGGCGTGCCGTTCCACGCGTACGCCAGCCGCGCTCGCGACGGGCTCCGCGCGCTCAACGAGCTCGGTGCGCCCCCGGCCGGGGATGGACCGTTGCTGCTGCTGCACTACGCGTTCCTCACGAAAGACAAGGTCGAGGCGCTCGGCGCCGAGGCGTACATCGCTGCGAACATCGCCATCGCCAGCCGGGTGTTGGACTGGATCGCCACGGAGCGCCCCAGCGGAGTGTTCGTGGCGTCTTCGGGCGCGGCCGCGGCGGGCCTGGCGATCGAGCAGGACCCGTACGGCGCGCTCAAGCGTCTCGACGAGCTCGCCTTCGCCCAGGCTGCGCGTGAGGCCGGCGCGCGGCTTCGGATCGCGCGGGTCTACAACGTCGCCGGCAGACACATCACCACGCCTGAGCTCTACGCGCTGGGAGACCTCGTCGGCGCCGCCCTGCGCGGTGAGCCGCTGCGCATCCGGGCGCGCGGCGACGTCGTACGCTCCTACGTCGCGGTGGACGATCTTGTCCGGCTCGTCCTGGCGGAACTGACAACCCCCGGCCTGCCCGACCAGCTGACGTTCGACACGGCAGGTGCGACGGTGGAGGTCGGCGAGCTTGCAGAGGCGGTGCGGGCGGCGCTCGGCCGTGAAGATCTCCCCATCGAGCGTAAACGTGACCCAGCTGCACCGAAGAGCATCTACTTGGGCGATCCGGCGATCATGTCCGATCTCCTGCGCCGCCACGGCCTGACCCCGACCACACTCGACGAGCAGATTCGCGAGACCGCTGAGAGCCTTCGATGAACCACGACGACCGCAAGCTCATCTCCATCGTCATTCCTGCCTACAACGAGGAGGGCAACGTCGACGAGCTCGCACGCCGCCTCGCGGCGGTGTTTGAGGAGGAGCCGCAGTACGACTTCGAGGTCCTGTTGGTGGAGAACGGCTCCGAGGACGCCACGTACGATCGTGCACTCGCGGTGCACGCGCGTGATCCGCGATTCAAGGTGGTCCAGCTCGCGCGGAACTTCCGAATGGACGGCGGCCTGACGGCCGGCCTCGCCCACGCCCACGGCGACGCGTGTGTCCTCATGGCCGCCGACCTGCAAGACCCTCCGGAGCTGATCCACGACTTCCTGCGCAAGTGGGAGGAGGGCTACGAGATCGTCTACCAGGTCGTCACCGAGCGCCAGGGCACCGGGCCGATCAGGACGCTCAACAGCAAGCTCTTCTATGTCCTGGCCAACCAGCTCACAGACGGCCGCATCCCCCGGAACGTGAGTGACTTCCGCCTCGCGGACCGGAGGGTCTACGAGACGATCAACACCATGGAGGAGCGCAACCGCTTCGTGCGGGGCCTCTTCGCGTGGGTGGGCTTCCGGGCGGTCGGGGTCGAGTCTCCGCGCCACCCACGGGTCGCGGGGGCGTCCGGCGCGCACACCCTGAAGGTCCTGGATCTTGCGCTCAAGGGCATCTTCGCCCACTCCTACGTCCCGCTCAAGCTCATCACCATCAGCGGTGTGACGCTGTCGATCATGTCGTTCGTCGCGATCGTGCTGTTCGGTCTGAGCTTTTTCTTCATCGGCGTGCCGTTCGCCGGTTTTGGCACGATCGTCTGCCTCATCCTGCTGATGTTCGGACTCCTGTTCACGATGCTGGGGATCGTCGCCGAGTACGTGGGGCTGATCTACGAGGAGGTGAAGCAGCGGCCGAACTACGTCGTACGGACCACTGCCGGCGTTGAAGACCGTCCTGCAGGGCGGCCGGCGGTCAGCAGTGCCGTGCAGGAGCCCGACGTTCCTTGAGCAAGCCTGAGCAGAGCCTGAAGCGACAGGGCCTGCGCTTCGTCATCGTCGGCGCGGGCAACACGGTCTTCGGCTACGGATCGTTCGCGCTGCTCCAGCTGACGTTCGGCGACCAAGTGCACTACATGGTGCTGCTCGTCGTGGCGTGGATCGTCAACGTGCTCGAGGCCTACATCGCGTACCGCTTCCTGGTCTTCCGCGTTCGCGGGCACTTCTTCCGCGATCTCGCACGTTTCAGCCTCGTCTACGTCGGCGCGTTTGCGTTCAACCTCGTCGCCCTGCCCATCGCCGTCGGCGTGTTCGGTGTGCCGGTGCTGCTCGCCCAGCTCGGAGTGCTGGTGGTCACCGTGGCGGCCAGCTTATTCGCGCACCGCAGGTTCTCGTTCCGGCGCGCCGTGCCCGGCGCCTGATCCGGCCGCTAGGCAGGGACGGCGTCTGCGAGGTCGTCTGCTGCCTCCTGGGCCGGTCGCCGACGGGCACGCCAGTCCAGGAATGCGCTGACGAGGCATAGCGCGATGAGCACGACGAGTACGAACCGGTTGTAGTACGTGGCGTCATTCATCCGGATGCGGGGGAGGCCCTTCAGCGCGATGAGCCACGCGAAGCAGGCGAGTATCGGCCAGCCAAGCCGGATGCGTGCGGCGTCGGCAAGGAACAGCGTGACGGGGATCAGCATGATTGGCCCGCGGTACTCGTTCGAGAACGGTGCGAGCAGGAGCGTTGCGGCGGCGATGACAGCAACCGTCTGCCAGAGCCGCGGGCGCAGCCAGAGGATCAACCCCCAGAGTGCCAGGCCCACGACGACCGCGACCGTCATGTAGGACTGCGCGAGGTCGCCGAAGACCGAGCCGCCGCCCTGCAGCGCGTCGGCCCGGATCAGCAGGGCCTTTGCGCTCGAGTTGTAGTTGAGGTTCGACGAGAGCGCCAGGTCGATGTTGTTCTGGACGATGCGCATCGCGTCGTAGCTGTCGCCGATGCTTCCGGGCATGAGCAGCAGCGGCAGATAGGTCATGGCGGCGGCGAGCACCACGCACAGCGCGGCCTGCCAGAACTTCCGCTCGAGGAGAAAGAGGACCAGGAACAGGCCGGGATGCCCCTTCATGGCGATCGCCGCAGCGAGGAGGATCGCGGCCCACACCCAGCGGTCAGCTGCCGCCAGGAGGATCGCGCCCCAGATGAGGAGGATCAGCACGCCCTCGATGTTCCCCCGATCGACGAGCATGAGCACGGGGCCGCAGAACAGTACGAGGACCACCGCCGTACGCGCGCGGGTGAGCTGAGGCAGGAAGCGCACCGTGTACCAGGTGAGCGTCAGCAGGCCGAAGACGAGCAGCCCGAGGTACACCGGTGTCGCGACGCCGAGCGGCAGCAACTTCAACGGCAGGGCGATGACGTGGGCGAACGGCAGATACGGACTTGCCGGCAGGAGGTCCCCGTCGTTCGGGAGGTAGGGATTCGGGTCGCGCGCGCGGGCCCACATCTCGTAGAAGTCCGAGAACGTGTGGACGCCGAGGATCTTCGGCGACGTCGGGAACTCCCCACCGAAATACCCCGTGTCGTACGGAGGGAAGGCGAAGAGCGGGACCGGGTGGCCCAGGTACAGCACATGGACGTACAGGAAGGTGAACGACGTCGCGAACGCCAGGAGGATGACGAGAGTCAGGATGTCGACGCGGCGCTCGCGGCGCTCGTCGTCGACCTGCCTGGCGTGCTGCGCGACGTCGGCTGTCTCAGCCACGACCCGAGGCGTCCGCGGGGCGCGTGCCACCACGGTGGAACGCGTTCTCGGCGATCTCGTGAAGCGTGTCGAGCATGTACTCGATGTGCTGGTCCTTCAGCGCGGGGTAGACACCGAGCCAGAAGACGTTCTCCATCACGAAGTCCGAGTTGCGGAGGTCGCCCACGACGCGATGCTCGATCCCGGCGTACGCCGGCTGACGTAGCAGATTGCCCGCGAACAGGAGTCGCGTGTGCACCTTGCGGTCGTTGAGGACCCGCACGATCTCGTTGCGGCTGATCGGCGCGCCTTCGCGCACCGCGATGGGAAAGCCGAACCACGAGGGGTCGCTGTGCTCGGTCGCCTCAGGCAGGATGAACAGCTCGTCAAGGTCGGCGAGGCCCTGCTTGAGCTTCGCGAAGTTCGCCTTGCGTGCTGCGACGAAGTCGTCGAGCTTGTCCAGCTGGGCGACGCCGACCGCGGCCTGCATGTCGGTGACCTTGAGGTTGAAGCCGATGTGCGAGTACGTGTACTTGTGGTCGTAGCCCTGTGGCAGCGAGCCGAACTGCTGGTCGAACCGCTTGCCGCACGTGTCCTCCTTGCCGGGCTCGCACCAGCAGTCGCGGCCCCAGTCGCGGAAGGACTCGGCGATGACCTTCATGCGCCCGCTGTTGCAGAGCACCGCCCCGCCTTCGCCCATCGTGATGTGGTGGGCGGGGAAGAAGCTCACGGTGGCGAATTCGCCGAACGACCCGACGTGCCGACCGTCGTAGGTGCTGCCGAGCGCGTCGCAGCAGTCCTCGACGAGCCACAGGTCGTGCTCGTCGCAGAAGGCGCGGATGGTCCGCAGGTCGAACGTGTTGCCCAGCGTGTGGGCGAGCATGACCGCCTTCGTCTTCTTGCTGAGCGCGTCCTCGAGGTGGGTGACGTCGATGTTGTACGTCGGGATGTCGACGTCGAGGAAGACGGGGACGGCCCCTTGCTGGATCAGGGGATTGACCGTCGTCGGGAAGCCGGTGGCAACGGTGATGAACTCGTCGCCCGGTTTCACGCGGCGCTCACCGAGCTGCGGTGAGGTCAGCGCCGACCCGGCGACGAGGTTCGCCGACGACCCGCTGTTGACCAGGATCGTGTGACGGACCCCGAAGACCTCGCGGCCGAACCGCCGCTCGAAGGTGTGGGCGTAGCGGCCGGTCGTCAGCCAGAAGTCGAGCGACGAGTCGACGAGGCTGACGACCTCCTCCTCGTCGAAGACGCGTCCGGCGACCGGAACCGGCGTCTCTCCGGGCGTGAAGTCGCGGGCCGGGAAGGCTTCGGCGTGGTACTCGCGGGTGAGGCGGAGGATCCGCTCTCGCAGTTCGTCGGCACGCCGCGGAGCGGGCTGCGCGCCGTTGGTGTCACGTGAAGGCACAGCGGCCGAGTCTAGACCAGCATTCGGCACCGGCGTGTCCCCGTGAGCCGGACGGGCCCTGCACTAAGGTCACGCCGATGCCGTTGATCAAACGACGCCTGCCGCTTGAACTGCTGGCGGTGGTCGGCCTCCAGGTCCTCCTGTTGTGGCCGCTCCTGACGACGCCCTACATGGGCGACGACGGGTTGAACGCATCGTTCTCCGGGGGAATGGCGACGACGCACCAGTCGTTCACGGAGTTGACGTGGAACGTCGCCGAGGGGTGGATCGTCCAGCAGGGACGGTGGTTCCCGGCGAGCTTCTACCTGGGCTACGGGCAGTTTGCCCTCGTGCACTCCATGGTCGGCTACAAGCTGCTGCTGCTGCTGTGGGTCGTGCTGTCGACGGTGTGCGTGATGGCCCTCGTGCGCAGGCTCGGCGGCGGTCCGGCGGTGGCGGCCCTGGTGGCGATCGGCGCGACGCTCACCGTGCAGTTCCGCTTCTACAACGACCCGGTCATCTCCTATACGGGCCTCATGCAGAGCGTGCTGGCGATGATGGCGCTGTCCGCCCTGCTCTTCGATGTCTGGCTTCGTGATCGAAGGTGGTGGGCGCTCGTCCTCAGCCTTGTCCTGATCGTGCTCGCCGCCTCGACGTACGAGTCTGCGCCGCTGCTCTGCGGCATGCATCTCGTCGTCGCGATCGCCGAGCGGCACAACCTTCGACGGGGGATGCTCGCGTCGCTGCCGGCGCTGGCCACCGGCGCGGCGATGCTCGTGCTGTCGCTGGTACTGCGCGCTCGAGCGACTGCACCGAGCCCGGCCTATGAGGCGAACGCCGATCTCAGCGTATTCATCCCGGCGTTCGGCAAGCAGCTGCTGGGGACGCTCCCGCTGAGTTACGCCGCCTTCAATCCGGGCAGCGTCTTCCTCTTCCGGGGCGACGCCTTCGTGAAGTCCATGGGACCCGCTTCGATCATCGCCGGCGTGCTCGTGGCGCTGGTGGTCTTCTGGCTCGTGCGGGAGGCGTGGAACTGGTCCTTCACCGCGCCATGGACGCCCTGGCTCGCCATGGGGCTCGGCATCGTCCTGATCCTCGCTCCGGCGGCGCCCATCGCGCTGGCACGCCGGTACCAAGCCGAGCTGGTGCCCGGAATCAGCTACCTCCCCGTGTATCTCCAGGGCTTCGGCCTCGCGCTGGTGGCAGCGGGTCTTCTCGGTCTCCTGCGGCGCTCGCTCCGGCGCACCGGAGCGGTCATGGTCGTCGCGTCGGTGGTTCTGGCGCTCGGCGCCGGCAGTGTCGCAGCCGTCACCCATCGGGCCAACACGCTCGTCCGCGATGGGATGCAGCCCACACGCGACGTGCAGCTGAACCTGCGGCACGCCGTCGAGGCCGGCCTGTTTGCCGACGCGTCCAGCCCCCGGACTCTCGTCACGCTCGACGCCGCTCCCTACTGGCTGACGCCGGAGTTCGTTGCGACCTATCGGCCGGTCCTCTTCCCTGCGGGGGCTCGGGTCCCGGATCCCGGCGCGATTGATACGAAGGATGCCGCGGGTGACTGGTACGTGCAGCCGGGTCAGTTCGAGGCGTGGGCCGGGCCGATCGCCGGCGGTGCGCCGGCCAAGCTGTTTCTCGCCAAGGGGTCCGGTCATACCCGCGTCGCCCTCCTGGGTGGTGAGCGCCCGGGGGCCCTGGTCCACCCCGATCCCGAGGCCGACCGTATGGTCACGCTGCCCCGTGGCGTGCTCGCGCACGACGTGGCCGTCGTGCCAGTGGCGGATGAGTCGGCTCCCACGCTCTATGGGTTCGCCGGTTGCAGCGGCCCGGACCCGGGGAGCCTGAATGTTCCGTGCGGACGGCTCGGCGCTGTCGCGGTCGTCAACCCCACCGGTGAGCCGCTTCGCGTCGACGTGCGCGCGACCGTCTCGACCAGTGGCCCGCGTCCCGCCGCAGTTCAGCTGAGCTGGCCCGATGGCACGCGGTCGCTGCGTGTGGGACTCACCGCCAAGCCGGTCAGCATGTCCCTGAATTTGCCGGCGCGCGGTGCGACGGTCATCCGTGTGCAGACGAGCGCCCGTCCTGTCCCGGCGACCCTTGATCCGCGGAGGTGGTCCGTCGTCCTCGGCGGTGCGAGCGTGACCGCCGACTGACGGACGCGCTACCGCGTACAGTGCGCGCCATGAGCGACGGCGGCGGGCTCGACTCCGAGCAGGACAGCCTCCTCCTTCGGCTCCGTGTGGCCGAGTTGGAGCGCGGGATCGAGGAGGCGTGGGCGCAGGTCGCGACACAGTCCACGACGCTCGACGACGTGCGCCGGACGCTCCGGTGGCGGTCGGGCGAACTGCTGCGCCGCGCCCGCCGCGCCGTGCGCGAGGACGTGTGTACGGCGAGGCAGGCTGATGTCCCGCGGATCCCACTGGCGGGTCTCCACGCGCAGGCGTCCGGAGGCTCGGGGCCGCGCTGGCGCGACGAGGTCGTCGTCGACGGCGTGGCACTCCCCGGACTGCTCGCTGATCCGCCGCAAGAACTCAGCTGGCGCGTCATCCCGTCGCCCGGGTTCCTGCTTCGGACGTTCTGCGCACTGCGCCCGGCGGGCTGGATGCGCAACGCGGGGGGCGTCCGCTTCACCGCCTCGGTGTTCGGCGCCGAGGGCGAGCCGGTCCGTGCAGTGTCCCGGGTCGTGGACCCGGCTGCTCGGCACGAGGACCGCGTCTGGCGTCTGCTCGAGCTCGACCTCAACGGGCTCGCCGCCACCGAGCACCGCCTCGTCCTGCGCACCGACCTACCCGACGGCACGAACGGAGTGTACGCCTGGGCCGTCTGGGGCGACCCCGTGCTGCTTGACCGCCCTGCCAGCCCGCCGCCGTCGCTTCCGGCCGCGCTGGCCGACGAGGCCCGCGGCGTCCTCGAGCGGCGGTTCGGCCCCGCTGCGCCTTCGCCCGGTCGGCCCGTCGACCACCCGGTCATCTCCCTGCTGGTGCCCGTGCACGACCCCGCCCCGGCGCTGCTCGACGCGCTGCTCGACAGCGTGCGCGCGCAGAGTTCGCCCCACTGGCAGTTGTGCCTCTGCGACGACGGTTCGCGCGACCCCGAAGTCCGCCGCCGGCTGGGTGACGCCGAGGCGTCCGACGAGCGCATCGCGCTCACCCGTCACGACGACGCGCAGAGCATCTCCGCGGCCACGAATGCCGCCTTCTCGCTCGCCATCGGCGCCTACGTCGCGCCGCTCGACCATGACGACGTCCTGCACCCCGACGCGATCGCCGACGTGGGCGCGGTCGTCGCACGAGATCCCGCCGTCGACATGGTCTACACCGACAACGACAAGGCCGTCCCGGACGGTCGGCGCTTCGCGCCCGCGCTCAAGCCCGACTGGGCGCCGGAGCAGCTGCGGGCGCTCATGTACACACTGCACCTCGGGGTGTACCGCCGCGCGCTCGTCGAGGAGCTCGGTGGCTGGCGTCCGGCATTTGACGGCGCGCAGGACCATGATCTCGTCCTGCGCATCGCCGAGCGGACGAGCCGGGTCGCCCACGTACCGCGGGTGCGCTACAGCTGGCGTGTGCACGAGGGTTCGGCGTCGCTGTCCGAGGAGGCAAAGCCCGAAGCCTACGATCGCGGGTGCCGCGCGGTGGCCGAGCATCTCCAGCGAACTGGCGTCGCCGCCCGCGCCGAGCGTCTGGCGCAGGCAGGGCGCTACCGGGTGGTGCACGAGCCCGTGCCGGCCGGCGCAGTGGACGTCATCCTGCCGGTCTCCCTCGAGGCCGATCCCGCACACGTCGCAGACGCCGTGCGCGGGCTGGGCACCGTCACGGTCGTCGGCGCACACCAGGATGCCGCTCGCGCGGCAGGCGCCGCGGTGGTCGGCTGCGATGACCACCGGTGGGGCGCGCTCGCGCGAGCGGGGATCGCGGCGACCTCAACGGCGTTCGTGATCCTGCTCGAGGAGCTCTGCATCCCCGAGACACCCGACTGGCGCGACGAGCTGTGCGGGCTGGCGGGCGAGCCGGCAGTCGCTGCGGCGGGCGCGCTCGTCGTGGACGGCGACGACATGACGGTGCACGCCGGGATCGCGCTGCCGCGCGGCGTGCCGCTGCCCGTCCACCCGGGCGCGCCGACCCACGGCGACGAGGTTCCCGACGAGCTGACCTTCGTCACGAACCGCTCGGCGGTGTCGGGCGCCGTGGCCTTCCGCCGTGAACGCGTCGCAGGAGACGCCGGCCCCGACCCGCGTGCCGACCGGCATGCGCTGGCGGCCCTGACCCTCGCGCTCACCGCGCGCGCCGGTAGGGTCGTCTGCACCCCGCATGCGCGGCTGCGCATCATCGGGCCGTCGCGGGGCACCGTGGCCGCCCTCGCCGAGCTCCACGCCGTCGCCGATCACCGTGCAGGCCGGCCCGATCCCTACTACAACCCCCAGCTCTGGGGCGACCGCGCCGCCCACGTCGCGCCCGCGGCGCTGACCCGCTGACCGTGCCGCTGCTGCCACAGCCGCAGACGCCGCGAGTCGGCGGCGTCAACGTCGTCGGCCCGCTGCGCGCCGAGTCCGGGGTCGGAGAGGCGGCGCGCGCGGTCGTCGCCGCGCTCGACGCCGCCCGGGTTCCCGTGCTGCCGGTCCATCCGCCGGAGGCGTCGCCGTCGCGTCAGCACGTGCCGTTTCGCACCGTCGCGCCCGAGCATGCCGCGTTCCCGATCACGGTCCTGTGCCTCACCGCGCTGGAGACCCCGGGGTTCGGCGGTGCCGTCGGGCCGCAGTTCTTCCGCGGTCGCCACACGATCGGGCTGTGGTGGTGGGAGGTCGAGACCTTCCCGGAGATCATGCACGGCGGCTTTGACTGGGTCGACGAGGTGTGGGCCGGCTCGGACCACGTCGCGGACGCGATCGCACCGGCGGCGACACCGCACGACGTGGGGGTCACCCGTATTCGGGTCCCCGTGCGCCGTGCGGCGCCGACCCGGCGCACGAGGGCTGATCTCGGCCTGCCCGAGGGCTTCGTCTTCCTCTCCGTGTTCGGGTACTACTCGAGCGTGGTGCGCAAGAACCCGCATGGCGCCATCGAGGCGTTCGTCCGCGCGTTCGCTCCCGGCGAGGGGCCGTCGCTCGTGATCAAGTGCATCGACCATGAGGCGCATCCCGACGAGCACGCCGCGCTCGTGGCGGCTGCCGACCGGCACCCGGACGTACACGTCCAGGCCGGCTACGCCGAACGCGCCGAGATGGACGCGCTCGTCCAGCGCAGTGACGCCGTGGTCTCGCTGCATCGTGCGGAGGGGTTCGGGTTCACGCCGGCGGAGGCGATGGCCCAGGGCCGCCCCGTCATCGCGACGAGATACTCGGGGAACCTGGAGTACATGACCGATGACAACAGCCTGCTGGTCGGCGCTCGTCTGGTCCCCATTGGACCCGGCGGCGCGCCCTACCCGTCTTGTGCGCGGTGGGCGGATCCGGACCTCGATGAGGCCGCGGCGGCGATGCGCCGGCTCGTCGCCGACCCGGCCCTCGGGCGGCGGATCGGGGAGCGCGCGCGGGCGGATCTCATGCGGACGCATGGCGTCGAGGCCGGCGGGGCGAGCATGCGCGCGGCCCTCGCGCCCTACGCCGACCATCACCGCTGGACCCGTGCGCGGCTCGCAGCGGCCCGCGTGGCACGCGGACGGTCGTAGCGGCCGGGGCCTGAGTACGATCGATGGCTCATGTCCGCCCCGTCGCAGCCGCCGCTGACGGTTATCACCGTCGCGCTCGGCCCCGAGCTGCCGTTTGCCCGGGTGCTCGCCGAGAGCGTGCGTGAGCATCATCCGGAGGCCCGGATGATGGTCGTGTGCGCCGACGGTCCGGCGGTCGAGGGGTTTCCGGCCGGCGTGGAGGTGCTCGGCGCAGCCGACCTCGGGCGCGTGGCGCCATCCGCTGACGCGGCTCTGCTCGCTCCGGAGCGCGCCGGCCTGGCCGTGCTGCTGCCGGCGCTCGAGCGTGCGCTGGCCGGCCCGGGCATCGTGGTGGTTCTGGCGCCGGACACGGTGCTGTTCGGGCGGGTGGACGACCTGCTCGGCGGGGCGGCGCCAATCAGCGTGCTCGGCCGCGACGTGCCTGCGCCGCCCGATGACGGGTTGCACCCGAGCGTCACGGACCTCGAGCACGTCGAGCCGACCGACCTCGGGTTCCTCATCTTCCGTGCGGGCGATGTCACGCGCGAGCTCGTCGCCGGCTGGCGCCGCCGGCTGGATGCCTCGCCGTGGACGCTGCCAGAGGGTGGTGCGACATCCGAACTGCTCGATGAACTGGACGACGAGGTCCTCGCCGTCCTGAACATGCCACCGAGCGTCGTCGCGTGGTGGACGCTCTCGACGCGTGGGCTCGGCCGGGACGCCGACGGGCACCTCACGGCTGATGGGGCCCGGGTCGCGGTGCTTCGGCTTCCCGAGTTCGACGTCGCCCTGTCCACGCGTCTGCATCCGCTGCTCAGCCGCGTACGGGTCACCGCGGACCCGGTGTTCCGCGAGCTGCTCGAGGACGTCACGGGGCGCCTGCGCGCTTCGGGCGCCGGCGGCGGCCGGCTCGCGCAGATCAGGATGCCCGACGGGCGCCCGCTCCCGCCCGCGATGGCGGGGCTCATGGCCGAGGCGCTTGCCACGGGAATGCTCGAGGCGCCGCCGAGCGAGCCAGCCGGCTGGGAGCGGTTCTACGCCTTCCTCAACGCACCCGCGGACTGGGGCCGCGATCTGGGCATGACCCGGTACCTCGACGCGCTGTGGCAGTCCCGTGACGACCTGCGCGACGTGTACCCGGACGTGCGCGGTGGAGACGGCGCCGGTTACGTGGGGTGGGTCTGGGTGCACGGGCGTGATCTCGTGCCCGACGAGCTGCTGCCGCCGCGCCCGCCGCACATCCCCGAAGACGCACGCAGCGCGGGCCGCTGGGACCACGGGGACAGCCCGCAGACGACGGACCCCCTCTGGGGTGTCAACGTCGCCGGCTTCTTCCGGTCCGAGCTCGGGCTCGGCGAGGCGGCCCGCCTGCTCATCGCCGGACTGGACGCCGCGCGCGTGCCCGCCCTGCCTGTGCAGGGGTCGTTCGTCCCTCCGTGTCGCCAGGGCGCGGAGTTCACGTTCGCCACGCCCGACGAGGCGCCGTACCCGCTGAACATCCTGTGCCTGAACGGTGACGCCATCCCGGCATTCGCGCGGGAAACCGGCGACGCCTTCTTCGCCGGGCGCCGGACGATCGCGCTGTGGTGGTGGGAGGTCGGCGAGCTCCCGTCCTCGTGGCAGGAGTCGTTTCGGTGGGTCGACGAGGTGTGGGTCGCCACAGACCACATCCGCGACCTCATCGCGCCGGACTGCCCGGTTCCCGTCACGAAGATCACGCTGCCCGTCGGCGAGCCGCCCGTCGCCAACGTCACACGCTCGCACGTCGGGCTGCCCGAGGACGAGTTCGTCTTCCTCTACGTCTACGACTACCACTCGACCGAGGCCCGTAAGAACCCCACTGGGCTCATCCGCGCGTTCAAGGACGCGTTCCCGCCGGGCAGCGGCGCGCACCTCGTCCTGAAGTGCATCAACGCGGACACGATGTTCGCCCACCACGATCGGGTGCTCTTGGAGATCGGCGACCACCCGGACATCTCGTTCGTCGACAAGTACCTCTCGGTGGGCGAGAAGAACGCGCTCATCGCGCTGAGCGACTGCTATGTGTCCCCGCACCGCTCTGAGGGGTTCGGCCTGAGCCCGGCCGAGGCGATGCTGCTCGGTACGCCGGTCATCGCCACGAACTACGGCGGCGTCCTGGAGTTTCTCAACGAGGACAACGCCTACCTCGTCGACTACGAGCTCGTGTCCGTGGGTGAGCACGCCGAGCCGTATCCGGCCGACGCCGTCTGGGCCGATCCCGATCTCGGTCAGCTCGCCGCGCTCATGCGCCACGTGTTCGAGCACCCGGAAGAGGCGCGGGAGCGGGCGGCGCGGGCCCGCGAGGAGATCCGTGCCGGCCACACGCCCGTCGCTGCGGGACATTCGATGGAGCCCATCCTGCAGGCCCACTATCAGGACCTCATCGCGCAGGGCGCGCGCGGGCTGAAGGTGGCGAACGTCGCACCGGCGCAGCTCGACACGCCCGGAGTCGAACTGGCGTCGGTCCTGCGCGGCCTCGGGCAGCGCGGCGGCGCCGCCGAGAAGGCGAAGTGGGCGGCGCAGCGGCTCAAGCGGCCGTTCACCGCCCGGCGCGACCTCGTCTCCGCCCAGCTGCTGGACCGTATCCGCGAACTCGACGGCCGCGTCCTCGACCTCACCGGCGAGCTCGAGCGCCACCGGCTGGCCGCCCACGCCGAGGTCCTCGCGCAGTTCCGCCGCACCCAGGCGCAGTTCGCCGACGCGGCCACGCACGAGCAGCGGCGCGCGGTCGGCGCGTCTGCGCTGCAGGCCAAGGTCGACGAGCACACCGAACTGCTCGATCGCCACCTTTCGTACGGCCCGACCCTGCCCGAGCGGTTCCCGGCCGCGGGGCGTCCGTTCAGCCCGGGGTACGGCGCCCGCCATCACGCGTTCCTCGGGGAGATGCTCGGTCGCGAGGACCTCGTCCGCCGGTTCGCCCGCCTCGCACCTCTCCCCGAGGGGTACGGCGTCGCGCTCGACGAGCGCGTCGTCGAGTTCCTGTGGCTGCTCGCGCGTGCCGAGGGCGACCGGGTGCTCGACGCCGGCTCGGTGCTCAACCACGCCCACGTCCTCGACGCGTTCCTGCCGCGCATCGGCGCGCTGACCATCGCCACGCTCATCACCGAGGACGTGACCTTCGAGGACCGTGGCGTGCGCTACGTTAGCGCCGACCTGCGCACCCTGCCCTTCGACGACGATGCGTTCGACCTCGTCGTGTGCGGATCGACGCTCGAGCACGTCGGCATGGACAACGCGATCTACGGGGCGACCGAGCCGCGCGCCGACGACCCGGCCGCCGAGCAGCGCCGCGCGCTCGACGAGCTCCTCCGGGTGGCCGCACCCGGCGCACGCGTGCTCCTCACCGTTCCGTACGGCCGGGCCGAGGACCACGGCTGGCTGCGCCAGTTCGACGCGGCGGGTCTCGCCGAACTGCTCGACGGGCTGCGCGCCGAGGCGACGTACTACGGCTACCGCGCCGGTGGCTGGCAGCGCGTCGCCGCGACCGCACTCACCGACGCCGGGTACCGCAACGTGCACGCCGACGACACGCCCGCCGACGACTTCGCGGCTGCCGCGCGCGGTGTGGCCTGTGTCGTCATCCACGCGCCGGAGGGCTGAGTGGCCGGCTCGGACGACGCGCTGCGCTTCCGGGTCCGGCAGGTCGCCGCGCTGCGGGGGCTGCTCGCGCAGCGGACGGCGGAGCGTGACGAGGCGCGGCACCGGGCCGCCGCCGCGCTGGCCGAGCTCGAGCGGGCGACCGCCTCGCACGACGCCGCGCTGCGCGAGCGCGACGCCGCGATCGCCGAGCGCGACGCGGCGCGGACCGAGAGCGACCCGCAGAAGAAGCGTTCGCGCTGGCTGGGAGGCGGCGCGTGAGCACGCCGGTCCTGTCGGTCGTGATGGCGACGTACGGCGCGCGCGAGTGGGCCGAGCGCGCGCTCGACGCCGTCGAGCGGCACACCGATGTCCCGCACGAGGTCGTCGTCGTCGACAACGCCTCGACGGACGGCACGCCGGACATGATCCGTGAGCGGTTCCCGTCGGTCCGGCTCGTTGAGAACGCGGAGAACACGGGGTATGGAGCGGCGAACAACCAAGCAGCGTCGCTGGCGCGTGCCCCGGTGCTCGCGCTGCTCAACAGCGACGCGATCGTCCCGCCCGGTTGGGCGTCACCGCTCATGGCAGCCCTCGAACGGCCGGACGTGGGCGCCGTGGTTCCGACCCTTGTGCACCTCGACGGGACGTTGCAGACCGCGGGCGCAGTGCTGGGCGCAGACGGGAGTGTGCTTGCGCTGGGCAGCGGCGCGGACCCCGAGGACCCGTTCTACGCCTTCGCGCGGACCTGCGACTTCGGGGCGGGGGCGTGCATGCTCGTGGGCCGCGAGGACTTCCTCGCTGTCGGTGGCTTCGACCCCGTCTACGACCCCGCGTACTTCGAGGACGCCGACTTGTGTCTCGCGCTCGCGGCGCGCGGGGCGCGGACGCTGTTCGTCCCGCAGGTGCGTGTCGCCCACCAGCAGTTCGCCTCGTCGGACCCGGCGCGAGCCGAGGAGCTGTTCCTGCGCAGCCGCACGCCGTTCCTCGAGCGCTGGGGCGAGACGCTGGCGGTCGACCGGCTGCCGTCCGTCCTGCCGGCGGACCCGGCGCGGACGCTCGCGGCCCGTGATGCGCTCGCTTGCGGTCGGTTGCTCGTGCTCTGCGGCACGGTCCTGCCTGAGCGGGACGGCCTGGACGGGGCGCTGCTGGCATCGCTGAGTGACCCTGGGCGCGAGCTGCGCGTCACGCTCGTCGCCGGGGAGGGGGACGCTGCAGCCTGGGCGCATCGGGGCGCCGAGGTGGTCCTAGGGGAAAACCCCGACGCCCTTCTGGTCGCCCGCGCGGGCCACTACGACGTCGTGACCGGAGCCGCAGGCCCGCACCTCGACGCACTTCGGGCGGCTCAGCCGCAGGCGATGGTCGCGGCGACCCTCGTGGAGGCTGCGCGGCTGCTTGAGACGGTCGTCGCGCCGGCCCTCGCGTAGGGCGCGATCAGCGGCGCTGCACCTTGCGGGCAACATGCGCCAGCGGCCCGAGGATCGGGCGCAGGTGGCCGCGCAGTCGCCACCAGCCGCCCTGCTCGATCGCGGCGAGTGTGGCGTTGCGCTGATGCAGCCACGCGAGCTCGTCCTCGTCGGGCACCGGTCGTGACACGGTGGCGGCGAGCTGGCCTTCCAGCGCGTCGATGTGGGCCTGCAGCTCCGCCGCACGTGTGTTTGCGGCGTCGAGCTCACGGCGCAGATCTGCGGCGATCCGCGCTTGGCGTGCCGCTTCGAGCTGGGCTCCGAGCCGGGTGTTGACCTGCTCGTCGGAGTGCTGGCGGTACTCAAGCACCGGGTGGGCGACTCGTACCGCGCCTCGCCTTGACAGGAGCATCCGGGTGAAGAGGTCGTGGTCCTCGGGACCGTCGCCCTGGCGGTAGCCGCCGACCGCCTCGTAGTCAACGCGGCGGTACATGGACGAGCCGTGAATGAAGTTGGACTCCGCGATGTTCGCGATGTGCTCGGGCGTCGGATCGGGGAACCGCCAGAGGTACACGTCGTCCACGGCCGTCGTCTCAGCGCCGACCTTCTCGGCCAGCTCATGCGACCGGGGGCCGAAGATCACGGCGTCGGTGTAGGCGACGGCCGCGTCGGGGTTCGCGTCCAGCGCGGCCTTCGCGCGCTCGACGAAGTCGCTGCGCATCCGGTTGTCCGCTCCGAGGAAGACGACGTAGTCGCCGCTCGTGAGCGACACCGCCTTGCGGAAGTTCTCGACGATTCCCAGGTTCTGATCGTTGAGCTCGACCGTGACCCGGTGGGAGTAGCGCGCGGCGATCTCCTGCGACCCGTCGGTGGAGCAGTCGTCGATGACCAGGATCTCCTCGACGCGCCCGGACTGTTGGAACACGGAGTCGAGCGCCTCGGGCAGGAACCGGCCGTAGTTGTAGTTCGGGACGATCACCGAAACCGTCGAGCGGCTCAGGCTCCGCTCTTCATCGACCTCGAAGCGGGCGCGTGTGTATCGGTCGTCGGGATCGCCTTGCACGACGGACACGGCCCCCTGGAACCTCGCTTCCACCGCGGCGCGCACGCGGAGGTCGTGCTCGCCATGCGGATAGGCGAACCAGCCCAGGTGCCGCCCGTCGCTGAACCGGTCGAGGATCTCCTGCGGCGGGGTGAGCTCGCGCGCGAGCCCCGCGTCGTCGAGGTCGGCGAGCTTGCCGTGCGTGCGTGTGTGCCACTGGATTCGGCCGCCGTGAGCCACGAGCGTGTCAAGCTCGTCGAGGCCGGCAAACCAGGCCCGCGGTTCCACGTGCTGGTCGAAGGTGTTCTCACAGCCGATCCAGTCGCCGATGACGAACAGCTCAAACGGGTAGCCCCACTTCTCGAGAATCGGGCCTGCAAACGCGACGACGTTGGCGTAGACGCCGTCGAAGGTGATGACGGCGTGGTCGGGGTTGCGCGGGTCGTAGTTGTCGAGTGTGACGACGTCGTAGCCCCGCAGGTCCGCCATCTGGCGGTCGAACGCGTCGGCGGTCACCCACCAGTGCGACGCAGGGTGCAGGTCCACCTTGTGGTAGCAGAGGATCACGGGGCTTGGAAGATCTCGAGCCTGTGGAAGAACTCGCGGTACGGCTCCACGCCGATGGACAGCGTCGTCAGGGGAAGGCGGTGGGCGTTCCACTCGTCGATGTGGACCGACGCGATGATCGCGCGCGGCGAGGCCAGCCGGTGGAGGATCTCGGCGACGACCGAGAAACCGCCCCCGATGTACTGCGGATACAGAACACCGGTGATCACTATGAGGTCGAAGGTGCCGCCGAGCTCCTCGGGCCGCAGGTCGAAGAGGGAGCGCGCCTCGAATCGGAAGGTGCGACCGGGCGTAGACTTCACTCGCTCTCGTGCGTACTCGACGGCGCGCTCGGACAGGTCGACGCCCACGATCTCGCGTCCGGGGAGCTCGACGGTCACGAAGCCGTTGCCACAGCCGATGTCGAGCGCGCGCTCGTAGTCCAGCCTGGGCAGGGCGGCGCGCAGGCGGGCGACACGCGCGCGATCGTCCGGTGTCGTGTCGTACGCCCACGGGTCCGCGACGTCGTAGAACGCTTCGAGTTCCTCGCGGCTCTGCACACCTGTCGGGTTGACCGGCACGGTTGGGAGCCTAGCGACGGCGGGTGGCCTGTCGGCGCGCGGGCGTGCGCCTCGGCCTCTACCCTGTCTGGTCGGCATGCGCCTCCCCGAGATCTCCCCGCGCACCTACGCCATCGTCGCCACCGCCGCGACGGTCAGCCTCGCCCTCATCGTCCTGACGGGCGCCGGCGTCCGCCTTACGGGCTCGGGCCTTGGGTGCACGAACTGGCCCACCTGCGACGGCGACGTGGTCGCGCCGGCCACGGTCCATTCGTGGATCGAGTACGGCAACCGGCTGATCAGCGGGCTCGTCGGCCTGCTGGCGATCGCCGCCGGCCTCCTCGCCTTCCGGCGCCGCCCGTATCGCCGCGACCTCGCGATCCTCGGCACGCTGCTGCCGATCGGCGTCGTCATGCAGGCTGTGCTCGGGATGTGGACGGTGAAGTACCACCTCCAGCCCGGCTTTGTCATGGGGCACTTCCTGCTTTCGATGGTGATCCTCATCGCCGCCGTGATGCTCGTCTGGTGCGCGTGGCACGAGCCGGGAAGTCGTCCCCGCAACCCCGACATGCTCGCCGTCTGGGGCACACGGGCGCTGTTCCCGATCTCGAGCCTCCTCTTCTTCATGGGCACCGTCGCCACCGCGGCCGGTCCCCATCCCGGCAGCGCCCGGACCGGCGAGGTCGTCCACCGGCTGGACTGGCGCGGCAGCGACACCGTCGAATGGGCGATCCACACGCACGGCCGGCTCGGCACGGCACTTGGCGTGTCGTGCGTGATCCTCTGGCTCCTGCTGCGCCGCCGCGGCGCCGACAAGCAGCTGCTCAACGCCCTCGCGGCCACCGCCGTGCTCATCGGCATCCAGGGCGTCGTGGGCGCGATCCAGTACTTCAACGGCCTGCCCGCGGGTGTCGTGTGGATCCACATCGTGGTCGCCACTGCGGCGTGGATGACGATGATGTGGGCGGTCTGCGCCGCCGGGCGGGCGGTGCCGAAGGCCGAGCGGGTGAAGGAGCCGACCCGGCCGAAGGTCGAAGCGTCAGCCGCCTAGGCGCGACAGCGCTTCCAGCATCAGCGCGGTCCCGGCCGTCACACCGCACAGGCGCCACATCAGGGGGGACCGCCGGCGGCTGTGGGGGTGGGGGATACGGCTTCCCCGCCGGCGAAGGTCGCGGCGTGAAAGGGCGCTCGCGTAGATGTGGGTAGGCGGCGGCATGACGACCGGGTGGACCGTGGTGCACGCTCCCGTCGGAGCACCGCTGACCAGATCAGGTCCGTCGGACGACTGTCAACCGTGTGGCCAGAAAGAAGCCGCAATCACGGAGATCCTGTGGGGGCGAACACGTTCAGCGGGCCGTCGATCGCGACGTGCACACGGTCGCCTTCGTGCCACACCGGGTGGGAGAGCGACCGTGAGCGGATCCGCCGGCCCGACGGCAGTTCGACGTGCACGAGCTGGTCGTGGCCGAAGTACTCGCGCTGCACGACGCGCCCCTCGACCCGCCGGCCCGACCCGCGCGAGCCGAGCGACAGCGAGACCGCCTCGGGGCGGACGAGCACATCGGCAGCGCCCCGGAAGCCGGGGTCGACCGGCAGCCGTCCGAGCTCGAAGTCGACATGGCCGTCCAACGCCTCGCCGGGCAGGACGTCCGCTTCGCCCAGGAACGTCGCGACCCAGCGGGTCGCGGGCCGGCCGTAGACCTCCTCGGGCGTGCCTATCTGCTCCACCCGTCCGGCGTGCATGACGGCCACGGTGTCGGCGAGCGAGAGCGCCTCCTCCTGGTCGTGCGTGACGAACAGCGCGGTGACCCCGGCACGCTCGAGGATCGACCGGACTTCACCGCGCACCGACGCGCGCAGCGCCGCGTCCAGGCCGCTGAACGGCTCGTCGAGGAGCACGAGCGCCGGGGTCGCTGCGATTGCCCGCGCCAGCGCCACCCGCTGCTGCTGCCCGCCCGAGAGCGCATGCGGATGGCGGTCTCCCAGCCCGGTGAGACCCACGAGCTCGAGCAGCTCGTCCACCCGCGCCCCGCGTTCGCCCCGGCCCAGCCCGAACCCCACGTTCTCCGCCACGCTGAGGTGCGGGAACAGCGCGTAGTCCTGGAAGACCATCCCGATGCCGCGCTTCTCCGGTGCCAGCATCGCCCCGTCCCCGGCGACGAGCCGGTCGCCCACCCGGATCGTGCCCGCGTCGGGCGTCTCGAACCCGGCGAGCAGGCGGAGCATCGTCGTCTTGCCGCAGCCCGACGGGCCGAGCAGCGCGCAGATCTCGCCCTCGGGGACCTCGAGGTCCACGCCGTCGACCGCCCGGGCGGCGCCGAACGCCTTGTGCAGGCCGGTGATCGAGATCGCGCTCATGTGTCAGAACGCTCGCGCAGGACGAGGATCGCCATGGGCACCGCCGAGACGGCGAGCAGCAGCAGGGACGGGGCCGCGCCGCGCTCGTAGAAGCCGACGCTCGTGGTGCGCCAGACGTCGATCGCGAGCGTGTCGAAGCCTATCGGCGCGAGGATGAGCGTCGCCGGGAGTTCCTTCACCGCCGTGAGGAAGACGAGCGCTGCACCCGCGGCTGCACCGCCGCGCAGCAGCGGTGCGGTGACCGAGACGAACGCGCGCGTCGGCGAGCGCCCGAGCGACCGCGCGGCCTCTTCCAGGCGCGGGTCGACCTGCAGCACGGCGGTGCGCACCGCGCCGATGGCCTGCGGCAGGAAGAGGATCACGAGCGCCACCACGAGCATGAAGAGCGTCTGGTAGAGCCCGATCACCGCGCGGGTCGCGAAGAACACGAGCGCCAGCGCCACGACGATCCCCGGCAGCGCATGCCCGAGGTACGCGCCGCCTTCGATGAGCCGCGGCCAGCGGCCCCGGTACCGCGCGGCCAGCAGCGCGACCGGCAGCGCGCACAGCACCGCGACCCCGGCGGCCAACCCCGCCGCCAGCAGCGAGTGCCCGGCCGACGTGAACACCGCGCCCCACTCGACGGTGCCCGAGATCGAGCGCGTCGTCCACAGCGCGAGCATCCCGACGGGCAGCGCCAGCGCCAGCCCGACGACGCCCGCGCAGAACGCCACTGCCGGCCAGCGCCAGCGCCCGAGCGCGACGGGCCGCGGCGGCCGCGCCGTCCCCGGGGCGCTGCGGTGCAGCGCGCCCGAGCGCCGCGAGCGCGCTTCCAGCCACAGGATCACGAGCGTCACGAGCACCAGCAGCGTGGCCAGTGACGCCGCGCCCACCCGGTCGAACGACGAGCGGTACTGGGTGTAGATCACGCGCGTGAACGAGTCGAAGCGCATGATCGACACCGCGCCGAAGTCGCTCAGGACGTAGAGCGAGACGAGCAGCGCGCCCGCGCCGACCGCGGGCAGGAGCTGGGGGAGCACGACGCCGCGGTACGCCGCCCACCCCGAGCGGCCCATCCCGCGCGCGGCCTCCTCCAGCGACGGGTCCATCCGCCGCAGCACCGCCTGCAGCGGCAGCAGCACATACGGGAAGCAGAACAGCGTGAGCGCCAGCCACGCGCCCCAGAACCCGTACAGGGACGGCAGCCGGTCGATCCCCAGCGGGCCCTCCAGGACGCCCTGCAGCTCGCCGCGCGGGCCGAGCGCGCTTACCAGCAGGTACGCCCCGATGTAGCTCGGGATCACCAGCGGCAGCGCGCACAGCACCGACCACACGCCGCGGCCCGGCAGGTCGGTGCGGACCGTCAGCCAGCTGATCGGCAGCGAGATCGCGACCGTCGCCGCGGTCACCGCCACGGCCAGGCCGACGCTGCGCAGCATCAGCTCCAGCGCGCGCGCCGACCACACCGTCTCCCACCACTGCGGCAGGTCGCCGAGGACGACCCACGCGAGGTACGCGACGGGCAGGACCGCGCCGGCCGCCACGAGCCCCGCCGTGGCGAGCAGCGCCGGGGGTGCGGCGCGACGGGTCATCCGGTCACAGGACCCCGGTCTGCTGCAGGAGCTCCACGGTGCCCTGCAGGTCGTCGAGCTGGTTGAGGTCGATGTCGGGCTGCTCGATCTCGTCGAGCGGCTGCAGCGACGGGTCGGCCTCGACGCCCGGCACGACGGGGTACTCCTTCAGCTCGTCGGCGAAGTACTTCTGGCTCTCGTCGGTCAGGAGGAAGTCGACGAACCGCTGCGCCTTCTCCTGCTGGTTGGCGCTCGCCAGGATGCCGACGCCCGCGACGTTCACCAGCGCGCCGATGTCGCCGTCACCCGGCTCGTAGATCCCGACGGGGTAGTCCTCGCCCTCCTCGGCGATGGCCTCGGCGACGTAGTAGTGGTTGAGCAGCCCGGCGTCGATCTCGCCCTTGGCGATCGCGTCGCGGATCGCGATGTTGTTCTCATAGGCTTGGACGTCGTTGGCGAGCATGCCCTCGAGCCACGCCTGCGTCTGCTCCTCACCGAGCTCCGCGCGCATGGCGGTGACAAACGACTGGAACGACGCGTTCGTCGGCGCCCACGCGATCCGGCCCTTCCACTCCTCGTCGGTGAGATCGAGGACGGATGCCGGGAGGTCGCCGGGCTGCAGCTTGCGCTTGTCGTAGGCGATGACGCGGGCCCGCGCTGACGTCCCGACCCAGTCGCCCTTGGCCGAGCGGAACGCCTCGGGGACCTTGTTGAGCGTGGCGGCGGGCAGTGCGCCCAGCAGCGACTCGTTCTGGAGCGCGCCGAGCGCGCCGGCGTCCTGGCTGAAGAACGCGTCCGCCGGCGAGGCCTTGCCCTCCTCGATGATCGTCGCCGCCAGCTCGGGGGAGTCGGCGTACTTGACCTCCGTCTCGATGCCGGTCTCCTGCTCGAAGCGTTCGACGAGTGGCCCGACGAGGTCCTCGTTGCGTCCGGAGTAGACGACGAGCGCGTCCTCGGACGGGCCGTCGTCCCCGCACGCCGAGACGGCGAAGGCGAGCAGGGGCACGGCGAGGAGGAGCAGGAGGATCCGGGGCATGTACGACCTCGTGGAGGGGAGTTAGGGGACCCGAAGGCCGAGACAGCTTGCCACAGACGGGCTCCTCCGATCCGCCCGGTCGCGCCTCGATGAACCGCTGACGGTCAGCCCGACGTAAGTCTGGGTACACCCCCTCGTGAGATGGACATGATCACCCAGACCCCCACCGACCTGTACGAGCGCCTCGAGCTACTGCGCATCGAGCGGGCCCTGGCGATGGGGTGCGAGCTGCGCCACGACCCGGCGTACATGGCGGATCTCGACACGGAGATCGCCGCCATGCACGCCGCGTGGATCGGCGCGGCCGTCACCGAGATCGCCGTGCTCCGCGCGCAGCTGGCCGGCGCGCCGCAGGGCTAGAGCCCAGGCGGGTGCCGGGCGACGAAGCCGTTGCGTGAGCGCATCTCGCTCTGCCACCGCGAGCCGGTCGTCTTCGTGCCCGATGTGTCGAATCGCACGCCCGCGACCTCGAGGAAGACGTGGCCGTCGTGGGTCCAGACAGTCACCCACTTGCCCTTGCCCGGCTTGCCCCAGCCCTTGAGCTGGCCTGACGTCAGCGACCGGTCGAGCAGCCCTGCGGACGCGAGCGCGAACGACACCGAGCCAGAGCAGTCGTAGCCCTCGTCCTGCCACTTGCCGTGGCCGCCGCCCCAGAGGTACGGGGTGCGCGCGATGCCGTTGCCCGCCTCGATGATCTGTTTGACCTCCGGCGGGCTCTCCAGCGGCGGGAGCGCGATCCCGTTCTCCAGGACCTCGGCGCGCACGATCGTCTGGTCTGTGTCGTCGCTCGTCGGGTCCAGCGCTTCGGCGGACACGGCGGGGACGGTCATGGTCTCCGCATCCCTGGCCTGCTGCTGCAGCCCGCGAGCGGCCTTCGCCTCGGCCCGCTCGGCGTCGGCGTCGGCGCGGCGGTCGGCCTCCCGCTGCGCCGCGCGCTCGAGCGCGCCGCGCGCCTCGGTGGCGATGCGCGTGGTCTCCGGCGGCAGCGGCATCGGCGACGCGACTGCGCGCAGGGCACGGGAGGGCGTCTCGTCGCCGAACGCCGTGGCGACGAGGGCGATGAGGCCGAGGAGCGCGAGCGCCGTGGCGGCGCCGGCGAGGATCCGGCGGGAACGAGCCATCACCAGGAGTATCGGCCATCGGCGCCCTGGGTCGCAGCAGGCCGATTAGGCGACCTTCCAACTACAGTGGGTGGGTAGTTATGGCTACGAGCACCCACACCGACCTCTACGCGCTGCCGCAGGAGTTCCTCGATCTGCGCGACATGATTCGCCAGATCGCGACCGAGAAGATCGCGCCGCGCGCCCACGACATCGACGCGAGTGCGGAGTACCCGCACGACCTGCGCGAGATCCTCGCCGAGAACGGCATCCTCGGCCTCCCGTTCGAGGAGGAGCACGGCGGCACCGGCACGGGCGTCCTCATGCTGAACATCGGCGTCGAGGAGATCGCCAAGGCGTGCGCGGCGACGTCGCTCATCCTCATGGTGCAGGAGCTCGGTTCCATGCCGATCAAGCTCTTCGGCAGCGAGGAGCAGAAGCAGACGTGGCTGTCGCGCCTGGCGTCGGGTGAGATCACGCCGGCGTTCGCCCTCTCCGAGCCCGAGGCCGGCTCGGACCCCGCCAGCATGCGCACCCACGCGGTCCGCGACGGCGACGAGTGGGTCATCAACGGCGCGAAGAACTGGATCACGAACTCCGGCATCGCCGACTACTACCTGACGTTCGCGGTGACCGACCGCGAGCAGGGCAAGGTCTCGGCGTTCATCGTCGAGAAGGACCGCCCGGGCTTCTCCATCGGCAAGCTCGAGAAGAAGCTCGGCATCAAGGGCTCGCCGACCGGCTCGCCGGTCTACGAGGACGTGCGCGTCCCGGTCGCGAACCTCGTCGGCGAGGAGGGCCGCGGCATGGCCGTCGCGCTGAAGACCCTCTCCTACACGCGCCTCGGCGCCGCGGCGCAGGCCGTCGGCATCGCCCAGGGCGCCACCGACTACGCCGCGAAGTACGCGAGCGAACGCATCCAGTTCGGCAAGCCGATCAACCGCCACCAGGGCATCGCGTTCAAGCTCGCCGACATGCAGGCGAAGACGGCCGCCGCCCGCGCGATCACGTACGAGGCGTGCGCGAAGGCCGACCGCGGCGACGCCGACTACCAGGTGCACGGCTCGATGGCCAAGCTCATCGCGTCGGACACCGCCATGGCCGTGACGGTCGAAGCCGTTCAGGTCCTCGGCGGCTACGGCTACGTGACCGAGTACCCGGTCGAGCGGATGATGCGCGATGCGAAGATCACCCAGATCTACGAGGGCACCAGCGAGGTGCAGCGCATGATCATCTCGCGGTCGCTCGGCTAGCGGCGGCCAGTTCGGCGATCACCCGGTGCACTGCCGTCTCCGGCAGCGCGCCGTAGCCGATGATCAGGCCGGCCTCACCGCGCCCGGCGCGCGGCCGGAGACCGTCCCGGCCGCGGCCGGGGTCAGGTCGCCAACTCCTTCTCCCACCGCTCCTTGAGCTCGGCGTGCTGCGGGGGCAGCACACCATCGATCCACTCCAGGGTGCGCAGCCAGCGCAGCGCGCTGTCGAAGTCGCCCCACAGCGCGTCGGCCTCGGCGAACTCCATCGCCAGGCGGCGCATCTCCTCGCGCTCCTCGCCAGCCTTGCGCACCGGCGCCCGCTCCTGCAGCTCCTGTGACGCGGGGTCGAGTTGGTGGCGGTCGGCGAGGTACGGTGCGAGGTACCGGCCTGCGAGTTTCGTCGGCGGCCACCACAGCGGGTCGAAGGCGGCCTCGCTGGAGACCGCGTCGCCGCGCAGGTAGGCGGAGGTCACACCGGTGAGCAGCATGCCGCGCAGGACGGGCTGCAGCGGCTGAGCGCCGACCGGCGCGCCGAGCTTGCCTGCGATGACCGATGCGGCCGTGTCGGCCTGCTGGGCGGCGAGCCCGCCCTGCTTGACGGGGAAGGTCGTGGCGTCCCCGACGGCCCAGACGTCGTCCAGGCCCTCGACGCCCATGAGCTCGTTCACGGTGATGAAGCCGCTGTCGTCGGTGGGGAGCCCCGGGATCGGGTTGCCCACCAGCTCGGCCATGGTGATGACGGCGTCGGCGCGCACGGGGCGCCCGCTCGCGAGCGTGACGATCTCGTGGCCATAGTTCGTCGCCTGGGAGTTGAGGAAGCGCACTCCGCGGTCGCCGAGCAGGTCGCGCACGGTGCGCGCGGCGGTCGGGCCGAAGTCGCGCAGCGGCTCGTTCTCGGAGGTGGCGAGCGCAAGCTTCACGCCCATGATGCCCTCGTCGGCGATCCACGCCGCGGTGAGCAGCGCGAGCTCGTAGAGCGGCAGCGTCCAGCTCGCGCCGGGCGGCGAGGCGAAGACCAGTTCCTCGACCTCGCCGGAGCGGATGCGGTCCAGCACCCCGCGCACGGCGTCGACGTCGGGGTTCCCGGCGAAGGTCACGGCGCCCGGCAGCCACGGGCGCGGCTTCGCGCCGATGGCGACGATGAGCACGTCGTAGGTGACCTCCTCGCCGCTGCGCAACACGACGAGGTGCTCGCCGGGCCGAACCTCGGCCACCGCGCCGTCGATGCGGCGGACGTCGTGGGTCTCGTGGAGGTCCTCGAGCGCCATCTCGGCGTACGGTTTGCCGCCGAAGGGTTCGGTCACGGCCATCGGCCGGTAGACGAAGGTGCCGGTGGGGCTGATGATGTCGATGGTCGGCACGGGGCCGGCGAGCACGCGGACCGCGAGTGCGGCCTCCACGGCGCCGACGCCGCCGCCGGCGATCACGACTCGGGGCTGATGCGCGGGGGCCATGAACGAAGTTTACGCTCGGTCTGGCGACCCGCAAATGGGGCGGGCCCCCGAACTGTCGCCCGGAGGACTACGGATCGTGGGAGGCTGCGCTGGATCGTGCTCCGACGATGCGCCACCTTCCAGTGAGCCGTAACTGGTTGGACCAGTTCTATGCCTGACGCGTCTCCTTCTTCCCGCCGCCCGCTGCGCTCCGACGAGGTGCACGACGACCTGCGCCGCCAGATCCTCGGCTCCGAGCTGGCCCCGGGCGACCCGCTGCCGTCCGAGCGCGTGCTCGCCGAGCAGTTCGGCATCAACCGCCACGCGGTGCGCGAGGCGATCAAGCGCCTGCAGCAGGCGAGCCTCGTCGTCGTCAGCCAAGGGGGCGCCACCCGCGTCCTGGACTGGCAGATGTACGGCGGCCTGGACCTGCTCGCCGACGTCGCCCCGCTGCTCGAGGGCGCGGCCCGCTGGAAGACGCTGCTGAGCGTCGCCGAGATGCGCGCGAGCATCGGCACGGACGCCGCGCGTAAGTGCGCCCGCGAGGCGCCGGAGGAGCTGCGCGCGAGCCTGCCGGACCTTGTCGGCGACATGGCCGGCGCCGAGGACTACGAGTCCCGCCTGCGCGCGTACGAGGTGCTGTGGCTGCGCATCGTCCTGGGCAGCGGCAACCTCGCGTACCGCCTGGCGTTCAACAGCCTCGTCGCCGCGCGCCACGGCGACGGCGTGAGCGGCGAGATCTACGCGGCCGAGATCGAGGACCTCGACGCGGTGCGCGACATCTCCGACGCGATCGACGCCGGCCAGCCCGAGCACGCGGGCGCCGCCGCGCGCCGGATGCTCGACCGCACGATCGCCGCCGCCGCATCGCTGCGCGAGCAGTTCGAGGAGTCCTGATGGCGGAGGTCCTGTACCACGCGATCCCGTTCTTCGTCCTGCTGCTCTTCGTCGAGTGGCTGAGCTTCCGCGAGCTCGGCGACGAGGGCGGCGAGCTCATCGGCTACGACCTGACGGCTGGCAGCCCGAGGGCGGCCGCCCGACCGAGCTCACCGGGTGTGATGTCGCACGTCTCGTCGCCTGCTCGCAACGCGGGGCCTCGCCGGTCAGCGATGTATGTCCTCGCGACCCGTCGACCTGAGCGAGCCATCGCTCCTCGTCGATGTCCTCGTCGGGTGCGACGAGCAGGATGTCGCTTGACGCGTCGCCGGTACGACGCGCGGCACTCCCGAAGAGCGACACGCGCGAGCGCGTTGCTGCTGGACTGACACGGGGTGACGTTCCGCCGCCCTGAGCGGCAGAACGTCACGAGGAACCGCTCCGGCCCGCGTGCGACGCTCCAGCCCGATGCGCCGCTCGCCCGTCGCCGTCCTCATCGCGCTCCAACTCCTGCTCATCGGCGCGGCCGGGCTCGTCACCGTCGCCCGCTTCCCGGTCTGGGCGCTCGTCGATGAGCTCGCGCACTTCGACTACGCGGTCACCATCGGGCAGGACGCGCGGTTACCGGTGCTCGATGAGGACCTCGTCTCCTCCGACGCGCTGGCGCTCGGCGGCCAGTCGGGGGAGGAGCCGGCGGGTCTCGGCCTGCGCGGTGAGTCCTACGAGGCGTTCCAGCCGCCGCTCTACTACGCGCTGCTGGCGCCCATGGCGGCCGCGGGCGGCGAGCGGATGGCGACGGTGCGGATCATGCGCGCCGTCGGGCTCGTGCTGCTCGGCGTCGGCGCGTGGCTGACGTGGCTGCTCGCGGTGCGCGTCTTCGGCGATGACGACGACCCGCTCGCGGCGCGGGCCGCGTTCGCCCTGGCGCTGTGCGTCTTCTTCCTGCCCGCGTTCGTCATCCGCGGGGTGACGATCGCGAACACCGCGCTGGCGCTGCCGCTGGCCCTCGCGGTCGTGCTGCTGTGCTGGGACGCGCTGGAGCGGGAGGACGTCCGGCGCCTGCCGGCGGCCGCTGCCGTGCTGGGGCTCGCGCTGCTCACGCGCTTGGAGCTCGCCGTCCTCGCGCCGCTGCTCGCGGGCGTCGCGTGGCTGCTGTGGCGGCGGGGCGCGGTCGGGACGGCGCCGGCGGTGGGCGCGGTCGCGCTCCCGGTGGTCCTGCTCGCGCCGTGGCTGGGGTGGAACCTGCACCGCTACGGCGCGCTGACCGCGAGCGACCTCGCCCGCGACATGCAGGAGCCTGCGCTGAACCCGACGGGCGCGACGTACGGCGTCGAGGCCCTCATCGACGGCGCGAAGCGCGTGTTCGGCGGCGCGCTGCCGGAGGAGTGGTGGTCGCGGTACCTCTCCAGCGGCTGGCGGGTCGCCCGGGACGTGCTCGCCGCGGTCGTCATCCTCGGCCCGGCGGTCCTCGCGGCGGTGCGCCCGCCCGAGCGGGTCACCCGCGCGCTGGCGTTCCTCGTCGCCCCGCTCGTCCTCACCGCGGCGGCGCTGGCGTTCGTCCTGCTCGCCGGCCAGTTCGACCTGCTCAAGCCGCGGTACCTGCACCCGGTGCTGCCCGCGTACGCGCTGTTCGTCGCGCTGGTGCTGCGCCGGTGGCTGTCGGCGCGGGGGATCGCGATGGTCGCCGCCGTCGCGACCGCCGCGATCACCGTGCTGTGGCTCGTGGTCGCCGGCGGGCCGACCTACACCGGCGCCTGAACGGCGACTGCATGCGCGTCGACGGTGTCGATCGCGTCGAGCAGCCGGCGCCGCAGCGCGTTCGCCCGCCCGCCGAGCGCACGCTGCCGGTCGGCGTACTCGCGCTTGCCCTCGGGCGTCTCGATCCGGACGGGTTCGTAGCCCAGCGCGCGGAGGTCGTACGGCGAGGCCTGCATGTCGAGGGTGCGCAGCTCGGTCGCCAGCGCGAACGCGTCGGCCGCGAGTTCGCTGGGAACGGCGGGCGCGAGCTTGAACGCCCAGCGGTACACGTCCATCCCGGCGTGCACGCAGCCGGGCTGCTCGTCGTCGACCTGGGTCGCGCGGCTCAGCGGCCGCGCGTTGCGGGGCACGGCGTCGTCGGTGAAGAACCGGAACGCGTCGAAGTGCGTGCAGCGCAGGGTGTGCGTCTCGACGACTGCGTCGGTCCCGTCCGCGCCCAGGCGCAGCGGCCAGCTTGCGTGGCGCCGCTCGGCCGGCTGGCGGTAGACCATCGCCCACTCGTGCAGCCCGAAGCAGCCGGTGAGCATCGGTCGTTCGAGCGTGGCGGTGAGCAGTCGCCGGGTGAAGTGCAGGGCGGTGCCGCGCGCGGCGGCGAACGCGGGGGCGTCGAGCCACACGTCGCCGGTCGCGCGGTCGCACGCGTAGTGGGTCCACCTCGCGTGCGGGGTACCAGCGGCGGCCTCCAGCACGACGCCGGGTCCGGGGTGCCAGCGCCGCAGCCGCGCGGGCGTGTGCCCGTAGTACTCGAACAGGAAGTCCTGCACGGGATGGCTCTCGCCGGCCGCGCGCCGCTCGCGATGCCCGGACGTGAGCGCGTCGACCCGCGCGGCGTGCGCGGCCTCCCGCGCCCGCCACTCGCGCTCGCTGAGCCGGACGACCTCCATGGCCTCCCGACGGTACTTCAGTCGTCCGGTGTCATCCGGCGCAGCGCCTCGTCGGTGGACGCCTCGTCGGGATGCGCGCTGGCGAGCGCCTTGCGGGCATCCTCCCGCGCGCGGGAGATGAGCTCGTCGGCCCGGGTGAAGTCGGTGGGCAGCACGTCGAGCGGCCACGGCGGCGGCAGCACGATCAGCTCGGCCTGGTCGCGCAGCGCCTCGATCTCGAACCGCAGCAGCTGGTGCAGCAGCATCGCGGCGGCCTGCACGAACATCGCGATCGCGGCCTTCGGCGGGGCGCCCAGCTCCAGGCTCACCCCGGTGGGCAGCACGTAGATCCGGTCGCACCCGCGGGCGATGGCGTGCGTGATCGGTGTGTTGTTCGCCACGCCGCCGTCGACGGCCGGCCGCCCGTTGATCGAGACGGGCGGGAAGACCCCGGGGATCGCCGAACTGGCGAGCGTCGCGTCGACGACCGGCCCGGTCTCCAGCAGGTGCTCCTCCCCGGACAGCAGATCGCACACGACGACCCCGGTCGCGATCGGCATCTCCTCAAGCCGCCCGTGCGCGAGCTTCTCGGAGATGAGCCCGCCAGCCCGTCGTCGGGGAAGAAGTGGTTGCGCGGGTGCCGGGGGAAGACCTGCTCGCGCCGCAGGCCCCGCCAGATCGCCCGCCGACGAGGTAGTCGGGCGCGATCCCCCGCTCATACAGGGCCTCGACCATCCCGGCCTCGATGGCGCCGAGCGAGGCGCCGCCGGCGAGCACGAACGCGGTGGGCATTGGTGCGAGCGTAGATCGGGGGGCGGTTGGATGGGCCGGGTGGGTCGCGTCCTCGTGTGCCGAGCGAGGCTCAGCTCCATGCCCGCCGTAGATCGCTGTGCACGAAGAGCGGGAACTCTGCTCAGCCCGTCCTACCTGACGGTGTCCGAGTTGTGGTGTGGCGCGCCACGCGTTGGTCGCGCGAGATATGCCTGGGCCGACAGGCGTGGCCCCGCGACGTCCCTCCTACCGCAACGTCGCCAGACAGAGCCGTTCGGATTCCCGCAGCGCCTCATCCCGGCTGATCCCACCCGGATGCAGGTGGTCGGCGATGAGTTCGTGCATCGCCCCGAGCATCGCGATCGTGATCGCGTGAAAGTCCCGCTCGGGGATCTCCCCGCGCCCTGCGCGCATCGACAGCCGTGACGACAGCGCCGACGCGATTCGTCGCATGACGGCCCGCCGGTGGGCCTCCGTCGCCGGGCTCACGCCGACGGCCTCGATGAACAGCACGCGCGCCAGTCGCGGGTCGTCGACGACGACCTCGTAGAACGCTTCGAGCTGTGGGCGGATCGACACGGTCAGCGGGTCGCCGTCGTGGCGCCTGATCGCGATCGCCGAGGCGTCGTAGCCGCGCTTGACGACCTCGTCGTAGACGGCGAGCAGGAGCGCTTCGCGGTTCTCGAAGTGCTCGTAGAAGTAGCGAGAGGTGAGCCCTGCGCGCTCCAGTACGTCGCTGACCGTAGTCTGCGCGTATCCGCGGGTCCCGAGGAGTCCCAGGCCGGCTTGGAGCAGTCGTTCTCTCCGCTCGCGCCGCCGGTCCTCTGCCGAGACACCGCCGTACCTCCTCCCGGAAGTGGTGGCGTCCATGAGGTGCATTGTGACTGGTCGTTCGGTTAGGAGTCTTCTCGACGATTGACCGCAAGCGCAAGCCGCCGTACAGGTCCTCCCACCGACGATGCTGCTGAACTGGGCCGGATCTGAGCGATGGACTGCTCAGTGCTCACCTGGCGCGCTGACCGCGCGCCCGTGTGGCGTCCTGGCCTGCGCAATGCGGGCGTCGTGATCGCGCTCGATGACGTGGGAGTCGACGCGTGCTCGCTCGCGCTCACGCCGTTCCCTTCTCCCGAGGTGTTCAAGCGAGACCGAAGCGCACCTCGAGCGGGCGCGCGCCGCGCCGTTGGAGCCCGACGACGTGCTCGAGTGGACGATGTGCGGGGCGGCGCGAACGAGGTCGACGGCGCAGAGTTAGGGTCGCCTTACACGGCCTGCGTCAAGTCCCTACCATCTCCACCGCCGGTTGGTTAGGTAGCCCTAAGACGTAGGAGTCCACGTTGCGCGCGATCCCCATGTTCACCGCGGTTGCCCTCGCCGCCGCGATCCTTCCCGGCTGCGGCGGCGACGATTCCTCGTCCGCCGAGAAGCCCGCAACGACGACCGCGGAGACCGCGCAGCTCGCGTCGATCAAGGACTACCTCCTCGACCACACCGCCGAGCTCACCGTGCAGACGGGCACGCTGAACGAGCAGGCCCAGCAGTACTACGCCCTCGCGAAGGCCGCGAACTTCGATCACGAGAAGATGCTCAGCGAGAACCCCGAGGAGGTCGCCGAGCTCGTCACCGCGATGCAGGCGACCTGGCGCAAGGCCAACCCGGCGTACGAGGAGGCCGAGGGCGTCGTCGCGGGCGTGCCGTCGCTGGCCGAGTACGACGTCATCCTCGACGCCGGCTCGTCGGGCGAGGACCCCGAGAGTGCCGTGCCGTTCGACCTCACGTACCCCGACGGCACCGTGCTGCGGAAGCCGGGCAACTACTTCTTCCTGACCGAGACGTCGCTGTGGGGCACCGAGGAGAAGTTCGCCGCCAAGGGCGTGAAGGCCGACCTGGACGGTGACGGCAAGGTCGAGTACGGCGAGGCGCTGCCCGATGCCAACCACATCGCCGCCGCCGCCAAGGGCTTCGATGAGCAGGCGACGAAGCTCGACGCGTCGTCGAAGGCGTGGGAGCCGACCGAGGAGGACGTCTTCAACGCCGTCGTTGTCATGACGCCGACGATGACCGAGTACTTCGAGGCGTGGAAGAACTCACGCTTCGTCGCGGGTGACGAAGCGGAGGAGGCAAGCTTCGTCGGCACGTCGCGCCTACAGGACATCGCGGGCATCCTGTCCGGCCTCACGGTGGTCTACGACGGGATCGAGCCGCGCGTCGCTGAGGAGGATCCCGCCCAGGCCAAGCAGGTCGGCGACAACCTCGACGCGCTGCTGGCCTACGTGGAGGACCTCCGCGACCAGGAGGCCGACGGCACGCAGTTCACCGCCGAGCAGGCCGACACATACGGGACGGAGGCGCAGAAGCGCGCCGAGGCGATCGCCGGGCAGGTCTCGCAGTCCGCCGCCGCGCTGGGGATCGAGGTCGAAGCCTGATGCGCCCGGTCCTGATCGCGCTCGTCGCGCTGCTGGTCACCGCTGCGCCGGCTGCGGCCGAGCAGCCGTGGCGGGCGGCCGAGCAGGCGCGGAAGGACCTGTTCGCGGCGCAGACGTCGCTGGACACCGGTGACCCGGCGGGCGCGCGCGCCGACGTGGCGCGCGCTGCGCGGCGACTGCGCGCGGGCCTCGGCGATGCCGGGGACGCCGCGTCGCGGCGCGTTCTGCGCGCCGCGCTGGCCGACGCGCGGGCCGCGGTCCATGCCAACGACCCGCTGGCGCTGGCCGCCGCCCGCGGCGAGGTTCAGGCTGCGGGCTTCGGGATCGCCGCCGACGAAACGCTGGCCGCCACCGGGGCGGGGGACGCGGCCGCGGCCCGCCGCTGGCTGCTGCTGCGCGACTACCGCACCGCGACGCGCTTCACGCGCCCCGGCGTCGACGCGACGCTGGCGATCCGCGCGCTGGCCGAGCGCCGCACGAACCCGCGCCGCGCGCAGCTCATCGTCATCAAGGACCTGCTCGACGCCTACCAGGCCAAGCAGCGCGAGCTGCTGACCGACGCCGAGAGCGCCCGCCGCCGCGGGTTCGCCGCGGCGCAGGCCGAGGCCGCCGGCCAGGCGGCGGGGTCGTTTGGCATCCTCGCCGACCGGTACGAGGAGGAGCGCGGCACGGAGAACACCACCGCTGCCCGGGCCCGCTTCGCCGCGCTGCGCGACGCCGCCGTCGAGGGCGACGCCGCCGCGTTCGCCGCCGCCCGCACCGGCATCGCCCGCGCGATGGACGGCTTCACCGCCGCGCCCTTCACGGCGCGGGAGCAGGCGCGCCGCGCCAACCAGCTCGTGCGCTTCGTGTCCCTCATCCCGATCGAGTACCGCGACGGCACCGAGGACGGCCGCGTGACCGTCGAGTTCGAGTTGCAGGAGGCCCGCGCGTTCCTCGACGGCGCGAACGCTGCGTATGCCGACCTCGCCGACGCCATGCGCCGCCACGACCCGCAGGCCGCGGCCGCCGCAAGGGCCGGCATCGCCGCGCTCGGCCGGGCGGTCGCCGACGCGGCCGAGGGCAGGAAGGTCATCGACGAGGACGACGTCAAGACGCGCTCCGAGGACACGCTCGAGGATCTCGACACCGCGTTCCCGAAGGCGTGGAAGGAGACGAGCGACGAGTCGGACTTCGACCTCATCGACCTGACCCTCGACCGGCTGGAGAGCGCCGTCGCCGCCGGCCAGTACCAGCAGGCCGAGCAGGCGCGGCTGGAGATGTACGCGTTCTTCGAGTTCGGTCCCGAGCTGCGGCTGCGGCCGTTCGACCCGGCGCTCGCCGCCGACGTCGAGGGGCTCGTCTGGTTCGGCGCGCGGGACACCGACGGGCTCGCCGCGCTCATCGCGCAGCGGGCCCCGATCCGTCAGGTGAAGGAGACCCGCGAGGCGCTCGACGAGGCGCTGAGCGAGTCGAAGGCCACGCTCGGCGACGGCGCGTCCGAGGCGACGATCATCACGAACGCCGCGATCATCGTCTTCCGCGAGGGGCTCGAGGCGGTGCTCATCCTCGCCGCGATCACCGCGTCGCTCATCGGCGTCAACCGCCGCAAGCGCCGGCCGATCTTCATCGGCGCGATCTTCGGCCTGATCGCCAGCGCGATCACGTGGGTCCTCGCGCAGTTCGTCCTGGAGTCGCTGTCGCAGTACGGCGAGAAGCTGGAGGCCATCGTCGGCGTGATCGCAATCGGCGTGCTGCTGCTCGTCATGAACTGGTTCTTCCACCGCGTGTACTGGAGCCAGTGGATCGGCGGGTTCCATCAGAGGCGCAAGGAGCTGCTGGCCGAGGAGAAGGCGGGCGAGCGAATCGGGTTCTGGTCGGCCTCCGTGCTGGGGTTCGGGATGCTCGGGCTGACGAGTGTCTACCGCGAGGGCTTCGAGACCGTGCTGTTCCTGCAGTCGCTGCAGCTGAGCGCCGGGACGGGCGTGGTGCTCGCGGGCGTGGCGCTCGGCCTCACCGCGGTCTTGGCGGTCGCCGTCGTGACGTTCACGCTGGAGCACAAGCTGCCCTACAAGAAGATGCTCGTCGTCACGGGCGTGCTGCTCGGCGTCGTGCTCGTGATGCTCGTCGGGCAGACCGTGCGCACCATGCAGGGGACGGGCTGGCTGCCGATCACGCCGATCGACCTCGACATCCCGTTCTGGGCCGGCACGTGGTTCGGGATCTTCCCGACGTGGGAGACGATCGGCGCGCAGACCGCGGCGTTCGCGTTCGTGGTGGGGTCGTACTACGGCGCGGAGTACGTGCGGATCAAGAAGCCGCAGAAGGCAGCGGCGAAGCGCCGCGCGGCGGCGGAGGCCGCGCAGCCGGTCCCGGCCGCCGAGCCCGAACCGGAGCGCGTCGCCTAGCCCTAGGGGTGTGCGCATTGCGGTTCGGGAGGCGAACCAGAATGCTCACACCCCCGCCTCGCGCTTGAGTCGCCGCTCCCGCCAGAGGCTCGTCACGACGCCGCCGCCGAGGATGAACACGATGCCCGGTAGCGAGTACTCCGGCCCGATCTTCCCGACGAACTCCGCGAGCACCATCTTCGCGCCGATGAACACGAGCAGGAGCGCCAGCGCCATCTTCAGGTAGTAGAGCCTCTCCACGAGCTCGGCCACGAGGAAGAACAGCGGCCGCAGGCCCAGCAGCGCGAACGCGTTCGCCGCGAAGACGATGAACGGGTCGGGCGTGATTGCGAGGATCGCGGGCACCGAGTCGACCGCGAAGATGATGTCGACGATCGCGATGCCGATCAGCGCCGCGCCGCCCGCAGTGAACATCCGCCTGCCGTCGATCTTCAGCCACAGCTTGCCCTCGGCCTCGGGTGCGGTGGTGATCGGCAGGCGTCTCTGCAGCTTCTCCACGAGCTCGGTCTCGCCGTCGTGGTCGTGGCGGTGGCGGAGCATCCGGATGCCGGTCCAGATCAGGAAGGCCGCGAAGATCAGGCTCACCCAGCTGAACGCGCTGAGCAGCGCCGCGCCGGCGACGATGAAGATGCCGCGCAGGACGAGTGCGAGCACGATGCCGTACGTCAGGAGGCGGTACTGCTCCCTGGCCGCGATCCCGAATGCACTGAAGACGAGCAGGAAGACGAAGACGTTGTCGAGCGACAGCGACTTCTCGACGAGATAGCCGGCGAGGTACGCGCTCGCGTCGCCCGAGTCGCCGAACAGGAACAGGACGACGCCGAAGCTCAGGGCGATCAGCACCCAGAAGACGCTCGCGAACGAGGCTTGCCGGAGGGACATCGCGCCGTCGCGGCCGCGCATCACGAGCAGATCGAGCGTGAGCAGCACGGCGATCGTGCCGAAGAGGCCGATCCAGGGCAGAACGTCAGCTGAGAACATCGAAAACCTCGCGGGTCGAGTCAGGTCGGTCCGCGAAGGTTTCTCCGCCCTCAGATGAGGGCCGCGAGCACCGGGTGAGGCCTCGTACCGGGCCGCCGTCTTTGACGATGCTCGCCGTCGGGATACTTCCCTTCGACGAGAGACAGCGTAGCAAGCGATCAGACTCACGACAGTGATGTCGTCGCGTCCAGGCTGACCTACTCGCCGGACCATCCGGCGCATGTGACATCCCCGGCCACGTGGTCGTGGAACTCGGCGACGGCAACGACTACGCGTACACGCTGCCGAGCGCGCCGAACGTCCCCCTCACCTTCGACGGCGGCGCCGGTACCGACAAGCTGAAGATCGCCGCGGCCCTCTCCGCGACCCTCATCGGCGGTGACGGCAAGGACGAACTCGAATCCGAGATCGGCGCCGACGTCCTGCGCGGCGGCGAGGGCGACGGCAGGAAGGTCACCGTGAAGGCGAAGGCGGGTAGGCGCACCGTTGCCACGGGGCGCGCGAAGGTCGCCGCGACGGCACAGCCACCGTGACCCTGAAGTTCACGAACGCTGGCAAGCGCGCCCTGAAGCGCAAGAAGACCGTGACGCTCACGATCACCGCGGGGGCGGTGACCGGGAAGGTCACGGCTCAAACGCCAGGACGCCAGGACACCAGCACCTGATGCACCGCCGCTGCGCCGATGAGCTCCTCGTCGGGCAGGGGCAGGTGCGGGGGCGCGAGGATGAACGGCTCGGTCTGCTCGCCGCCGAGCCCGCCGTGGAAGCTGATGAGCTCCTCGAAGGCGCAGCCCTCGTGCAGCAGCGGGTCGTAGAAGCTGCCGACCATGATGTCGGCGACGTGCTCGAAGCCGTCGGTGCGTAGCAGGTGCTGCGCGGCGGTGGGGGAGAACGGCGCGAGCGGGTCTTCTCCGATGACGTTCCCGGTCGCCAGCTCGCGCTCGCCATGCGGCCCGAGGACGAGCGGCCCGCGCTCGGATGACCGCACGAGCAGCCATCCGATGTGCTCATGCTCGCGCAGGGCGGGCAGCAGGCGCGGGTGGCGGTCGTTGAGCTCCTCGAAGGTGAGTCGCCGCGCTTCCTCCATGAGGTAGATCAGGCCGAGGTTGCCCGACCCCATCACGACGGTGTGCTGGTCGACGGGCACGCCGGCGTCCGAGCGACGGTCGTCCTTGTCGACCGGCCGGCCCGTCGCCTCGCCCAGCGCGGCCCCCGCGACGGTGTCGATCTCGTCGCCGCCCATGAGGGAGACCATGCCGTCCGTGCTCTCGAGCGAGCGCTCGACGAGCTCGTCCAGGCCGTAGCCGTTGCGCTGCTTGAAGGTCGCGCCCTGCGTCTGGCCGTGGTCGGACAGCACGACGATCTCGTACGGGCGCGGCGCGTACGCGCGGGCGGACGCGACCCGGCCGAACTGCTGGTCGAGCTTGCGCAGCGCGTCGAGCGTGTCCGGCCGCTCCAGGCCGGAGTGGTGGGCGACCTCGTCGTAGCTGGCGAACGTGGCGTAGACCACGGGGCGCCCGCGCATCATGTCGGTGAGCACGCTGTAGATCACGAGGTCGCGCACGAAGACGCACATCACCGCGCGCAGGAACGGATACACGCCGCCGCGATGCCCGCGCGGGCGGATGTCGCGGCGCCGCTGCTGCCCGGCGGCGATGAGTTCGAGGATGACCTCCCACGTGAACAGCACGACCATCCGCGTGACGTTGAAGCCGTTGGCGAGGAACCCGCGATAGCCCGGGTTGGCCTTCATCTCGTCGCCGAGGCGGCTGATCGTCAGGATCGCGTCGTCGGCCTCGCCGCTGAGCAGGTTGCCGCGGCTGGCCCCGCCGTTGACGAGCAGCCCGTTGCCGGTTGCGTGGCGGCGCTCGATCTCCGCGCAGTCCTGCGGGCGCGAGCAGCTCATGATCACGCCGCGGTCCTTCTCGACCCAGCGGAACGCCGGGATGCCCTCGTTGCTGCCGAGCAGGATCCCCGCCTGGCTGGCGCCGGTCTGCGACGACAGGTCGGTCTCCCACCCGATGAGCCGGTAGCCATCGTCGGCGATCCACTTCGCGAGGTTCGGGGCGTGGCCGCTGCGCATCGCGCGCTCGAGCACTGGCAGGCCCAGGCCGTCGATCTCCAGGCAGATGAGTCCCGGGGAATCGTCCTTGGACAGCGACCCCTGGCGGCGGGCGATCCGCCGGACGACGCGCAGCGTGTATTGCTCGTCGTCGTTCGTTCCCAGGATCACCTGGAGGATGAGGTCGATCGCTGCGGCGACGAGCGACACCGCCATCGCGAGCCCGAAGCTGTCGACCGCGAACGACCCGTCGACGAGGTCGGACGCCAGCCGCAGCGCGAACGCGTCGACGATCAGGACGAGGATGAAGCCGAGCAGCAGCGTGAGCGGCAGCCGCAGCGCCGCGATGATCGGCGGCAGGATCGCGTTGACGATCGCGATGATCGCGGCGATCGCGAACGCGCCCGGGACGCCGTCGATCTGGACGTCGGGGACGACCGAGGCCGCGGCGAGCAGCGCGGCGGTGGAGACGATCCACGACAACCCGAGCCGTAACGGCCGCAGGCGCGGGGTCTCCGGGTGCCATCCGACCGCGCGGGGCACCCGGGGATCTTCGGGGGCGGCGCTCATGCGTGCAGGAGCCGGTCCTTCTCGGCGGCGAGCTCATCGTCGCTGAGCACGCCCGCGTCACGCAGCTTGGCAAGCCGTTCCAGCTGCGCGATGCGCGCATCGCCGGCGTCGGGCGCCGGCAGCGCGGCGGGCGCGGCCGTCTCGCCGGAGCCCCCGACCTTGCCGGCCGCGCGCCTGCCCGCATCGGCCGCCGCCGCGCCGCGGCTCCGCAGGGCCGAGAAATCGAACCCGCGGCTCTCGGCGTCGGGGAACTCCCGCTCGGTCTGGCGGCGCAGCGCGATGACGCCCACGGCGACGAGGACGATGAGCAGCAGGACGAACCACGGCCGCCGCAGTGCCGGGATCGGCGCCCATGCGATGAGCAGGACGAGGGCGACCCCGACCCCGATGCCGACCGCTTCCGGGCGCTGCTGCAACGCCGGAGCACTGAATTGCCGCAACGAGACCGCCGGGCGGGCGGGCCCGGCGAGCCATGCCGCGATCACCACGCCGATGCCGACGATGACGAACTGCCAGCCGAGCGTGGACAGCAGGGTCGTCCCGATCTCCCACGCCGCGGCGGCCGCGGGTTGGACGGACGCCGTGGTGGTGAGTGAGTCGACGATGTACTGGCCGGCGATGCCGCGCGCCAGCAGGACGATCGCACCCGCCGCCACGAGCGCCCAGCCTGCCGCGAGCATCGTCGACCGACGCCGGCCGCGGGCCAGCCACACCGCGAGCATGAGCAGGCCGAGCGCCAGGAAGGTCAGGAGGTACGAGCCGGTCTTCAGCGCCTCGGCGAGGTTCTGCGCGGTCTTCAGCTCGTCCGAGCGCACGATCTCGATCTCGGCGGCGCTGCCGGGAATCCTGGCGAGCACCGAGTTCGGCAGCCCGATCCGCTGGCCGACCTGCGTGAGGATGCTGCGCAGATCGAGCGTGACCGCGCCGTCCGTCGCGGTGACCGCCCCGGATTGCTCGTCGAGGATGATCGCGACGAACTGCTCGTGGGACGCCCGGTTGGCGTCCGCCCACAGCGTCTGGACCTTCGGGTTCTGCAGTGCGCGCTTGGAGATGCGGTCAAGCCCCTGGCGGACCGCGGCCGCCGCGGCCGGCGCGAGCGGCTGGAACTCGGGCGGCAGCCGGTCGGACAGCTGCTGGCTGACGTCCACGTTCGTGTACAGCTCGTCCACCAGGTAGCCGGCGATCTCGTCGTTGATCGCCTTGTTCTCGAGCAGCTCGGTGCTCGTCTCGACCCACTGGTCGGTGTTCAGCAGTTGCTCACGCGCCCACGTCGCGAAGATCGACAACGTGCCCACGAGGACCGCCACGAGGATGAGTCCGCGCGCCGTGTAGATCCGACCCTTACCGGCCGCGGGCTGGGCTGCCGGGGCGGCCTCGTCTTCGAGGTCTTCTGTGCGATCAGATTCGTCACTCATGCAGATGCCGCCTTGCCGGGGGTGCGGGCCGGGCGCGACCGCGCCGGCGGCATCCTCCCACTTCAGACGGTCACTGTCAGGAGACGTCGCGCGATGCGAGCTTGTCGCGGTAGAGCGCCTCGTCGGCGCGCCGCACCAGGTTCTCGGCCTTCTCGCCGGGATGCCATGTCACGGCGCCGACCGAGCAGCCGGGGTGGTAGCGCAGCGCGGTGCGCAGCCGCCGCGCCAGCTCGGAGAGGTCATCCTGCCCGCAGTCGGGCAGCAGCACGGCGAACTCGTCGCCGCCGAGGCGGGCCAGCAGGTCGCTGTCGCGGAGCTGCCCGCGCCACGCCGCGGCGACCTCGCGCAGCACGCGGTCGCCCGCGTCGTGACCGAGCGTGTCGTTCACCGCCTTGAACGCATTGAGGTCGAGCAGCGCCACGGCCAGCGGCGCGCCCGAGCGCGCGGCCTCCTCGATCGCCTGCGGGACCTGCGCCTCCCACGCGCGGCGGTTCGGCACGCCGGTGAGTGGATCGTGCTCGGCGAGGTGACGCAGTCGCCGCTCGAGCCGGTGGCGGTGGCTGATGTCGAGGTAGTGGACGAGGATCATCGGCGGCTCGTCAGGGGTCACCTGCAGGCGCGCGGCGGACAGCTGCACCCACATCGCGCGCCCGTCCGAGGCGATGACCCGCCGCTCGGCGCTCCAGCGCTGTACCGTCCCGGCGAGGAGGTCGCCGAGCGCCTGGAGGTCTTCCGCGGTCTGCTCCGTGTCGGTCATGACGCCGTGGCGCCGGTGCAGGAGCTCCGCGTGGCTGTGGCCCAACAGCTCACAGATCGCGCGGTTGACGCGGACGTTCCGGCCGTCGGCGTCCATGAGGATCATCCCGATGGGCGCCTCGTCGAAGGCTGCCTCGAACCGGCGCTGCGCGGCGCGCAGCGCGAGCTCGGCCTCCTGCCGCTCGCTGATGTCCTGGACGATTCCGGCGAAGGTGGAGGCGCGCCCGGTCGCATCGCGCTCGGCGTGCGCACGCAGATGCACATAGGCCACCACGCCGCCGCGGTGGCGCAGGCGGAAGTACAGCTCCATCGGGCCGGCGGGCTGGCCCTGGCGCTGCGCCCACGTGCGGGCGATGAACTCCTGGTCGTCAGGGTGCACGTGCTCGAGAAGCCCGGCGAAGTCCGCGGGCGGGTCGCCGGGGGACCGCCCGAAGATGCGGCACGCCTCGTCGGACCACGTCCAGCTCATGTCGCTGAGGTCGATGCGGAACGACCCCACCCGCGCCAGGGCCTGTGCCTCGGCGAGGTCCGCGTGTTCGCTGGCGAGGGCACGTTCGGCTTCGCGCTGGGCGGTGACGTCGATGAACGAGGAGAGGACGTCGCGCCGCGCCGGGTCCGTCTGCCCGGGGATCGGCTCGGCGTTCACCAGCAGCCATCGCGTCGTCCCGTCCGGCAGCCGGAGGCCGAGCGTGAGATCCGTGTGCGCCACGCCGGTCCGCCGGGTCCGGTGGCCGGGCAGGTCGCGCAGCGGGATCGGCGTGCCTTCGGCATCGGTCGCCGTCCATCCCTCCGGCAGCGGGTCCTCGCCCGCCAGCTGTGCCGCGGTGAGCCCGAGGATCCGCTGGGCACTCGCGTTGGCCACCCACCGGCCGTCGGCGTCGAGCAGGGCGACGCCCTCATGGAGGTTGTCGACCATCGCGCGATAGCGGGCCTCGCTGCGCGCGAGCTGGTCGCGGGCCTCGGCCTCGGCAGTCTCGGCGCGGCGCTGCGCGGACACGTCGGCGATGACGCACGCGATGTCGATGACGCGGCCTCCTGCGCGACGGGGGATCAGGTCCGCCGCGTACACGTGCCCGGTCTCTTCGACGTCGTAGTCGAAGCGCTGGCGCGACCCGCGCAGCGCGGCCTCCCAGTAGGGGCGCGTGTACTGCCACCGCGGGCCGGCCATCTGCGCGGCCGTCTGGCCCGTCAGGTCGATCGACTGCTGGAGGATCCGGTCGATGAGCGGTCCCTTGGCCAGCTGGCAGACGAGGTCCTTGTCGAACAGGAGGGCGGCGGTGTCGGGCATGAGGCTCGCGAGTTCCTCGAGCTCTCTTGCGGCGTCCGTCCGCGTTCGCGCCGCCGTCGCGTGCTGCGCGGCCTGGCCGACGGCGAGACCGAGCTCGAGGTCCGAGACGGTGGCCGGCACCGCTTGGACGACGCCGATCGGCAGGGGAGCGGGCGGCTCGTCGGCGAGCACCACGATCCCCACGCTCCCGCCGCCCTCGGGGAGTCGTGTGGCGAACGTTGCCGCGTCCCCGGCTGCGGAGTCGGCGACGACGACATGCCGGCCGCCGGCCAGCAGCGGCAGGGCGTCCTCGATCGTCGCGGCCTTCTGGACCGAGCGCTGCGTGAGGGGTGTCAGGCGCTGCGCGAGATCCTCACGGAGCAGGGCCGTGGGACTCAGCACCAGGATGTCGCACGTGACGAACGCCATGAGCATCCCCAAATGAGGGGATGGAGGTGTGTTCGGCCGCTGGACGGCCTGGCGCGAGTGAGTTGGCGCGTTGGCGCTCAGTCTGGGATGCGGCCGCTCACCACGACGTAGCGCGCGTCGAGCTCGACTCCCGCCGGATCATTGCTCGACGACGCCAGCAACCGGTCGAACGCGGGCCGCAGTTCCGTCCGCTGCTCGGCGGTGAACGTGCCCGGCGTGAGCGCGGTGAACAGCGCGTCCGGGGTGAGCCCGGCGATCCGGACCGTCCGCGTGCGCACCTCGAGCTCCTCGAGGGACGGGCCGAGCCGGTCGCGGATCACCGCGTCCCGTCCCCACGCAGACGGCGACGGGATGCCGTCGGGCAACGGGCGGACGTGTTCGATGAACTCCGTGAGCCCGCCCGGGACGCCACGCGGGACCCAGGCGGCGACCGCCATCCGGCCGCCTGGCCGGCACACGCGGGCGAGCTGGGCGACCGTGCGTCCCGGGTGGGGCGCGAGCGGCGCGCCGAAGGCGGAGAGCACGACGTCGAACTGGTCGTCGGCGTAGGGCAGCGCCTGGAGGTCGGCCTGCTGCCACGTGACTGCCGGCTCACACCGACCGCGGCCACGGGCGACGGCGGCGGCGGCGAGGTCGCACGCGTCGACCCGCGCACGCCGGGCGCGGCACGCCCGCGCGACGTTCCCGTCACCCGCGCCCGCGTCGAGGACGCGCTCGCCGCGGGCGACCTCCGTGAGCTCGGCGAGGAGGTCGGCGACAGGCCCGAGCTGGTCCAGGACCGGCCACGCCATGGACGCCTCGGCGTCGGCGCGGACCCGCGCAGTGGCACCCTCGTAGTCGATCTCCTCCCGGGCGTGGCCCGTCATGCGCAGACCGAACAGCGCACGGCGCGAGACCCGTGTCTCGTCGGTCCGCCGCGGCGGGGGCGGGGGGCTCGAGTACACGTCGCGGCCGTCCATCCCCGCCGAGCCTACGCCGTCGCACCGGATCCCGATTCCCGGTCACAGCATCGTCACCGCGCGCCTACAGCCTCGTCACAACCGGAGGGGATGCGGGGCCATAGGACTGCCGTGTCCAGCATCCAGCACCGGAGGACCGCCCTCATGGCAGTCGATGTCTCACGCAGGAAGTTCGTGCAGGGTTCCGCAGCGGTCGGTGGCGGCCTCGCCATCGGCGGGCCGATCAGCGCGCTGGCGGCCAACAGCGCGAACGGCAAGCCGGCGCCCGTCACGCCAGGCTACGGCCCGCTGCAGCCGACCCCGGAGCTTGAGACGGGCATCGAGTTCCTCGCCCTCCCGAAGGGCTTCCAGTACCGGCTCATCAACCAGAGCGGCGACCCGATGCGTGACGGCAACCCGACGCCGGGGATCTTCGACGGCATGGGTGCGTTCCGCGGCGCACGTGGGACGACCGTCCTCATCCGCAACCACGAGAACCGCTCGCGGCCGGGTGAGATCACCGTGCCGGTCCCGACGAGCAAGCGCTACGACCCGGACGTCAACGTGCGCGGCGGCAACACGACGCTCATCGTCGGCCCCGACCGCAAGGTGCAGGAGATCTTCGGCGTCCTCGGCGGCACGCACACGAACTGCGCGGGCGGCACCACGCCGTGGAACTCGTGGATCACCTGCGAGGAGATCTTCACGTATGGCGCGAACGCGAACGTCCCGACCGGCGGCGTCCCGCACGGGTACGCCTTCGAGATTCCCGCTGACGCGACGAAGGCGATCACGCCCCAGCCGATCGTCGACGCCGGCCGCTTCGCCCGTGAGGCGGTCGCCTGGCTGAACGGCGTCCTCTACCAGACGGAGGACCGCGGCGACGCGTGTCTGTACCGGTTCATCCCGGGCCGGCGGCCGAAGGAGTACGGCGATCTCGCCGACTTCGGCGGGGAGCTCCAGGCGCTGGTGGTGAAGGGGCGGCCGAACTTCGACGCCAACACGGCCAATCCCGGCGAGGTCTTCCAGACCGAGTGGGTGACGATCGAGGAGCCCAACCCGCTCACCGACACGCTGCGCCAGGAGGCGCAGGCCAAGGGCGCGGCGATCTTCGACCGCACCGAGGGCTGCTGGGCGTCCCCGCGCAAGCTGTACTTCGACTGCACCACGGGCGGCGAGGCGCAGCTCGGCCAGCTGTGGGAGTACGAGCCCGACGCCCACGGCGGCGGCAAGCTCAAGCTGATGTACGAGTCCACGAGCAGCGACCAGCTCGAGAACCCGGACAACCTCGTTCTGGTCCCCGGCACGGGCGACGTGTGGCTGCAGGAGGACAGCGCGGGCGAGCAGTTCATCCGCGGCGTCACACTCGACGGGCGGATCTATGACGTCGCGCGAGGCCTGGAGAGCAGCAGCGAGTTCTGCGGCGGCTGCTTCAGCCCGAACGGCCAGACGTTCTTCGTCAACCACCAGGGTGACCGCCTGTCGGGCGACCAGACGCCGACGACCCAGCCGACCGAGGACAAGGGCCTGACGTTCGCCATCTGGGGCCCGTTCAAGAGCCGCAGGGCGTAACGAGCCCGCCGGGCACGATCCGGGATGATGGGTACGAGAGACGCTCGTACCCATCCCCGGAGGTCCCGCCATGTCGTTGAAGCGCACGCTGTTCGAGCCCGAGCACGAGCTCTTCCGCGAGAGCGTCCACGCGTTCGTCGTCAAGGAGGTCCTCCCGCGGCGCGAGCAGCACCGCGCCGACCGGCTCATCGACCGGGAGACCTGGAAGAAGGCCGGTGACCTCGGATTCCTGGGCCTGGGGGTCCCCGCGCAGTACGGCGGCTCGGACATCGACGACTTCCGCTTCAACGCGGTCCTCAACGAGGAGCTCTCGCGGATCGGTGTCGCCTACGGGTCGAGCTTCGGCATCCAGGTCGACATCATCGCCCCGTACCTGCTGAACCTCACCACCGAGGAGCAGAAGGAGCGCTGGCTGCCCGGGTTCTGCAGCGGCGACATCGTCACCGCGATCGGCATGACCGAGCCCGAGGCGGGCTCCGATCTCGGCGCGCTGAAGACCACCGCGGTGCGCAACGGCGACGGTTGGATCGTCAACGGCAGCAAGACGTTCATCACCAACGGCGGCAACGCCGACCTCATCGTCGTGGCCGCGCGCACGGGCGGCGGGCCGAAGGGGCGCGGCATCACGCTGTTCGGCATCGAGGCCGACATGCCGGGCTTCTCGCGCGGGCGGGTCCTGGAGAAGGTCGGCCAGCATGAGGCCGACACGGCCGAGCTGTTCTTCGAGGATGTGCACGTCCCCGACGAGTTGGTGATCGGCGACCTCGACGGCGGCTTCAAGCACATGATGAAGCACCTCGCGCAGGAGCGGATGGGCTCGGCGATCACGAACGTCGCCCACGCGCGCGCGGCGCTCGACATCACGCTGCAGTACGCCGAGGATCGCAAGGCGTTCGGCCGTCCGATCGGCGCGTTCCAGCACAACCGCTTCCTGCTCGCCGACATGGTCACGCGGCTCGACGTCACGCAGGCCTACGTCGATCAGTGCACGGTCGCGCACGCCGCGGGCGAGCTCTCCGCCGTCGACGCCGCGAAGGCGAAATGGTGGAGCAGCGAGGTGCAGGGCCAGGTCGTCGACGCCTGCGTGCAGCTGCACGGCGGCTACGGCTACATGGAGGAGTACGAGGTCGCGCACGCGTGGATGGACGCGCGAGTGACCCGGATCTGGGCCGGCTCGAACGAGATCATGAAGGAGATCATCGGGCGGGACCTGGGCTTCGGCGACCCGCGATAGCCCGGGCACGATCCGGCGGCGGTGGGCGTCCCTTTGGAACTGTGGGGTTCACGTTGGGGGACCCCCTGATGACACCGGTGCACCGACAAGTCACGGTGTGCAGTGCAGAGGAACGCCAAGGCCACAAAGGAGCCCACCATGCCGTCCATCAGCCAGCACTTCCCCTTCTCCGCTCTGCTGCGTCGCCGTTCACCGCGGCCCGCACAGCCGAGTGCGCCTCCCGATCCGCCGCGGGCCGCCGCGCAGGGGCCGGTTCCCCTGCCGATGCTCGCGCCGATCCCCGAGCCCGACCTGCACTGGGCCGAGCCGCACCCGGCGCCGCTCCTGCGCGAGCAGGTCGCGGTGCTCGAGGCCGAGCGTGCGCTGGCCGCCCTGCACGGCCTGGACCGGGACGGCGCCTACGCCGAGGATCTCCACGCCGAACTGGCCGCCGCGAAGGCCGCGTACATCGGCACCGCGGCCGTCGAGCTGGCCGTGTTGCGCGCCGAGCTCAGCGGCCGCCTGCAGGGCTGAGCCCGGAGCGGCTTCGAGTCGGGTACCGCGCCGCGCCTGGGGCGGTCGTTGGACTCCCATGACCTCGTTTGACATCACGCCCAGCGCCGCCGCGTCACTCGCGATCCCGCGCGAGCTGGAGATCAACCGCGCCCTGGCCGAACGACGGGCGGGGGGTACAGGCGCCCGTCGCCCAGGGCGAAGAGCGCAGGCGAGCGCGGCCGACACTGCTAGGTTCCGGCGCCACGAATCCGGACATCGCAGGGAGACGCGGTGGGCCGGTGGGCTGTCCCGCCCCGTCGCATCAGTTCACCGCACCCGTTTGAAGGAGCCGTCTCCCGCATGTTCAGCGCACCCCGTGGCCGCAAGGTTCTCGTCACCGGCGCGACGAAGGGCATCGGCAAGGGCATCGCCGCCGTGTTCGCCGGCGCCGGTGCCGATGTCGTCATCACCGGCCGCAACGCCGAGGCAGGCGAAGAGGCCGTTCGCGACCTCACCGTGAGCGCCGGCGGCAAGGTCCGGTTCGTCAGGCAGGACGTGGGCGTGCCGGAGGACTGCGCGCGCGCCGTGCACGAGACGATCGAGCTGCTCGGCGGCCTCGATGTCGTCTGCGCGAACGCGGGCGTGTTCCCGGAACGTCCCCTGGCCGAGATGACGTCCGTGGACCTGCGCGAGATCTTCGCGATCAACGTCCACGGCTGCATCATGACCGTGCGCCACGCGATCCCGGCGCTCGAGCAGTCCGGCCGCGGGCGGGTCGTCCTGACCTCGTCGATCACCGGGCCCGTCACGGGCTTCACGGGCTGGTCGCACTACGGCGCGACGAAGGCCGCGCAGCTCGGCTTCATGCGCACCGCGGCGATCGAGCTCGCCCCGAAGGGCATCACCGTCAACGCCGTGCTCCCGGGCAACATCCGCACCGAGGGGCTCGAGGCGATGGGCCCTGGCTACATCGCGTCGATGGAGGAGGCGATCCCGCAGAAGCGGCTCGGGAGCGTACGCGATATCGGGCACGCGTGCCTGTACTTCGCCAGCCCGGAGTCGGGGTACGTGACGGGCCAGTCGCTGGTGGTCGACGGTGGCCAGATCCTGCCCGAGTCGCTGGGCGCGATGGGGTAGGTCTGCGGTTCCCGCTACGGTTCTGGTTGACAGAACGCCGAATCCCGCACGGTCCGCCGTGCGGGAGCGGGGGACCCAGGTCGTTGGGGCGAATCGACGCCAAGGTGCGTCGTAGCGCATGCCTCGTGCGCGAGCCCGTCAGCTCACCCCGTAGGCACCACGTCATTCAGAGAGGTGTCGAACTTGTCGCTGACCCGTGCCCGCTGCCGCGCCATCGCGGTGGCTCCGCTTGCCCTGCTGGGCTTCGTCCCCGCGGCCTCTGCCGCCGTGGGCGGAGCGACCCCGAACGCCACGCCGGAGGTCACCGAACTGCGGTGTCCGGCCGGTGACGGCGGGGCGAAGTGCCCGCGCGGCGAGGTGCTGCGGCTCTCCGGCGCGCATCTGCGCGAGACCCGCACGGTGGTCTTCCTCGGCGGCAAGGGCGCGAAGGACGACCGTCGCGCCACGCCGACGACCGCATCGCCGCGCCGCGTGCTCGTGCTGGTCCCGAAGGGGGCGAAGACCGGTCCGGTCCGGGTCATCAGCGCGGTGGCGGGCCCCTCGCGCCCCGGCCCCAAGCTCCAGGTCGTGCCGGCAAGCCGGGTGACCCCCGCCGCCAGCGTCGACGGGGCCACCGGCGTGTTCCCCGTCACCGGGAAGTACGACTTCGGCACTGAGACGAACACCTTCGGCGGCGGCCGCAGCCACCAGGGCCAGGACATCCTCGCGAAGTGCGGCCTGCCGGTCGTCAGCGCGCTGTCCGGCGAGATCCAGCACGTCGCGTTCCAGAGCGCGGCCGGCAACTACGTCGTCGTCCAGGCCGACGACGGCACGAGCCAGGCGTACATGCACCTGCGCGAGCCGTCGACCTGGAAGAAGGGCCAGCCGGTGCGCGCCGGCGAGCGGCTCGGCGTGGTCGGGTCCACCGGCCGGTCGACCGCGTGCCACCTGCACTTCGAGCTCTGGACCGCGCCCGGGTGGTACCTCGGCGGCGAGCCGATGGACCCGCTGCCCAGCCTGAAGGCCTGGGCGGCCCGGACGACGAAGGGCTGAGCCTCCGCCGGCCGGGCCGCGCTGATGCTCAGCGCTGGCGGTTCGGGCCGCGGAAGAGCGTCTTCGCGGGCTTGCTCTTGCCCTTGCCCTTCGCCTTGCCCGGCGCCTGCTTGTCGAACGCGTACACGGCGGTCGCGTACGCGGCGCCGTCGGAGAGCTGGTCGAGACCGGTCTCCCCGATGTTCGAGAGCGTGTCGCACGCCTGGTGGTAGCAGCGGTCCAGCGCCTCGCCGAGGACGCCGCCGAACAGGCTCACCTGCTCCGCCGTCTTGAGCTGCTCGGCACCGCTGAACAGTCCGCCCGCAGGGATCCCGACGTCGATGAACGGCCCGTAGTCCGAGCGGCCGTCGAACGCCGTCGGCTGGGTGGCGAGGCCGCGCCCGGCGAAGTACTGCAGGAACGTCTGCTCGATGTCGCCGGAGAACGACGGCCCCGCCGTCCCGGTGTCCGACCCGTCACCGTCGTAGACGAGCCGCGCCCAGTTCGGCGACCCCAGCATGTCGAAGTTGAGGTTCAGCCCGATCGTGGCGAGCTCCTCCTCGCTGAGCTCCGCGACGTAATGCTCGGAGCCGAGCAGGCCCGCTTCCTCGGCGCCCCAGAACGCGAAGCGGACGGGGTTGGCCGGCTTCGGCCCGCGGGCGAGCTGCTCGGCGATCTCAAGGATCGTCGACGTGCCCGTGCCGTTGTCGTTGATGCCCGGCCCATCGATGACGGAATCGAGGTGCGCCCCGACCACGACGAGCTTGCCCGCCTGCTTGGCGTTGCGCGGCGCGAGGTCGCCGATGACGTTCTCCGTCGAGCGGATCTGCGACTCGGTCTGCGTAGCGATCCGGGCGCGCGTGCCGGCCTGGGCCAGCTCGCCGCCGAGCGGGAAGCTCACGGACACGACGGGGATCCCGACGGGGGCCCCGAGCGTACCGGCGAACAGGTCGGTGCGATCCGCGCCGCCGTTGCCCTGGTTGAAGATGATCGCGCCGGCGGCGCCCGCCGCCTCGGCGTTCGCGGCCTTCTGACCGAACGGGCAGGAGCCCCGCTGCAGGAGCGCGATCGCGCCCGCGGGGAAGCCGGCGAAGTCGCTCTCCTCGCAGCCGGACGTGGCGGCCGCCGGGTCGGCGATGGAGAGGTCGACGCCCACGACGTCGGCGGTGACGTCACCGGCGCCGGAGTACTCCATGACGAGGTAGTGCTCCTCGACGGTGTACGTCGTCGGCGTCAAGGCGGTCCGCTCGAAGGCCGAAGGGCCGGTCTCGCGGTAGAACGGGAAGTCGAACGATTGGCGGGTGACCTGCAGCCCGGCGGCCTCCATGCGGTCGGCGACGTACTCGGCGGACGCCGCGTACCCGGGCGTGCCGGAGGCGCGGGTGCCGTTGTTCGCGGTCGCGATCGCCTGGAGCGCCTGGAGGTGCTCGGTGATGCCCGGCAGCGTGACGGCGCGGGCAAGGCGGTCTGGGGCGCCACCGGGCGGTGCGGCCGCGGCGGGCGCCGCAAGCGCGAGGGCAAGTCCGGCGGTGAGGGCGCACACGGCGGTCCGCGCACGAGGAATTCTGGCCACGAGGGCCTCCCTTCGGTTGATCTCGCGCGCCTACCCCTTCGCGGCGGTTGTCACACGCGGGAACCGTTCGCGCCGCTGCTGCGCGCCGAGCCCGGCGACGAGGCCCCAGAACGGCGCGCTGATGCTCAGGACGGTCATCCCGGTGATGTTCTGTAACGCCATCGTGACGAGGAAGCGGGGAGCCAGACCGATGATCGCGCCGGCATCGACCGCGCGGGCGCCATCGTCAGGCAGATGACGAGCAGGCCCGACGCCGCCTCGGCCTCGGTCGCCCCGGCGGCGCGCAGCCCCGTCAGCACGAGGGCGAACGTGCTCGCGAACCCCACGACGACCGGACGACACCGGCGATCGCCGGCTGCGCGGTGCCGCCCCGCTCGCTCATCCGTAGAGCATGAGGTTCAGGGTCCGCGTCGCGCGCGCACCGGTCGTGTACACGTGCTCGACATCGGCGGCGAACCGCGCGAGGTCCCCGACGCGCAGCTCGACGGTCTCGTCGGCGGGCCCCACCGTGATGGCGCCCGCGGTGCAGAGCAGGAGCTCCTCGGTGCCCGGCGGGTGGGCGGGCGAGCGCTGCTCGGTCCGGGCGGGCAGCTCCCAGGTCCAGAGCTCGGTCCGCCGTGCCCGCGTGTCGGTGTGCAGGAGCAGGCCCGACAGCCCCGAGTCGGCGACGACCGGCTCACCCTCGCCGGCGCGCAGGACGCTGATCCGCGGCGTGGCGTTGGGAGCGACGAGCGCGCCGAGCCCCACCCCCAGGGCCTGCGAGAGCTTCCACAGCGTCTCCATCGACGGGTTGCCCTCGCCGCGCTCGATACGGGCCAGGATCGTCTTGGACAGTCCGCTGGCGCGGCTGACGTCGCCCAGCGATTCCCCGCGCGCGGTGCGCTGCGCGTGGACGGCCCGGCCGACGCGCCGCGCGAGGTCGTCGAGATCGTCACTCATAGTTGACGAACGGAAACTCTAGTGGACGGCGTAGACTTCTGGGCATGTCCACGCCCCCCGAGACGCGCAGCGTCAAGATCTCCGACGACGAGCGGGGAGGCTGGTCCTCCGATCGCCCGCGCCGCGACGGCGCCGACTCGCCGCCCAAGCCGCGCGACATCTCCGTCCGCACCCGCGTCCTGCAGCCCGCGTTCCGGCTGCGCTACTCACCCGGCAGCCTGCTGCTCATCGTCAGCGGCTCGGTCGAGCAGGCCGAGCAGTTCGCGAACCGGGCCCTCGAGGAGAAGAACGCGCTGCTGTCGATGGCGAAGGTCCGCCGGCTGCTCGCCGGCAAGGTCAGCGCCGACGAACTGGAGACGCGTGCGGCGCAGCTCCTCGACGCCGCGATCACCAAGCGCCTGCAGGCCGGCGACAGCACCGTCGTCATCCCCGACACGATGAGCGCCGAGGAGCGCGAGCCGCTCCTGCGCGCGGCCGCCGCACTGCGCCGCCCGCGGCACCTCATCCTGCTCGAGGCGCCGCGCGACGCGGTCTCCGAGGAGGACCGCCTCGTGCTCAACGACCTACGCAAGGCGCTGGACGGCGGCGACGTCGGCAGCGAAGGGATCCAGACGGCGCTGCGCCTCGGTGGCGCGACGATCGCGGAGACGAAGAAGATCGTGTTCCGCCCGCCGCCGGCCGACGACTGACGCGGTGGTTCGCGGGGTGGCATCCAGGGCCGACGGAGACCGGGAAGACCTTCCCGCGAGCGTGCGGGCGGGGCGTGTGCCGCTTCCCCACCCACACGCCCGCGGAGGAACGAGCTAGTTGAGCCGCTCGATGATCATTGCCTCGCCCTGACCCTGCGCCACGCACATCGTCTCGAGACCGAACGTGCCGTCGGCCGTCTCGAGGTCGTTGAGCAGCGTCGTCAGGATGCGGACGCCGGTCTGGCCGAACGGGTGGCCGAGGGCGATCGCGCCGCCGTGCGGGTTGAGCTTGGCGTAGTCGAAGCCGACCTCGTCGGCGATCGGGATCACCTGGGCGGCGAACGCCTCGTTGAGCTCGTAGATGTCGATGTCGCCGATCGTCAGGCCGGCGCGGTCGAGCGCCTTCTTGATCGCGCCGATGGGCGCGACGCCCATGAGCTCGGGCTCGTTGCCCCAGGTCGCGGCGGTGATGAAGCGGGCGCGCGGCGTCAGGCCGAGCTCCCTGGCCTTGTCCTCGCTCATGATGAGCGCCGCGGCCGCGCCGTCGTTGAGCGGGCACGAGTTGCCGGCCGTCACGGTGCCGCCCTCGCGGAACGCGGGCTGCAGCTGGGACAGCTTCTCGTACGTCGACGAGGCGCGCGGGCCGTCGTCCTTGGAGACGACGGTGCCGTCGGCGAGCGTCAGCGGGATGATCTCGCGGTCGAAGAAGCCCGACTCCTGGGCGGCGACAGCGCGCTCCTGGGACTGCTGGGCGAACTTGTCCTGGTCCTCGCGCGAGACGCCGTACTTGACGGCCACGTTCTCGGCCGTCAGGCCCATCGCGATGTAGGCGTCGGGCTGGCCCGGCTCCCTGCCCTGGAGCTTCTCGTTCTGATCCTCCGGGTGGGCGGCCTCCTGCGCGGCGTTGTAGCGCGAGACGAACTCCACGCCGCCGGCGATGTACACGTCACCCTGGCCGGCCTGGACCGCGTTCGCGGCGTTGCGGACGGCGTCGAGACCCGACGCGCAGTAGCGCGAGACGGTGATGCCGTTGGTCTCCTGGCCGAGCTTCTCGCTGAGCAGGACCGCGATGCGGCCGATGTTGTTGGCCTGCAGGCCCTGCGGCAGGCCGCAGCCGGTCACGACCTCTTCGACCGGTGCTTCACCACCCACCCCGACGGCCGGGTTGCGCTCGAGGAGCTGGTCGATGGTGTAGGCGAGGGTCTCGTCGGGCCGCAGGGAGGCGAGCGAGCCCTTGAACGCGCGGCCGACCGGGGTCCGGACGGCGTCGACGATCACGGCGTTGGGCATTCGTGTTCCTTTCAGGCGTCCGCCCGGCGCGGGTGAGGATGCGCACGGGCGAGTCTGGGTCCAGGCGCTGGGCCGCCCGCGCGGACGGCGGGACGTGCGCGGGGGTGTACTGGAACAGTGTGGCAGGGACGGTCAGGACGGCGGCTTCCGCCCGTCACATGACGGACGGCGGGAAGCACCTCCGCCAGGGACGAACGGCGATCGAGCCTGTGACGCTCAGCTGACGCTGACGACCGGCAGCGGCGCGACCGGCTCGGGCTTCGCGGTCGCGGTCTGCCCAGCGATCGGCACGACGCCGATCGGCTCGTGGACCTGCGCGCCCTCCTTCGCCGGCACCCGTGACATGGCGCGCTCGGCCATCGCCGTGATCGTCAGCGACGGGTTCACCCCGACGTTCGCCGGGACCGCCGAGCCGTCGCACACGAGCAGGTTCTCGTAGCCGTGCACGCGGTGGTCGGCGTCGACGACGCCGTCCTGCGCGGTCTCCCCGACGACCACGCCGCCCAGGAAGTGCGCGGTCGACGGGATCGAGAACAGCGACTCGAGGATCGACGACGCCGCGATGCCGCCGGTGCGCTTGGCCAGCCACTCGGTGAAGTCGTTGGCGACCGGAATGAATCGCGGGTTCGGGCGGTCCGGGTCCTCCTGGGTCTGCAACCGCACCTTGCCGTTGCGGCCGGGCTTCGCGACGAGCCGGATGGCGTTGTCGAGCGACTGCATGACGAGCACGATGATGGTCCGTTCCGACCAGCCCGGCGTGGACATGAGCGCCGCGTAGCGGCGAGGGTGGCGGATGATCTGGCCCAGCAGCTTGAGCGGTCGCGCCGCGCGGGAGCCGTCGCCCGTCAGCAGGGTGAAGATGCTGCGCATCGCGCCGCCGCCCTTGCCGTAGACGACCGTCTCGATGTGCGTGTGCTGGTCGGGGTAGATCGACGAATTGATCGCCACGCGGTTGATGAGCCCCGGGTCCTTGTCCGGTGGCACCGTGACGCCGAGCACCGCCTCGCTGTTCGTCCGCACGAGGTGGCCGAGGCGTGGCGAGAGTCGCGGCAGGTCGCCATTGGCCTTGGCCTGCGCGAGCAGCTGGTTCGTGCCGAGCGCGCCGCCGGAGAGGACGATGCCGCGCGTGCGGAGGACCTGCCGGTCCTTGCGCCGCCACGCACCGGAGCGCTCGTGCACGATCTCCCAGCCGTCCTCGCCGCGCTCGTCGAGCGGCCGGATCGTCATGACCTGGCGCTGCGGCGTGATGCGCACACCGCGCTTCTCGGCGAACCAGAGGTAGTTCTTCGGCAGGCTGTTCTTCGCGCCCACCGGGCAGCCGATCATGCAGCGTCCGCACGTCGTGCAGCCCGTCCGCGCGGGCCCCTCGCCGCCGAAGTACGGGTCGGGCACCGTCTCACCGGGGTTGTCGAGGTACGCGCCGACGCGCGCGGTGCGGTACGTGTCAGCGCAGCCGATCTTCTCCCCGTACTCGAGGAGCATCTGGTCGGCCGGGTCGCCCACGGCGGCGTCGGTGACGCCGAGCATCCGCTGCGCGGTCTCGTAGTGCGGGGAGAGCTCGGCGTGCCAGTCGTGGCCCGCGGGCCACTGCTTGTCGAGGAAGAACGGCGGGGGCGGCGTGTACAGCGTCATCGCGTAGCCGAGGCTGCCGCCGCCGACCCCGGTGCCGGCGGTGACGAACACGTCCTTGAACGGCATCATGCGCATGATGCCGCGCATGCCGAACTTCGGCGCGTAGAAGTATTTGCGCAGATCCCAGGTCGAGGACGGCAGGTCCTCGTCCTCGATGCGGTTGCCCTGTTCGAGCACCTGCACCGAGTAGCCCTTCTCCGCCAGGCGCAGGGCGGAGACGCTGCCGCCAAACCCTGAGCCGATCACCACCCAGTCGACATCATGTGACCCCATGACCCATCAGCGTACGCCCTCTCCGGCGTCCGGCGCAGTGGCCGGCTGCCAACGGGACCGGTTCCTGGTGGGACCTCGTCACATCCTGGCTGGGTCACGCGGACGGTGACGGCCTTTGTGGTCGGGGCGCCGCCGCCGGCCGGAGTGAACACGAGGGTGAGCGACGGGTTGTGGCCGCTGCCGGCCGAGCCCGTCACCTTCACGCAGTCGAACGACGTCGACGACGTGGCGTTGATCGTCGCGCCGTTGATGCACGACGCGTACGTCGGCGTCGTGCCGCCGCGCACCGCGTAGGCGACGCCGGCCTTGAAGTCCACGGCGCCTGTCGCGTTGACGTTCACCCAGCGGAACTTCGGGCGCGCGTAGATCGCGTAGCCCTTCTTCTCCTTGACGGTGGTGGTCCCGACGCGGTGGGCGGCGACCAGGGTCTGCCACACGTCGCCGCCGTTGCCGATCCCGCGGGGGGAGAAACGGAACTTGCAGCCGGTGTTGCTCGCGCCGCAGCTCTCGAGGATCGCGTACGGCGGGGTGGAGAAGCCGAGCTCGCTGGAGAACAACCAGGCGACGTTCGAGTACACGCACTGGGTGAGCGACTCGGGGACCAGGCAGTTCGGGTTCAACGGGGTCCCGAACGGCGGGTCGGGGTCGTAGCCCGAGTTGAGCGTCACCTCGGCGACGTCCACGGTCGCCTGGTCCACCCCCTGACGCTGCAGGCCGGCCTCCAGGGCGGCCGCGAGCTGCACGCGGACCGCGGCACGGTCGCCTTCGATGCGCGCTTGCACCGACGGCGGCGACCCTTCGACCGGCATCAGGATGAGGTGCCAGGTCAGCGGCGAGGCGCGACGACCTCGAGGTTCGCGCGCAGCGCGCCGAGTGCGACGTCCCAGGCCGGCCGGCTTCACGGTCGAGCAGCGCGTTCAGGAGCCCCGGCAGGTCATGGAAGTGTCCGTAGATGATCGTCGTGATCCCGGCGGCCTCGGCGACTGCGTCGATCGACTCCGCGCCGAACCCGTCACGGGCGATGATCGCCAGCGTCGTGTCGAGCAACTGCTCGCGGCGGGCCCCGCCGGACATGCGGGGGATCTGGACACCCTTGACGTGATAGTTACACCAGCGTAGGTTACGCAACTGCAAGTTACGGCAGCGCGACCTCTCCTCGCCAATGACCTTCGTGTACTCCCACCCCACCCCGGATCACGACATCGGCGTCGTGGGCAGCGGCGTCGCGGGCCTCGGCATGGCGATCGGCCGGCAGCAGCAGGGCCGCACCGACATGGTCGTCCTCGAGCAGCGCGACAGCGTCGGCGGTACGTGGCGGGAGCGGACGGCCGACCGCTTCGGCATCCGCCCGACGATCCGTCTGAACAGCCGCATGACCGCCGCCGGGTCGGACGAGGCCGCGCAATTCTGGCGCCTGTCGATCAACGACGGCGCGGACACCCTCACCTCCCGCGTGCTGATCGGCGGCCCCGGTCCGCGCAGCCGCCCCTCCTACCCGAAGGTCCCAGGCCGCGAGGACTTCGCCGGTACGCAGTTCGACTTGACGCCCTGGGACCACGACCATTCGTCCTACCACCAGGACGAGCATGGGGTGACCGCGCGATCTGGCCGGGGCACATGCACGCGTTCTGCAAGGCCGTCCGCGAGTTCGACGTGACCAACTACGAGATGATTCCCGCAGCCGTGCCGGCGCCCCAGCCGGCCGCGGTCTGAGGACGGAGGAGGAACATCATGGGACGAGCCGCATACGACGTGAAGGGGCGCACCGTGTTCATCACGGGCGCGGCCCGGGGCATCGGCGCCGAGAGCGCCCGCCGGCTGCACCGCAAGGGCGCGAACCTCGCGCTCGTGGGTCTGGAGCCCGAGCGCCTGGAGGCGCTGGCCGCCGAGCTCGGTGACCGCGTCGCCGTGTTCGAGGCGGACACGACGGACAGCGCCGCGCTCGACCACGCGGTGGCCGGGACGGTCGAGCGCTTCGGCGGCATCGACGTCGCGATCGCCAACGCGGGCATCCAGCGTTCCGGCGCGGTGCTCACCGCCGACCCGGATGCCATCGAGCGCACGATCGAGGTCAACCTCCTCGGCGTGTGGCGCACCGACCGGGCGGTCCTGCCGCACATCATCGAGCGCAAGGGCTACCTGCTGAACATCGCGTCGCTCGCGGCGATCAGCCACGCGCCGCTCATGTCGGCCTACACGGCGTCGAAGGCGGGCGTCGAGGCGTTCACCGACGCGCTGCGCGTCGAGACCGCGCCGACGGGTGCGCGTGTCGGCTGCGCGTACTTCGGCTTCATCGACACCGACATCGTGCGCGGCTCGTTCGCGCAGCCCTCAAACCAGGCGATGCTGAAGATGCTGCCTGGCCCGATCGCGAAGCCCGCGCCGCTGTCCCAGGCGATCGACGCGATCGAGAAGGGCGTCGAGCGCCGCTCGTCCAAGGTGTGGGCCCCGCGGTTCGTCGGCCCGCTCATGCTGATCCGCGGCATCGCGCAGCCGATCAGCGAGCTGCGGATGATCAGGTTCGGCCAGAAGCAGATCGCCGAAGCGACGCGCCTCGCGGACCCCGCGAGCGGCGCGGACATGCCGGAGGACCCGCTGCTCGGCGCGTCGACGATCGCCACCGGCGACGCGCCTACCGCTGCGACGGCCCCGGCAGCGTCGCCGGAGCCTGCCGCGAAGGCGTAGTCCGGGCGGGCGGCGTTCCCGCGGCGGACGAGCGCGCAGGGCGGTCAGATGCCGGTCGGCGAGCCGCCGCGTGTCGTCGGGAGGAGAGGTTGGGGGCATCCCGACATGTCCGGCCCGGAGTGTTCGCGTTTCGTCTCGCCAGCCAGGGAGAACGCCGGGAGCCCGAACGCCTGTGCCCATAGGGTGAAAAAGCCCCCGAAACGACCCTGACCGGTGCTACGCTCCCGGCGAACAGGCCCGGGCAGGAGTGTCCGGGAAAAGCAGTGTGAGGCGCCCGCAGTCGTTGCTCGAAGCACCCTCCGCGATCGCAGTGCACTCAGAATCATCCGTGGAGGATCCACATGGCCACCGGGACCGTGAAGTGGTTCAGTGACGAGAAGGGCTTCGGTTTTATCACGCCGGACGAGGGCGGCAAGGACCTGTTCGTGCACCACACGGGCATCAACGCGGACGGCTACAAGTCGCTCGCCGAGGGCGCTCGCGTCACGTACGAGGCCGAGTCGGGCGACAAGGGCCCGAAGGCCGTCAACGTCACCGCCGTCTAGGCAGACACAGCCTCATCACTGCTGCTCCGTGCTTCGGCACGGAGCAGCGTGTAGTGCCCCGGGTCGAGCGCCCTCGTCGCGCGCACGTACTCGAACATGTAGCCGGGCCAGTTGTTGACCACGCGCCCGGCCTCGTTGCGGTACCAGCTCGCGCACTGTGTCCACACCGAGTGCTGCAGATGCTCCTGCGTCTGGTCGTCGAACGCCTGCTCGACCTCCTCGCGCACGTCCCACGCGGCCGGGCCGGGCTCGGCCCGCAGCCGCCGAACGGCGTCGGCGATGTACCGCGCCTGCGCCTCGAGCATCACGATGATCGAGCCGACCCCGAGGTTCGTGTTCGGCCCGTACAGCAGGAACAGGTTGGGAAATCCGGGGACGGTCAGCCCGTAGTAGGCGTGCGCGCCGCCGGCCCACGTGTCGGCGAGCGTCCGGCCGTCGGTGCCGGTGATCTCCATCGGCGCGACGAACGCCTGGGTGTCAAAGCCCGTGCCCCAGATGATCGTATCGGCGGGGTGCTTCACGCCGTCGCTGGTCACGACCGCGTCGGCCGTGATCTGCGTGATCGGGGAGTCGACGAGCTCGACGTTGTCGCGGGTCAGCGCGGGGTAGTAGTACGACGAGAAGAGGATGCGCTTGCACCCGTACGCGAACTGCGGGGTGAGCTTGCGGCGCAGTTCGCGGTCGCGGACGTGGCGGTGCAGCAGCGCCCGCGACATCGTGCGCAGGACGGCCTGGAAGGCCCGGTTGCCCTTCAGGGCGTGAACCATCGTCTCCATCAGGAGGAGCATCCCCTGGCGACGCGCGGCCTGCACGCCGGGGACGTGCTTGATCGCCGCGCGTACCGGGGCGGCGTACCGCAGGTTGCGCCGTGGCAGCATGTAGTTCGGCGTGCGCTGGAACACGTCGAGGTGCCCGGCCTGCTCGGCGACGGGCGGGACGAACTGCACCGCGCTCGCGCCGGTCCCGATGACCGCGACGTTGCGGCCGGTGAGGTCATGGCCGTGGTCCCAGCGGGCGGAGTGGAACTGGTGGCCGGCGAACGTGTCGGCCCCTGGGATCGCGGGCTGCGTGGGGATGCTGAGCTGTCCGCAGGCGGGGACGAGGACGTCGGCGTCGGCGGTCGTTCCGTCGCTGAGGTCCAGGCGCCAGCGCAGCGCCTCCGCGTCCCACGCCGCACCCGTGACCTCGGTGGAGAACCGGATGCGCGGCGTGACGCCGAAGGCGTTCGCGGCCTCCAGCAGGTAGTCGTGGATCTCGTCGTGCGGTGAGCACGGCCTGCTCCAGTCACGGTGCTGGAAGTACGAGAAGGAGTAGACGTGCGAGGGCACGTCGCAGGCCGCGCCGGGGTACGTGTTCTCACGCCAGACACCGCCGAGGTCGTCGGCCTTCTCGAAGATCGTGAGGTCGGTGACGCCGTCGCGCAGCAGGGCGATCGCGGCGGCGATCCCGCCGAACCCCGACCCGACAATGGCAACCGATGGAGTATGGGCAGGCATCCCTCCATGCTAGGTGCGTCCCGATGATCCGTCACGGTGACGCTCAGTGACGGCTCGACGGAGCTGCCCGGCGCCGTCGGTGCCGATGAGCTGCGCGGGCCGCTGCCCTTCGGCCCCTTCGTGGTCATGGAGCTGGTCGTGCGCCACCGTGATGTCAAGCCGTCGAACATCCTCGAGCTTGGAGGACAGCGCGCGCAGGCGGGTCTTCACGCCCGGGACGGGCAGCACGAGCTCGTCGGCACTCGCGGTGACCGTCGAGCGCCAGCGGCCTGTCACCCGCTCGCCACCGACGAACGTGCTGTCACGCGAGAGCCCGTCGTCGATCACGGTCCAGTGCCCGCCGACACGTTGCAGACGCGCGTGCGCGCGCGAGGCCTCGCCATCCCAGCCGAGGACGAGGCCACCCTCCGGGGCCCGGCCCATGGTGACGATCTCGTCGCGCGGCGCGAACAGGATCAACCGCCCCTCGCCGCCGCAACGCTGCCGGGTGGCGCGCTCGGCCGCCACCACCCGAGGGATGAACCGTGCCGATCCTACGCGGCGTGCGGGAAGGCCGACGGCGCTTCGTCCTCGGGGAGGATCCCGATACCGTCGCGCAGCAGGTCGCCGGCGAGGGCGACGCTGGCTGGCCGCGAGTACAGGAAGCCCTGGCCGAGGACCGGACCCATGGACCGTAGGACCACGGCCTGGCCCTTCGTCTCGATGCCCTCCGCCACGACGGTGATGTCGAGCGCGTGCGCGAGGTTGATGATGCCCTGGGCGAGCTGGGCCTGGCCGTCGTCGAGGTCGATCGCGTCGATGAACGCCTTGTCGACCTTCAGGACGTCGACGGGCAGCTGGCGCAGGTAGGCGAGGACCGAGTGCCCGGTGCCGAAGTCGTCGATCGCGACGCGCACGCCGAGCGTGATGAGGGCGGCGAGCTCCTCGGCCATGGCCTCGGGCCGCTCGACGAGCACGCTCTCGGTGATCTCGAGCTGGAGCTGACGGGGGTCGAGCCCGGTGCGCACGAGGGTGTCGCGGACCATGTCATGCATCCCCGGGTCGGCCATCTGCAGCGCCGACACGTTGACGCTGACGTGCTGGCCGGGGTTCGCCTGGCCCGTGTCCATCCACTCCTTCATCTGCGCGCACGCGGTGTCGAGCACCCATTCGCCGAGCGGCAGGATGAGCCCGCTCTCCTCCGCGAGCTCGATGAACTCGGGCGGCGGGATCCGGCCGTACACGGGGTGCGGCCAGCGGGCGAGGGCCTCGGTGCCGACGACGCGGTCGTCGGCGATGTCCACGATGGGCTGGTACTCCAGGAGCAGGCCGCCGGCGTCGAGCGCGCTGCGCAGGTCCGCGGTGAGCTCCAGGCGGCGCATCGCGTCGGCGTGCATGTCGTCGGTGAAGACCGCGACGCGGTTCTTGCCGCCGTTCTTCGACGCGTACATCGCGACGTCGGCGTTGCGCAACATATCGTCGGCGGACGTGGACCGACCTGCCTCGCTGATCGCGATGCCCGCGCTGCCGCTGACGCGCAGCTCGCGCTCGTCGATCGTCATCGGCGCGCTGATGGAGCGCAGGATCTTGTCGGCGATGATCTGCGGGGCGCGGGCGTCCTCGTCGTGCTCGTGCAGGAGGACGGCGAACTCGTCGCCGCCGAGGCGGGCGATCACGTCGTCGTCGGAGATCTGCTGGCGGATCCGCGAGGCGACGACCCGCAGCAGCTCGTCGCCGGAGTGATGGCCGAGGCTGTCGTTGATCGTCTTGAAGTCGTCGAGGTCGAGGAAGATGATCGCGAGCCGCTCGCCGGTCTCGGCGGACTCCTTCAGCTGCGAGGTGAGGTGCTGCTCGAACAGCGTGCGATTCGCCAGGCCGGTCAGCGCGTCGTGGTAGGCCTGGTGGCGCAGCTCGGCCTCCAGCGCGTGGCGCTCGGTGACGTCGCGCATGCTCAGCAGTAGCCCGCCGACGATCTCGTCACTGACGCGGTTCGCGGCCACGATCTCGACGGGGCGGAAGTGCCCGGCGCCGTCACGGACGCTGACGTTGAGGGTGGAGGTCGTCCCCGCCGGGCGGCTCAGGAGCGCGCGTAGACGGCGGTCGGCGGCGTCACGGTCGCGCGGGTGCAGGACGTCGCGCAGCGGCTCGCCGGAGAGCTCGCCGGGCGTGCGGCCGAAGACCTTCTCCATCGAGGCGGCCTGCCAGGTGACGTGGAGGTCATGGTCGAGCACGACCACGACGTCGGTGGCGTGCTCGGCAAGTGCACGCAGGCGCTCCTCGCTCTGGTGCTCGACCCGGCGGGTGGCGGCCGCGACCTTGGTCCTCCGCGCGAGGTGCTCGAACCGCCAGGCGAGCAGCGCGAGGACGAGGAGCCCGAGGAGGAGCGACCCGAGGAAGAGCCAGCGGCCGACCGTCGCGGAGCGATCGGCGGCACGGTCCTGCGCGCGGGCCTGGTTGCGCGTGAGGTCGATGATGCGGTTGAGCGTCGGCTCGATGTCCGTGCGCTGGATTCGGAGCGCCTCTTGGCGGTCGCCGACGATGCCGGTCTGCAGCGCGCGGGTGCCGGCGCGCAGCAGGAGGCCGAGGTACGTGCGCATCTTCTCGACCACCGCATGGTCGACGCCGAGGGCGTCGAGTCGGTCGATCGAACGCTGGAGATCCCGTGCGACGGCGAACGCCTCGATGTTCGTCCGGGCGCCCGCGGTTCCGATGACAAGCGACTCGGCTTGCGCGGCCCGCAGCCGCTCGGTCAGCGCCTGGGCATGACGCAGCTCGGCCTGGGCGCGGCGCTGGTGATCGGACGTGTCGCGTGCGCGCTCGGAGACGGCCACGGTGACGGCGACGACGAGCACTGCGAGCAGGCCGACGGCGATGCGGCCGAATCGCGCGCTCCTCCCATGGATGCTCGCTGCATCTGAACCACGCACAGACCACACGTCGGCGCCTGGCTCCGGAATCTTGAGTCAGCGGGGTGCCACGGGGTCACCCGTCCACTGACAGTATGAAAGCGGTTGGAACTACCGGCGGGTCGCAAGCGGCATGAGGCGGTCGATCAGGTCGTAGTACCGGCTGGGCGCCGCGCGTGTGAGCCAGTCGATCGCGACCGCATCGCCGCCGATCCGGATTCGGGCCTGCCCGCGTTCGATCCCGCGGTGGATGATCTTCGCGGCCTTCCCCGGCGTCGTCATCGCGAGCTTCTGGAACGCGGCGGCGGCCTCCTCGTGGCTCTGGGCCCGGCCGGACGGGTCGGAGTGGAAGCGGGCGTTGGCGAGGATGTTCGTCTTGATGCCTCCGGGATGCACGGCGATCGCGCGCACGCCGGTGCCGCGCAGCTCGTGGCGCAGCGATTCGGTGTAGCCGCGGACCGCGAACTTCGACGCGCAGTACGCGCTCTGGCCCGGAAAGCCCATGAGGCCGAAGACGCTCGACGTGTTCACGATCACGCCCGAGTTCTGCTTCAGGAGGATCGGCAGGAACGAGCGGACGCCGTGGATGACGCCCTCGAAGTTGACCTGCAGCACCCACTCGTCGTCCTCGACCGCCGCCTCCGCGATCGTCTGCGTGGCGGTGACCCCCGCGTTGTTGAAGACCACGCCGATCGGCTTCGGCGCCCACTCGGCCACCTCGGCGGCGAAGACCATCTGCGCCTGGCGGTCGCGCACGTCGACCTTGCGGGTCATCACGGGTCCGTCGATCGTGGAGGCGGTCTCCTCCAGGCCCTCCTCGTTCCAGTCGATGAGCGCGACGGGGCAGCCGTGCCGGGCGAGGCGCTGGGCGAACGCGCGGCCGATGCCGGAGCCGGCGCCGGTGATGACGGCCGTCTGGCCATTGATGGTCGGGGGCTTCGTGCGGGGCATGTCGGCGCACTATGCCTGATTTCCTACCGCGCGTGTCGAAAGCCGTGGTTGACGCGGTGACTCGTGTCCGCGTAGACGGCGAGCAGCAGGCGCTTGGCCACCGGAGCGCTGGCCCCTCGCGCGCGACCGCCGTGGCCTTCGCGGTCGGCGAGGGCTCGGGCATGGGGCTGGACACGTCGCGGCGGATCGTCGAGAACCGTCACCAGGGCCGGATGACGCTGGAGAGCGCGCCGGGGCGTACGGCGTCCAGCTGCCGCGTTCGCCGCAGAAGGCGATGACCTGACACCCGCGGGGTTACGGTCTGATCGTTCCAGATCAGATCGATGTGCCCGGAACCCCCACGTGGGCGACGACCGATTGCTCGAACGCGCGACGCTCCCGTTGGAACTGTCGGCCCGTGAAGCGCAGGTCGATCGATCTGACCCATACCCGAGCCTGCCGACCCATCTGCGGCCCGGGTGCGCAGTGCCCGACCACGACTGCGGAGTGTCGCGCGCACATGCGCACGCGCCCGGAATGTGGGCATCACCCGACACTTGGCTGGCTGGCCAACTACGATGTAGTGACGGCGCTGCGACGGCGGTAGCGTCTCCTTCACCGCCCGCGGGTCTCTCGGCGGGCACCACCCTCACAGGAGTCGATCCATGGGAAGCACTGACGCGTACGTCTTCGACGCGATCCGCACGCCCCGCGGCAAGGGCAAGCACAACGGTTCGCTGCACGGCACCAAGCCGGTCGATCTCGTCGTCGGCCTGATGCACGAGACGCTCGTCCGCAACGACCAGCTTGATCCGAACCGGGTCGACGACGTCGTCCTCGGCGTCGTGTCGCCGGTCGGCGATCAGGGCGCGGACATCGCGAAGACCGCCGCGCTGAAGGCCGGTCTGCCGGACACCGTCGCCGGTGTGCAGCTCAACCGGTTCTGCGCGTCCGGCCTCGAGGCCGTGAACATCGCCGCGCAGAAGGTCGCCTCCGGCTGGGAGGACCTCGTGTTCGCCGGCGGCGTCGAGTCGATGAGCCGCGTGCCCATGGGCAGCGACGGCGGCGCCTGGGCGATGGACCCCGAGACCGCGTACGACACGTCGTTCGTGCCGCAGGGCGTCAGCGCCGACCTCATCGCCACGGTCGAGGAGTACAGCCGCGAGGACGTCGACGCGTACGCCGCCCGCTCGCAGGAGCGCGCCGCCACCGCGCGGGCCGAGGGCCGCTTCAAGAAGAGCGTCGTCCCGGTCAAGGACATCAACGACCAGGTCGTCCTCGACAACGACGAGTTCATCCGCCCCGGCACCACGGTGGAGACACTCGGCAACCTCAAGCCGTCGTTCGCGGCCATGGGCGAGATGGGCGGCTTCGACGCCGTCGCGCTGCAGAAGTACCACTGGGTCGAGAAGATCAACCACGTCCACACGCCGGGCAACAGCTCGGGCATCGTCGACGGCGCCTCGCTCGTCACGATCGGCAACGAGAAGACGGGCAACGAGCTGGGCCTGACCCCGCGCGCCCGCATCCTCGCGACCGCCGTCTCCGGCGCGGACGCAACGATCATGCTGACGGGCCCCGCGCCTGCGTCGAAGAAGGCGCTCGCGAAGGCCGGGATCACGGTCGACCAGCTGGACCTCGTCGAGATCAACGAGGCCTTCGCGGCCGTCGTGCTCCGGTTCGTCAATGACATGGGCCTCGACATGGAGAAGGTCAACGTCAACGGCGGCGCCATCGCCATGGGTCACCCGCTCGGCGCGACCGGCGGCATGATCCTCGGCACGATCATCGACGAGCTCGAGCGCACGGGCGGCCGCTACGGCCTCTGCACGCTCTGCGTCGGTGGCGGCATGGGCATCGCGACCGTCCTCGAGCGGATCTAGGAGACACACAGATGAGTGAGAGCACGACCATCCGCTACGACCGCGACAGCGACGGCATCGTCACGCTGACGCTGGACGATCCGAACCAGTCGGCGAACACGATGAACGAGGAGTTCGTCAAGTCGCTGGTCGCCACCGTCGATCGTCTCGAGGCCGAGAAGGACGACATCAAGGGCGTCATCATCGTCAGCGCGAAGAAGACCTTCTTCGCCGGCGGCGACCTGAACGACCTGATCAAGGCCCGCAAGGAGGACACCGCCGACATCATCGCCGGTGGCAAGATCATCAAGGGCGCGCTCCGTCGTCTGGAGACGCTCGGCAAGCCCGTCGTCTCCTGCGTCAACGGCGCGGCGCTCGGCGGCGGCCTGGAGATCTGCCTGTCGACGCACCGGATCATCGTGGTGAACAGCCCGAAGATCCAGCTCGGCCTGCCCGAGGTCTCCCTCGGCCTGCTCCCGGGCGCCGGCGGCGTGGTGCGCGTCACCCGCAAGCTCGGCATCGTCAGCGGCCTCATGGGCGTGCTGCTCGAGGGCAAGCGGCTGCGTCCCGAGAAGGCGCTGGAGATCGGCCTCATCGAGGAGCTCGTCGACTCGCCGGACGACCTCATCCCCGCCGCGAAGAAGTTCATCGCGGAGAACCCCGAGGCCGTGCAGCCGTGGGACGTCAAGGGCTACAAGATGCCCGGCGGCCTGCCGAGCAACCCGAAGCTCGCGATGAACCTCCCGGCGTTCCCGGCCAACCTGCGCAAGCAGCTCAAGGGCGCGAACTACCCGGCCCCGCACCACATCATGGCCGCGGCCGTCGAGGGCGCGCAGGTCGACATCGACACCGCGCTGGATATTGAGGGCCGGTACTTCGCCGACCTCGTCACCGGCCAGGTCGCGAAGAACATGACGCAGGCGTTCTTCTTCGACCTCCAGCAGGTCAACGGCGCCCGCAACCGTCCCGCGGACATCGCGCCATGGCAGTCGGAGAAGGTCATCGTCCTCGGCGCCGGCATGATGGGCGCGGCCATCGCGTTCGTCTGCGCAAAGGCCGGCATCGAGGTCGTCCTGAAGGACATCTCGCAGGAGAACGCCGAGCGCGGCAAGGGCTACTCGAAGAATCTCGTCGACAAGGCCGTCTCGCGCGGCCGCATGACGCAGGAGAAGGCCGATGCGCTGCTCGGCCGCATCCTGCCGACGGCGGACCCGAAGGACGCGCAGGACTGCGACCTCGTCATCGAGGCCGTGTTCGAGGACCCGAAGGTCAAGGCGCAGGTGTTCGCCGAGATCGAGCCGTACCTCAAGCCCGACGCCGTCCTGGGCTCCAACACCTCGACCCTGCCGATCACCGGCCTGGCCGAGGGCGTGTCCCGCCCCGCCGACTTCATCGGCCTGCACTTCTTCTCCCCCGTGGACAAGATGCCGCTGCTGGAGATCATCAAGGGCGAGAAGACGTCGGACGAGGTCCTCTACCGCTCGCTGGACTTCAGCAAGCAGATCAAGAAGACCCCGATCGTCGTGAACGACTCGCGCGGGTTCTTCACCTCGCGCGTGATCGGCACGTTCATCAACGAGGGCATCGCGATGCTGACCGAGGGCATCCCGGCGCCGTCGATCGAGCAGGCCAGCTCGCAGGCCGGCTACCCGGCCCCGGTCCTCCAGCTCTCCGACGAGCTGAACCTCGGTCTGATGGCGAAGATCCGCAAGGCGTCCAAGGAGGCCATCGAGGCCGAGGGCGGCACGTGGGAGGACCACCCGTCCTTCAGCGTCATCGACCGGATGCTCGAACTCGAGCGTGGCGGCAAGCTCGCCGGCGCGGGCTTCTACGACTACGAGGACGGCAAGCGCACCGGCCTGTCGAAGGTCCTGAAGGAGGAGTGGGGCGGCGAGAACTTCGACGTCCCGTTCGAGGACATGCAGGAGCGCATGCTCTTCGCCGAGGCCATCGAGACGGTCAAGTGCGTCGATGAGGGCGTCATCGAGTCGGTCGCCGACGCGAACATCGGCTCGATCTTCGGGATCGGCTTCCCGGCCTGGTCGGGCGGCGTGCTGCAGTACATCAACGGCTACCCGCACGCGGACGACGCCGAGCTCGTCGGCCCGGCCGCGTTCGTGGCCCGCGCGCGTGAGCTGGCCGAGCGCTACGGCGACCGGTTCGACCCGCCCGCGTCGCTGGTGGCGAAGGCCGAGGCCGGCGAGGTCTACAGCGACGACGCCGTGGCGGTCCCGGCGTAGTCGCCGAACGACACGTGATGTGAGCGAAGGGGCGCCTGCGGGCGCCCCTTCTGCGTATCGGGGCGCGAAGTGGGTACGCCGCTGCCCGCTTGGCGCCCCGATGCGGTCGGCGGTGCGGGGCGTCGGGCGCGCACCATCCCGATGCGGTGCCAGGCTGTGGGCATGACGCCGGGACATGAGGCCATCCGCGCGACGGTGCGCGGCGACGTCAGCCGCCGGGCGACCGTGCAACGCGCGCTCGATCTCGGGGTGCTGGGCTGGGTGCGCTGCGACGAGGACGGACTCACCCGCGTGCACGTCGAGGGAGACCCCGACGCCGTTGATGCGCTCATCGCGTTCCTCGCCGAAGACGACCGCTCGGTCGAGCCCACCCGTGCGAGGGTCGAGGGGCACGAGCAGTTCGCGATCCGCGGCGTGCCGGCCGGCATCTTCGTCGTCCAGGAGCACCAGGCGACCGCCCGCCACTTCGACCTGCGCCTGGAGGTCGACGGCGTCATGCGCTCCTGGGCGGTGCCGAAGGGCCCGTCGCTGGACCCGGCGCAGAAGCGGATGGCGATCGAGGTCGCCGACCACGACACCGGCCACAACGACGTCGAGGGTCCGCTCGGCGACGGTGGCGTGATCGTGTGGGACCGCGGGGTCTACGAGCAGGGCGGCCGGGTGCCGTGGCCGGAGGCGCTCGAGCGCGGCCACGCGGTGTTCGTGCTGCGCGGCGAGAAGCTGCGCGGCGGGTTCGCGCTGCAGCGCACCCGGCCGGACGGCGGTGGGCCGCAGTGGCTGCTGATCAAGCGCAAGGACGACGACGCGCGGCCGGGGAGTGACGTCGTCACCGAGCGGCCCGAGTCGGTGGTGAGCGGGCAGACGCTCGACGACGTGCTTCGGGGCTGAGCCGTGCGGCGCTGGGCCTGGGTGCCCGTCGGCATCCCCATCCTCGCGCCGGCGGTTCTCGTGTCGCGCTCGCGCGCATGGAGAACCGGCCGGAGAGCTGGTCGGAGATCGTCGAGATCGCGCTGATCGCCGCGTCGGTGATTGAGGTCTCGGGGCCCGCCGACCCGCGCATCATCTACAGCGTCGGCCAGACGCTGGACTTCTGCGGGTAGCCGGTCAGACGACCTGCACGGCCGCCGCGGCCTCGCGCACCGCACCCAGCAGCGCCCGTGTCGACGGCCGCGCAGCGTCCGCCGCCCGCGTCGCCGCGAAGATCGTCCGCCGCACCGGGGACTCGGCGATCGGCCGTACCTCGACCCCCGGGTGGCTGCCCGGCACGACGAGCCCGGGCAGCAGAGTCACCGTGAGCCCGCGCGCGACGAGCTCCAGGCTGACGATCGCGTCGTTCGTGCGGTGGCGGATGTCCGGGTCGAACCCGCCGTGCTCCAGGCACGTGCGGCGCGTCATCTCGTCCCAGCCCATCTCCTCGTGGCCAGTCGTCCACGTCTCACCGGCGAGCGCGGCGAGTGGCACGGCTTCGGGGTGCGCGAGCGCGACCGGGTGGCGCGCCGGGAGTACGACGAGGACCGGGTCGCGGACGACCTCGTGGCGCTCGACTCCGCTCGGCATCCGGCGGGGCTGGTGCTGCCATTCGTCGCAGAGCGCGACGTCGTAGTCGCCGAGTGCGACGGCCGGCAGTGAACGCTCGGGTTCGGCCTCGACGAGCTCGCAGCGCAGCTGCGGCGCGTCACGCGCCAGCGACTCCATCGCGGGCAGGACGAGCCGCAGCGCGGCAGACTGGAACGTCGCGATCCGCGCACGGCCGCGCACCGTACCGCCGGCGGCCGCCAGGTCGGCCTCGGCGAGGGCGACCCGTTCGAGCAGCGCATCGGCATGTTCGACGAGGGCCAGCGCGGGGTCGGTCAGACGCACGCCGCGACCGGCGCGCACGAGCAGCGGCACCCCGGCCTCGCGTTCGAGGATGGCGAGCTGCTGCGAGACGGCCGACGGCGTGAACTGCAGCGCGTCGGCGACCGCCGCGATCGTCTTGCGCTCGTGGAGTTCGCGGAGCAGCCGCAGGCGCCGAAGGTCCAACATCGTGAAGCAACGCTACTGAGTTGCAGTCAGTAAGACGAATCGATCCTGAATCGTAGGCGCGCCAGTATCCCGGGCCGTGCGATCCTCCGGCACCCTCATGATCCTCGCCTCCGGCGTCGGCTTCGGCGCGATGGCGATCTTCGGCAAGCTCGCCTACGACGGCGGCGCCACGACCGGCACGCTGCTCGTCGTCCGGTTCGCGCTGGCCGCTGCGCTCTTCTGGCTGGTCGTCCTCGCGAGCCGGGGCGCCCGGGCCGCCCTGCGCGGCCTGCCTCGCCGTGATGTCATCGCCGGCCTCGGGCTCGGCGCTGCCGGCTACGCAATCCAGGCCGGCTGCTACTTCGCCGCGCTGCAGCGCCTCGACGCGTCGCTGCTGACCCTCTTCCTGTACACCTTCCCGGCGATGGTCGCGGTCGCCGCGGTGCTGCTCGGGCGCGAGCGCTTCGACCGCCGCCAAGCCGCCGCGCTGGTCCTCGCCTCGACCGGGCTCGTGCTCGTCGTCGCGACCGTCGGCACGGGACGGCTCGATCCGATCGGTGTCGCGCTGAGCCTGAGCGCCGCGGTCGTCTACACCACGTACATCCTCGTCAGCGACCCGGTCGCAGGACGGGTGCGGCCCGACGTCCTCTCGGCGCTCGTCTGCACCGGCGCGGCGATGTCCCTGACCGTCGGGACGACGCTGGTCGGCGATCTAGATCCCGGCGCCCTCACGGCGTCTGGCTGGGGCTGGCTGGCCTGCCTGGCAGCCGTGTCGACGGTCGCGGCGATTCTGCTGTTCTTCTCCGGGCTGCGACGCGTGGGGCCGACCACCGCCGCGATCCTCTCCACCATCGAACCGGTCGTGACGGTCGGCTTGGCGGTGCTCATCTTCGGCGAGGCGTTCGGCGTGCTCCAGGTGCTCGGCGGCGCGCTCGTGATCAGCGCGGTGTTCGCGCTGCACGCCCGGCTCCCGGCGCTGCGCCTCAGTCCGCGTCGCACACGGCGGCTGCCTGTGATGCGTCCATCCACGGCTCCCACAGGCCCGACGGGGCCTCCCGATCACTGAGGAACCGGTAGGGCGTCCCAGACGAAGAGCTTGCCCTTCACCCGCCAGGACGCCAGGCCGCGATGGTCCTGCTCCGCCGTCTCGGGCAGGGCGAGCGCGATGCGCCGGACGTCGTCCCCGGTCGCCACGCGCACATCATGCCGCGTCGATGCCGCCGCGCGCGAGTGCGCGCAGCACGGTGAGTGCGTCGGCCCGGCGCTCGTACGGAACGAGGAGGTGGTCGTGGTGCAACCCGGCGAGCACGTTGCAGCTCAGGCCGGCGTCCGCCAGTGCGGTGCTGAACGCCGCGGTCAGGCCGACGGCCTCCAGCGCGGAATGCACCCGCAGGGTGATCCAGGCGGCCACGAGGTCGTAGGCCAGGCCGAGCAGGTCGGCGTCGGCCTGCGGCAGGACGACGGTCAGTCCCTCATCCTCGGCGATGGTTGCGGCGGGGACGACGGCTCCCAGCTCAGTCGGGTCGCCGAGCATCGCGACGACGTAGGGCTCGGGTCGCGCGACGGGGTCCATCGTGGCGATCAGCGTGGCGAGGTCGCGTTCGCCGCTCATCCCCGCATCCTCACCTTCGGAGCGTGGCCAACGCAAGTCTCCGCCCGTCCTGAGTACCGTTCCGCCCATGCCCGAGGTCGCCATCCACGGTCAGCGGGTGCACTACCGGCTCGCGGGCGAGGGGCCGGCCCTGCTGCTGGTCCACGGCATCACGTCGAGCCACCGCACCTGGGACGAGGTGTTCGACCGGCTCGCCGCCGAGCACACCGTCATCGCACCGGACCTCCCCGGCCACGGCCGGTCGGACAAGCCGCGGGGCGACTACTCGCTCGGCGCGTACGCCAGCTCGCTGCGCGTCCTCCTCGTGCTGCTGGAGGTCCCCCGCGCGACGATCGTCGGCCACTCGCTCGGCGGCGGGATCGCGATGACGTTCACCTACCAGTTCCCCGAGCGCGTCGAGCGGATGGTCCTCGTCGACAGCGGCGGGCTCGGGGAGGAGGTCAGCCTCGCGCTGCGGGCCGCGACGCTGCCCGGTGCGGAACTCGCCCTGCCGTTCCTCTTCGGGCCCGTGACGCAGACTGCGTTGAGCGCCGCCGGCAGCGTGCTCGGCCGCGTCGGCCTGCGGGCGAGTCCGAACACCCGCGGGCTCATCGAGGGCCTGGAATCGCTCGGCGACGGCGCCGCGCGCCGCGCGTTCGTGCAGACGGCGCGATCGGTGCTCGACTCCCGGGGCCAGCGCGTCGACGCCCGCGGACGGCTCTACCTCGCCGAGGCGCTGCCGACCCTGCTGATCTGGGGGCAGGGCGATCCGATCATCCCGCTCAGCCACGCCGAGCGGGCGATCGAACTGATCCCGCACGCGCGGTTCGAGGTCTTCCCGGGGGCCAAGCACTTCCCGTTCAACGACGACCCGGACCGCTTCGTCCAGGTCATCACGGACTTCGTCGCGACCACCGAGCCCGCGGACCTGCCGGAGGATCGACTCGCGGAGCTGCTGCGCCGCGGCGCGTAGGGCCGCACTTTCCTGCAGCCGTCGTGTTCTCGACGGCAGTCGCCCACCATGGCGCTGGGCCGGCCCGCTGTGAGGAACGGCTTCCCCTGTCTCGCCCGCCCGGCATCTGTCGCGCGCCAAGGACCTGGCTGACGGCCGCTGCGCCGAGCCGCTGACCGTCGACGACCTCGCCGCCGTCGCCGGCCTGTCTCGCGCGCACTTCAGCCGCGAGTCGCTTCGGGAAGACAGCGGCGCGGGCCGGGCGTAGCGGGGGCAGCGTTCCGTCAGCCACCCCCGGGAGCGCACCACCATGAGCATCGCCGACGCATGGAGGTCCGCGCCGACGCGACCCTTCGGGCAACCATTCCGGCTGACCCAGGTCAAGGAGTTCGCCCAGACCTGAGCCGCCCGTGCGTGGGCACTCAGAGCAGCTCGAGGGAGACGTCCCAGAGACGGCGGGCGTTGTCCGGATCGAGCGCGTAGTGAGCGACGCCGCCCGACCCGGCGCGACGCGTGATGACCTCGGCTTCGTTGCAGTTCTCGAAGTAGCGCCCACCGACGCCTTCGAGTTGCGGCGAGGTCGCGAGCAGCACGGAGGTCGCGGCGCCCTGCTCGGGCGTCTTGAACTTCATCGTGCTCGACGCGAGCATCCGCTCCATCGCCTCCTCGGGGAGGTGGCGCTGCAGCGGGGTGCGGATCGCGCCCGGCATGAGGGCGTTCGCGGTGATCCCGTCGTCGGCCCACCTCCGGGTGGCCTCGACGGCGAACAGCACGTTCGCCGTCTTGGACTGTCCGTACGCACTCCACGGGTCGTAGGCGCGGAAGTCGTAGTGCAGGTCGTCGAAGATCACCGGCGAGCTCAGGTGCGCCCCGGAGCTCACCGAGACGACGCGTGCGTGGGGCGCCGCCGCGAGCGCCTCGTGCAACCCGAGCGCGAGGCGGAAGTGCCCGAGGTGGTTCGTCGCGAACTGCGTCTCGTAGCCCTCCGGCGTCTTGACGAGCTCTTGCAGCGCCATGACCCCCGCGTTGTTCACGAGGATGTCGAGCGGGCCGTCCCATGCTGCGGTGAACGCGTCGACGGAGGCCGCGTCGAGCAGCTCGAGCGGGGCGACGTGGACCGTGCCGTCGATGTCTGCCGCCACCCGGGCGCCGGCGTCCGTGTCGCGGACCGCGATCGTGACCTCAGCGCCCGCGCCGGCCAGCGCGCGGGCGGTCTCGATGCCGATGCCCGACGCGCCGCCGGTGACGACGGCGCGTTTGCCCGTCAGGTCGATACCCGCCACGACCTCCGCGGCGGTGCTCTCGGCCCCGAAGGGCGTGGTGATCGTCGTCATGCTGTGACCTCCTGACCCTGCGCCGCCACCGCGACGTCGTTCCAGTCCTCCCACTCCTGCAGCCGCCGCTCGTACTCGGGCTTGATGATCTGGAAGGGGGCCGCGCCGAGGAACAGGCGCAGCGGCGGAGTATCGGCGTCGACGACCTTCAGGATCGCCGCGCCGGTCGCCTGAGGGTCGCCGGGCGGTGCCTGGCCGAAACGGGCCAACGCGGCGTTGCGGACGTCGTCGTACGCCGCGATGGGCTCGGCGACGGTCGCCGACGGGCCGCGCCAGTCGGTGGCAAAGCCGCCCGGCTCGATGATCGTGACGTTGATCCCAAAGCCCGCGACCTCGTGGGCCAGCGACTGGCTGAAGCCCTCCAGCGCCCACTTCGACGCGTGGTAGATCCCGACGATCGGGAACGCGTGCACGCCGCCGATCGAGGACACCTGGAGGATGTGGCCGGAGCCCTGCTCCCGCAGGAAGGGCAACGCCGCCTGCGTGACCCAGAGCGCCCCGAAGAGGTTGGTCTCAAGCTGGGCCCGGACCTGCTCCTCGGTGGCCTCCTCGATCATCGCGAACAGGCCGTAGCCCGCGTTGTTGACGACGACGTCGAGCCGCCCGAAGTGCGCGTGCGCCGCTGCGACGGCGGCGTCGACGGCCGCCTTGTCGGTGACGTCCAGCGTGAGGGGGAGGACGAGGTCGCCATAGCGGTCGACGAGGTCGTCGAGCGTGGAGACGTCGCGGGCGGTCGCGGCGACGCGATCGCCACGCTCCAGCGCCGCTTCGGCCCAGACGCGGCCGAACCCTTTTGATGTGCCGGTGAGAAACCAGACCTTGGACATGGTCGCCGTCCTTTCGTCGCTATCCTGAACCGGAGGGTTCCTCCGGTTCCCGCGGGCAGGCTAGCAGCTATACGGAGGCTGCCTCCGTTTACATGTCGATCACACCCGAAAAGCCCCTCCGCGCCGACGCGCAGCGCAACCGCGACAAGCTCCTCGCGGCGGCCAGCGACGCCTTCGCGGAGTGCGGCACCGACGTCTCGCTGGAGGCCGTCGCCAGGCGCGCCGGCGTGGGGATCGGCACCCTGTACCGCCACTTCCCCACGCGCGACGCGCTCGTCGAGGCGGCCTACCGCGCGGAGGTCGAGCACCTCGCGAGGGCGGCGGACGAGCTGCTCGCCGAGCACCCGCCGGACGAGGCGCTCGCGCTCTGGCTCGACCGCTTCGTCGAGTACGCGGCCGCGAAGCGCGGGATGCTCGAAGCGCTGCGCTCCCTTTCGGCGGGGCGCGAGGACTTCTTCGCCGGGACGCGTGTGCAGATCGTCGGCGCGCTCACCACGCTGCTCGACGCCGCGCACGCCGCCGGCACGATCCGCGACGACGTCGAACCCGGCGACATCATGCGCGCCACCGGCGCCATCTGGGCCATGAATGACGACGAGGACTGGCAGGCCAACGCCCGCAAGCTCCTCGCGCTGCTCATGGATGGCCTCCGCGCCGG
>JBPPNC010000155.1:0-2231 GCA_051306365.1 Solirubrobacteraceae bacterium
CGCGCTGGCGTCCCCGCCGCTCTCGGCGAGCGTCCGCAGGCCGGCACGGCGCTCGGACACGCGCCCGTGGTCGTCGCCGTGGAACAGGTACGCGGGCTTGAGCGAGGCCATCTGCCGCCACGCTACCGCGCGGACCCGACCGTCAGCCCGCCGCCGGGCGCCGGCCGCAGCCGGACGGTGCCGTCACGATCGGTGCGTCGGACGACCGGGACCGCCTCGCCGAGCGCGCGCACCGTCTCCCGATGGGGATGGCCGTAGGTGTTCGGGCCGACGGGGATGACGGCGATCCGCGGGCGCACGTCCTCGAGCAGCTCCGGGAGCTCGGGGTCTCCGCTGCCGTGGTGGGCGACCTTCAGGACGTCGACCCGGCCGATCCGCAGGTCCGTCGTCACCTCGGACTCCGCGTCGGCGGGCAGCAGGATCCGCAGACCGCCGACGCGCGCGTCCAGCACCGTGGCGTTCAGGTTCGGGTCCGCGCCCGGCGGCGGCGGACGCCGCCGGTCGGGCCACAGCACGCGCAGCACGATCGACCCGGCCCGGATCGTCTGTTCGCGGTCGGTCTCCACCACCGGGATGCGCCGCCGCCGGGCCTCGTCCACCGCTGCGCGCAGCCCGGCCGTGCGGTGTTCCTCGCCGCCGCCGTCGAAGAGCATCGCCACCGGCATGGCACGGAGCACCGCCGCGGCGTTGCCCTCGTGGTCGGCCGAGCCGTGCGTCATGACGAGCGCGTCGAGCCGCCGTACCCCCGCGTCGCGCAGGAGCCGCAGCACCGGGCCGTCGGCCCGCCCGGTGTCGATGAGGACCGCGTGGCGACCGTCCTGGAGCAGGGTCGCGTCGCCCTGACCGATCGCGAGGAAGGAGATCACCGGCCCGTCGGGCGGTCCCGGTGGCAGCGTGGCGAGCAGGGCCGCAGCGACGCACGCCGCCGCCAGCGCTGCGGCGCCCACCCGGCGGACGGGGGACCGCACCGCGCGTGCCGCCGCGGCCCGCCCGCGCGGGTGGGCCGCGACCAGCACCGCGCCTGCGCATGCAGCCGCCAGCACCATCCGCCCACCGCGCCCGAGCTCCGCCTCGGCCACCGGCAGCCCGGCGGCCCACGTCGCCAGCCAGTCGAGGTAGCCGAGCAGCGGACCTGAGAGCAGCGCGAACGGCCGGGCCGCCCATGGGACCGCCTGCCCGGCGATCGACGCCAGCGTGCCCAGCCACATGATCGGCGCCACCACCGGCGCGGCGAGCACGTTGACCACGGGAGAGATCAGCGAGACCCGCTCGAAGTGCACCGCGAGCAACGGCGCGGTGCCCAGCGTGGCGGCGATCGTGACCGCCAGCGGCTCCGCGAGCCCACCCGGCAACTTCCGCCCCAGCGCGGCGCGCACCGGCGGCGCGACGACCAGCAGCGCGACGACCGCGGCAAAGCTCAGCTGCCAGCCGGGGTCGGCGACCGCCAGCGGGTTCCACGCGAGCGTCGCAGCGGCCGCGAGCAGGAGCGCGTACCAGCGTGTCGCCGGCCTTCCGGCCAGGGCCGCGACGAGCGCGGCCGCGCCCATCACCCCCGCCCGCTGGATCGACGGCCCGGCGCCGGCGAGCGGGACGTAGGCGGCCACGAGGACGATCGCCAGCACCAGCCGGGGGGTGCGGGGCAGCCCCACCGCCGCGCCCACTGCGAGCACGAGTGCGGCGAGCAGGGCGACGTTCGCCCCGCTGGCCGCCACGAGATGCGCGAGGCCCGTCGCCCGCATCCGCTCCTGGGTCTCCTCGCTGAGCGCGTGGTCCTGGCCCAGCACCATCCCGCGCGACAGCGCGCCCTGGGGCGCGGGCAGGCCGAGCCCGAGCGCCGCTTCTGCGCGTGCACGGACGCCGTCCAGCGCACCGGCGGCGCCACCCCGGCGCGCGCCCGTGGCCCGCATCTCCCGCACCCGCACGACGGCGTGGGCGTGCCGGCGGCCCTCGGCGCCGTCGTACGCGCCGAGCGGCCGCAACTCCCCGCGCACGCGCACGATCGCGCCCGTCGGCGCCCGCGGCCAACGCGCCGCACCGCGCCACGCAGCGGGCGCGACGCGCAGCACCACGCGTTCCCCGTCGGCGCGGCCACCCATCACCCGCGCGGGAGCGACGGTGTATCCATGCGCGCGCCGGTCCGGCGGTTCGAGCAGAACGACCCGCAGCTCGCCGCTGCGAGGCAACGGGCCCAGCGCGGTCCGCTCGAGCGCGGCGAGCCGCGCCTCCCCCAC
>JBPPNC010000193.1:0-15850 GCA_051306365.1 Solirubrobacteraceae bacterium
GTCCGCGCCCCAGACGCGGTAGCCCTTCTCGACGCGCAGCGCGTCGATCGCGCGGTAGCCCGCGGCGACCATGCCGTGCCCGGAGCCGCCGGCCCACAGCGCATCCCACAGCGCGAGCCCGAACTCCGCAGGGCAGTACAGCTCCCAGCCGAGCTCGCCGACGTACGTGATCCGCTGCGCGAGGACCGGGATCGCACCGACCCGGATGGGGACGGCGCGCAGGTACGGCAGTCCGGTGCCCGAGACATCGTCCTCGGTCAGCGGCGCAAGCACGTCTCTCGCGCGCGGGCCCCACAGGCAGAAGCAGGCGTGCGCGCCGGTGACGTCGTCGACCCACACCGACCCGTCACCGGGTAGGTGCGCGGCGATCCACCGCCGGTCGCGTCCCGCCGACGCGGTCCCGGTCACCAGGCGGAAGTGGTCCTCGGCCAGGCGGGTGACCGTCAGGTCCGCCTCGATGCCGCCGCGCGGGTTGAGCAGCTGGGTGTAGACCGCGCGGCCCACCTCGCGCGCGACGTCGTTGGCGCACAGCCGCCGCAGCGCAGCCGCAGCGCCCGGGCCCCGGACATCGAGCTTCCCGAACGACGACTGGTCGAACAGGGCCACCGTGTCGCGGGCGGCCAGGGCTTCGGCGAGGATCGCCGGAGACCAGACCCGTCCCGCCCATAGCGCCGGCGCCGGCACGTCCGGCGCGGCGGCCGCGTTGGGCGCGAACCAGTTCGCGCGCTCCCACCCCGACTTCTCGCCGAACACCGCCCCGAGCTCACGAAGCCGTGCGTAGGCCGGTGACACACGCAGCGGCCGGCCGGCCTCGTGCTCCTCGTGCGGGTAGACGACGTCGTAGTACCGCGAGTACGCGTCCAGGGCGCGCACGCGCGCGAACCGCTCACTGCGGTGCTGGGCGCCGAAGCGGCGAACGTCCATCTTCGCCACGTCGTGCTCGGGCTGGCCGTCGACGATCCACTCCGCGACGGTCTTGCCCACGCCGCCGGCGCCTGCGATCCCGTGGACGCAGAACCCCGCGGCCACCCACAGCCCGCCGACCCCCGTCTCCCCGACGATGAACTCTCCGTCGGGGGTGAACGCCTCGGGGCCGTTGACGACCTTGGCGAGCGCCGCACCCTCCAGGGCGGGGACGCGGTGCCGCGCGCCGGCCCACGACTCGCCGAAGCGCTCCAGGTCGGCGTCAAAGAGCACGCGCGGCTCGGCGAGCGGCGCCGCCGCGTCGTACGTCGCCGGGTCGCGGGCGTAGCCGCCCACGAGCAGGCCACCGGCCTCCGGGCGGAAGTACACGATCCGGTCCGGATCGCGGACCGTCGGGATCTCGCCGACGGGCGGATGCAGTGGCTCGGTGACGACGTACTGGTGGCGCATCGGAACGACCGGTACGCTCGCACCGGCCATCGCCGCGACCCGCCCGGCGGCGGCACCGGCCGCGTTGACGACCGCTTCGCACGCGATCTCACCCCGGTCGGTCCGTACGCCCGCGACCCGGCCGGCGACAACCTCGATGCCGAGCACCCGGGTGCCGGTGCGGATCGTCACCCCGAGCCGCCGCGCGCCCTCCGCGAGGGCGGCGGTCAGCAGCGTCGGGTCGACGTACCCGTCGCCCGGCAGCCAGGCGGCGCCCAGCAGGTCGTCGACGCGCAGGAGCGGCAGCCGCTCCTCGGTCTCCGCCGGGCTCAGCAGCTCGAGCTCCAGCCCGTACGTCGCCGCGGCCGACGCCTGGCGGCGCAGCTCCTCCATGCGCTCCGGGCTCGTCGCGACCCGCAGACCTCCCACCCCGCGCCAGCCGGGATCAAGCCCGGTGGCGTCGGCCAGCTCCGCGTACAGCCCGCTGGAGTACATGATCAGCCGCGTCTGGCTGATCGTGGAGCGCAGCTGGCCGACGAAGCCGGCCGAATGCCACGTCGTCCCCTCGGTCAACTCGTGCTGCTCGACGAGCACCACGTCGTGCCAACCCAGCCGCGCCAGGTGGTAGGCGACGCTCGTGCCGCCGACACCGCCACCGACGACGACGCAGCGCGCAGAGGTCGGGAGTTCCGGCGGCGGGGACATCGCACCCCACGATCTACCGACGTCCGGCACGTCCGGGTATGGACCGAATGGCGAAACCGCGCTGCGGTCACCCCGCGAGTTCGCGCAGCCCCGTGCCCGGGAAATACACGCCCGCGACGAGGCACACGCCCGCAACGACCTCGCGTTCGTGGTCGTGCAGCCCTGAGCGCACGAGCTCGACGGTGGTCCGCGCGGCGTCGGGCCGCACGAGAAAGGCGATCAGGGCCGCAGCGCCGGTGGAGTACCAGAGCCCGTTGCAGACCGGCACCTGCAGGACGCTGTCGACGGGCCCCGGCCGCGCACCCGCGATGCTGCTCGGCCCGGCGAGGTACAACAGCCCCGGGAGATGCGTCGCGATGCCTGCAGCGACCAGCATCCCGACCGACGGGTCGTGCAGCCGCGCCGTCCACGGCGACGGCGCCCGCGGCTCGGCGCGAGCGCGCCGGTCGCCGCGATCCCGGTCGGGCGGAGGGCGCTCGCGAGACCGAGCAGGATCGCCTCGACGGGCACGACAGGCAGTCTAGGCGCGCTCCGCGGGGACACCCGGACCCGCGCACGCGACATGGCAGAATCGCACCGGAACCCCGAATGGAGACTGCCATGACCGAACTGGAAGAGATGGGCCCGGTCGACTACATCGTCGTCGAGTGGCCGGGGCGTCAGCCCAAGGGCGAAGCGCTGCCGCACCTCCTCGAACTCGTCGACAGCGGGCTCGTCCGCGTGCTCGACCTCATGTTCCTCACGAAGGGCGAGGACGGCACCGTCGCGACACTCGACATCAGCGAGCTCGGTGAGACGTTCGCCGTGTTCGAGGGCGCGTCGTCCGGCATGCTCGGCGACGACGACGTTGCCGAGGCCGGCGGCATCCTCGAGCCCGGCACGAGCGCCGCGGTGCTCGTGTGGGAGAACCGCTGGGCGGCGCCGTTCGCCGTCGCGCTGCGCAAGTCCGGTGCCCAGATCGTCGCGAGCGGCCGGATCCCCGTGCAGGAACTCGTGGCCGCCGTCGACGCGGTCAGCTGACCCCCGAACAACCAGGAGCCAAGAACTCATGCCAGGACTTCTTCGCGGCGTCGCCCGCACCGCAGTGATCGCGGGCACCGCCACCCACGTCAGCAACAACGTCTCGCGCCGTCAGGCCAACAAGTGGGCGCAGCAGGAGCAGCAGCAGTACGCCCCGCCGCCGCAGCAGTACGCCGAGCCGGCGCCCGCGCCGGCCGCCGCGCCGCAGGCGTCGATGGTCGATCAGCTCAAGGAGCTGGCCGAGCTCAAGCAGCAGGGCATCCTCACCGAGGAGGAGTTCGCTGCCCAGAAGGCCAAGATCCTGGGCAGTTAGCTCAGCATCTCCTCAGTGATGGAACCCGCCCGCGGTGCTCTCGTCGTGCACCGGGGCGGGTTGCTTCTCCAGGATCGCGAGCTGACGCTTGAGGTCCTTGATCAGCAGCTCCGCCAGGTCGTGGCTGAAGCCCTGACGCACGACGACACGCAGCGCCGCGAGGTCCGCGCGGTTGTCCGGGAAGGTGTAGGCCGGGACGAGCCAGCCGCGCTCGCGCATTGAGTTCGACACGTCGAAGACGGTGAAGTTGTCCACGTGGTCGGCGGTGGTGAACGCGAACACCGGCAGCTCGTCGCCGCGCGTGAGGAGCTTGAACGGGCCGAGCTTCTCGATCTCCGCCGACAGGCGCGTGGCGACGTCGCGCGAGTACTGCTGGACCTTCTGGTAGCCATCGAAGCCGAGCCGCAGGAAGTTGTAGTACTGCGCGACCACCTGTGCGCCCGGGCGTGAGAAGTTCAGGGCGAAGGTCGGCATCTCGTCGCCGAGGTAGTTGACCCACATGATGAGGTCCTCGGGCAGCGCGTCGGCGTCGCGCCAGACCGCCCACCCCACGCCCGGGTAGACGAGCCCGTACTTGTGGCCGGACGCGTTGATCGACTGCACGCGCGGCAGGCGGAAGTCCCACACGAGGTCGGGGTCGATGAACGGGGCGACGAACGCGCCCGATGCGCCGTCGACATGGACGGGGACGTCGACCCCGGTGCGCCGCTCGAGGTCGTCGAGCGCCGCGCAGATGTCCGCGACCGGCTCATACGATCCGTCGAAGGTGGAGCCGAGGATCGCGACGACGCCGATGGTGTTCTCGTCGCACTGCGCCACGGCGCGCTCCGGGGTGAGGTTGTACGTGTCGCCCTCCATCGGGACGAGCCGCATCTCGACGTCCCAGTAGTTGGCGAACTTCTCCCAGCAGACCTGGACGTTGATTCCCATCACGATGTTCGGCTTGTCCGTCGGCTTGCCGGCCGCCTTCTGCCGGGCCGCCCAGCGGCGCTTGAGCGCCAGGCCGCCGAGCATCGCGGCCTCGCTCGACCCCGTGGTCGAGCACCCCGTGGCGCGGCCGCCGTCTGGCGAGTTCCACAGGTTGCTGAGGATGTTCACGCACCGCGACTCGAGCTCCGCCGTCTGGGGGTACTCGTCCTTGTCAATCATGTTCTTGTCGAGGCACTCGGCCATCAGGAGCTTGGCCTGCGGCTCCATGATCGTCGTGACGAAGGTCGCGAGATTCAGGCGCGCGTTGCCGTCGAGCATGAGCTCGTCGTGGACGAGCTGGAACGCGACATCGGGATCCAGCTCGCCGGCGGGCAGTTCGTGCCGGGGGATCGTCAGGACGTCCCGGCTGAACACCGGAGCCGGCGCGAGGTCATGGGTGGGCGCGGCGGGCGCGCCGGGATGTTCGAGGGCCATGGGCGCATTCTTCTACATGCGGCCCCATGGTCCCAAAGGTCTGCGGTCAGCCGCGCACCTTCACGGTCAGCTGACCGCTGCCGCGCTTCCTGCCCGACGTGACGGTCCCGCGGAACGTCATCGTCCGGCCCTTGGCGATACCGGGCCACTTCTGCGTGATGCTCCACCTGCCGCCGCGCAACGGCTCGCCGTTGGCGACCGTCTGGACGACCTTGCCGCCCATGAGCACGTCGACACGGACCCTGCCCTTCTTGGCCCCGCGCGCGGTGACCGTGAGCGTCCAGCGGTCGCCGACCTTCGGGCGGGTGCTGGTACCGGAGACCTCGACGTGCAGACCCGCCGCCGTGGCGGGCGCACCGGCGAGCAGCAGTGCGATGCCGGCCGCGCACAGTGCGACCATGGTGCGAAGACGCGACGAGACCGAGAGCATGCTCCGCTTTTCGGCAGCGATCACAAAGATCTGAAACGCCGGTGTGCCGAAATCGGCGCTCGTTCGCGGCTACTGCAGCGGTGCCTCGGGCGGCGGGACCGACACCTCGGTCGAGGGCTCCACCGCATGGACGCCGTCCACCGCACGCAGTGCCCCCAGGGAGTCCCGCGCGACCGACCCGGTCACGACCCCCGCGCTGGCGAGCGTCTCACGCACCTCCATGCCGGCCTCGCGCAGGCCGGTGACCACCGACACCGCGTCGGGGTCGATGGTCACCACCACGTCGATCGCAGGCGGTTGGCCGCTGGTCATCCCTACGGAGCCTGCACCAAACCGACGCCCACGTCGAGCGACGGCAGGTCCATGCGCCGCGCCTGCTGGATGAGCGCGGCCCAGAGGTCGAGGCCGCGCACGCCCTTCGCCTCGGCGTAGAGCGCGGCGATCCCCGCCACGTGCGGCGTCGCCATGCTCGTCCCGTTGATCGCCTTGTAGCGATCGGGGATGGGCCAGCTCGAGCGGACGTTCACACCCGGCCCTGCGATGTCGACCTGGCCGCTCTTCGGGTCGCTGGTGCAGGAGAACCACGCGATCTTCTCGGTGTTGTCGATGGCGGCCACCGCCATGATCGACGGGCAGTTCGCCGGGTGGCCGACCGGGTTGACCCTGCCGTTGCGGCGATCGGACTCGTTGCCCGCCGCCGCGACGATGAGCGTCCCGCGATCCAGCGCGCGCCGAGCCACCGTCTCGTACACCTGGGAGTGCGGGGTGTTCCAGTCGACGCCCGCGCCGAGCGACATCGAGATGACGTCGCAACCGCTGGCCATCGCCCAGTCGATGCCCGCGATGATGCCCTGATCGCCGCCGCGGCCGCTGTCCCCGAGCACCTTCCCGCAGTGGATGTTCGCGTCCGTCGCGACCCCGTACCGCGGGCCCTCGAACACCAGCCTGCTCCCGCACGACGTGCCGGCGCAGTGGGTACCGTGGCCGTGGCCGTCGCGCGCCTCCTCCCCGGGCACGAACGAACGCAGCTCGGGGTTCCGGGTGGCGAAGTCGGGGTGCCGCTCGTCGAGCCCGGTGTCCAGGATCGCGACGTCGATGCCGGCGCCGCTTGCCGTCGCCGCCAGCGCGCCGGTGGCGTACAGGCCCCAGGTGCCGGTCTCGGTGTCCGGCCACGGCGCGGCCGTCGGCGGTGCGAGGGCAGGCGCGTCCTCGCGGATCTCGATCGCGTAGACCACGCGCTCGGCCTCGACGGCCAGGACCGGCTGCTCCCCGGCCACCGCGGTCTCCAGCGCCTGGACCTGATCCGGGTCGGCGTCGACCACGGCCACGCCGAGCTCCTGGTAGACCACACCGTCCTCGGTCATGTCCTTGATGGCGACCGGTTCGGCTCCGAGTTCCGGGGACATGAGCGCGGAGATTCCCGCGGTCTGCTGGAGCATGTCCGGCGCCTCTGCGGTCGCGTTGCGCGCGAACAGGACCAGTGTCCTGCCAGTGGTCTGCGGGCCACGCGGCGTGCCCTGCGATTCGTCCTGCATCACGGCTCCTCTCGTCGGCGGGTTCGTGGGGTGTCCGACCCGAGACGGATGGCGCGCTGACAGTCGACGGTAGACCCGTGCTTCCGGGCTGTCAATGCCGCGGAATGGTCCGTCTATTCTCCGTTCTCCGGTGGTCTTTCAGGGCCGTGTCCGCGGTTTGGACCGTCAGGCCAATGTCCGCGATCGGGTGCGCGCGTGGAGCCCGCCCGAATCTCGCGACGCGCCGGAGCCGACCCATGAGCGCGACCGCCTCGTCCCCAGCCACCTCGTCCGTGGCCAAGGGAGGTCGGTGGCCGCTTCGACACGCTCGGGCTGACGGGTTCCGGATCTCGACCTCATCGCTGCGAGCGTCTGCGACCGCGCGTCACGGCGGGTGCACGGCATGCTCGACCAGGTCGAGCGCAACGACGACGCGACGATCCGCTCCCTTCGCGCGCCCGGCCCACAACCGGGGCGAGTACGGGTACGAGCTCGCGAAGGACTGACGAAGAACCACCCTCGGTCCTGACACACGGGAAGCCGCGCCGGTCATTGGTCCACTGCGGCCGCCTCGGCTGCACGTCGACCGGCCGGTTCCGATGACGGGAAGAGACATGCATCGCCGCGCCCCGCTTGCCCTGCTCGCCGTCCTGGCCACCCTGGTTCCCGCCACGATCGCCCTCGCCCGCACGGGCGGCGGCGGCGCCGACCGCCTCGCCGGCTCCGGCGGTGCGGACCGCCTGCTCGGACTCGGCGGCAACGACCGGCTGCTGGGCTTCGGCGGCGCCGACACGCTCCGCGGGGGCGACGGCAACGACCGCATCAGCGGCGGTGCCGGACGCGACTCCGTCGACGGCGGGGACGGCGACGACCGCGTCGACGGCGGGCCGGGCGCCGACCGGATCATCGAGTCCCGCTACGGCGACGACACTCTGCGCGGAGGCGACGGCGACGACGCGATCAACGGCAACCGTGGCGTCGACACGATCTTCGGCGGAGCCGGCGACGACGAGATCTGGGGCGGCACCGGCCCGGACACGATCGACTGCGGGCCGGGCTACGACGTCGCCTACTACAACCTGCAGTCCGACCGCGAGCGTATGACCGGGTGCGAAGAGCAACTCGAGGAGGACGAGGACATGCCGAGCGTCCCCTGCAGCGAGGAGGCGTCGGACGAGGACGAGCGGGTCTACGGCACCGATGGCCCCGACGACTGCGACGCGTACGGCGGCAACGATGAGGTCGAGGGCGCCGGTGGCAGCGACCGCCTGAGCGGCGGCGCGGGCCACGACGTCCTCTCCGGCCGCAAGGGCAACGACCGCATCAGCGGCGGCGGCGGCAACGACGAGATGACCGGCGACCGCGGCGAAGATCGGCTCTCCGGCGGGCCGGGCAACGACGAGCTGAAGGGCGGCTACGGCAACGACGTGCTGCGCGGCGGCTCGGGCAACGACGTCATCCGGTCCTCCTGGACCGGCCGCGACCGCATCGACTGTGGGCCGGGCCGTGACACCGTCTACTACCGGCCCGGCCGCTCGACGCCTCGCAACTGCGAGATCAAGAAGCGTCTGTACTGACGTCGAGACCCGGCCATCCTGCAGCCAGATCACGGACGCCGTGTGACCCAGGCGAACGTGAAGGTCCTCGGAGACGCGCCCGCCATCGCCATGGGCAACCTCTTCGTCGCGACGTCGCAGGCGCTGAGCAACGCGACGAACAGCCAGCAGCAGTCCTACGTGACGATGCAGGCCTCCACGACCCAGGCTGTGGCCACGCTGTACGCGCTCGACACGGCCTCCACCGGGGCGGCCACATGCGGGGCGTACCTCACCGCAACGCTCATGGCGACCTGCCTGGCCGCAGGCTGACCGTCGATCTGCCGCTCACCGGGTCACGAGGGCATCGCGGCGCGATCACGCGCCGCCAGCCGCCGCTGGACGACCACGTTGAGCGCGAGCAGCAGCAGGATGACCAGCACCAGACCGGTCGCGAGCACGTTCACCGCGGGCGGCACGCCCTGGCGGGTGGCGCCGAAGATGAACAGCGGGAACGTCGTCGTCTGGCCTGCGTTGAAGCTCGTGATGACGTAGTCGTCCACCGAGATGGCCGCCGCCAGGAGCGCCGCGGCAAGCACACCGGGCGCGATCATGGGCAAGGTGATCTTGCGGATAGCCGTCCACTCGGTCGCCCCGAGGTCCATGGCCGCCTCCTCGATGTGGCGGTCCATGCCCTCCAGTCGGGCCTTCACGGTCACGACGACGTACGAGATCGTGAACATCACGTGCGCGACGACGATCGTTGCGAAGCCGGTCGTCACCGTCATCGTGAGGAACAGGGCGAGCAGCGAAGCGCCGAGCACCACCTCGGGCGTCGCGAGCGGGAGGAAGACGAAGAGGTCCGTGGCGCTGCGGCCACGGAACGCATACCGCACGAGCGCCAGCGCCATGAACGTCCCCAGCACCACGGCGATGACCGTGGAGATCCCGGCGATGAGGAGCGAATTCTTCATCGCCAGCGCGAGATCGGGGTCGGCGAACGGGTTCTCCCAGTGCTTGAGCGTGAAGCCCTGCCATGTGAAGTTGAAGCGGCCCTGGTTGTCGTTGAATGAGAACGCCGCGATCACGAAGACCGGGATGAAGAGGTACAGCAGCGCCAGGCCGGTCCATACGCCCAGCAGCCACCCGCGGATCTGGTCGGCACGCGTTCTCATGCGGCGGCGTCCATGAGGGTCTTCGTCCCCAGCAGCCGCCCGTACAGCGCGACCCCGACGAGGATGAACGTCATGAGGATGAACGACAGCGCCGCGGCCGTCGGGTAGTCCTGCACGAAGAGAAACTTGCTCTGGATGACGTTGCCGATCATCGACTGCTTCGGCGTCCCGAGCAGCGCGGCGTTGATGAAGTCACCGCACGCCGGGATGAACGTCAGCAGCGAGCCGGCGAAGATCCCCGGCAGCGCGAGCGGCAACGTGACGTGGCGGAATGCGTTGACCCGGCTGGCGTACAGGTCGGTCGCCGCCTCGACGAGCCGCCGGTCGATCCGCTCGAGCGACACGAACAGCGGGAGGATCATGAACGGCAGGAAGTTGTAGGTGATGCCGGCGATGACGGCCGTGCGCGTGGCGAGCAGCCGCCCGTCGTCACCGAGCAGGCCGACGTCGCGGAACCGCGCGACGATCCAGCCGTCGTCGAACAGGATGAGCTGCCAGCTCACCGTCCGCAGCACCGAGCTGATGAAGAACGGCAGAATCACGAGCAGCAGGATGAGGTTGCGCATGAACGGCTTGGCCTTGAACGCCGCGTAGTACGCGAGCGGGAAGCCGATGATGAGACACAGGATCGTGGCCGTCGCCGCGTAGCCGATCGAGCGTAGGAACTGCTCGTGGTAGTCCTTGACCGCGTCGACGTACGTGCCGAACGCCCATGTGAACTGGTAGCCCGCCTCCGGGTCGCCGGTCTGCAGCGAGACGTAGAGCTGATTCGCGAGAGGAACCGCGAAGAACACCACGAGCCACAGCAGTCCCGGGCCGATGAGCAGCCACGGGACCAGCTGTCGGCGGCGGCGGAGGCTCAACTCACGCCCCGGTGACCTGCGCCATCGCCTCGCGCATCTGGCGCTCCTCGGCGGGCGTCAGCTGCGGGTAGTTCCTCAGCTTCGCCGCGACCTCATCCGAGGGGAAGATGAGCTCGTTCGCGGCGATGTCCGGATCGGACCTCTCGAGGATCTCCTTGATGCCTTTCACCGGCGAGATGTAGTTGACGTACGCCGCGAGCTTCGCCGCCACCTGCGGCTCGTAGAGGTAGTTCATCATCGTCTCGGCGGCGTACGGGTGCTCGACCTTCGCCGGCATCATCATGTTGTCGGTGAAGCGCACGGCGCCCTGCTCGGGGTAGGCGAAGCGCAGGTTCGGGTTGTCGCTCTGCAGCTGCACGAGGTCTCCCGAATAGGCCATGCTGACCCACGCGTTGCCCTTCGTGAGGTCCGTCGAGTAGTCGTTGCCGGTGAAACGCCGGAACTGCCCCTCGTCGTTGGCCTTCGAGATGACCTCGACGGCCTCGAGAAGCTCGTCGATCGTCGCCTTCTCCGGGTCCTTGCCCTGCTGGATGAGCACCGTGCTCGCGGCGTCGTACGGCTCGGAGAACATCGTGACGCGGCCCTTGAACTTCGGGTCGAAGAAGTCGTCGATCGACGTCAGCTCGCGGCCGGTCTTCTCGATGTTGTAGCCGATGCCGACGGCACCGGACTGGTACGGCAGCGTGTAGGACCGCTTGGGGTCGTAGGCGATCGTCTGGAGGTTCTCGACGAGGTTCGCCGCGTTCGGGACGTTGTTCTTGTCGATGGGTTCGGCGTACCCGTCGTTGACCCACCGCTGGGCCATGTAGTCGGTGAGTACCACGATGTCGCGGCCGATCGGCTGACCGTTCTGCAGCTGCTGGCGGACCTTGCTGAAGAACTCATAGTTGTCGTTGATCTCCTCGACGTACTTGACGTTGCCGCCGTACTCCTTGTCGAAGTCCTTCAACAGCGCCTTGTCCATGTACAGCGGCCAGTTCGCGAACGTCCACGCCGCGATGGTCTTCTTCGGATGGCTCGCGGTGGCCGCCGTGGTGGTCTTCTCGTTGTCGGCGGTGCCCTCCACCCCGCCGCACGCGGCGAGGAAGGCGCCCAGCCCGCCCACGGCGAGACCGGCTCCGGCAGTGCGCCCCAGGAACCGGCGGCGCGACACGCGATCTGCCGCCAGGAACTCCTCGAGACGGCGCTCGAAGTTCGGATCGGTCATGTCGATGGCTCCTTGTCGACGACGAACGTGAAGCTGGGATTCCAGGTCAGGAAGACGTCACGGCCCACCGTGAACACATCGGGGGCGGTCCCGTCGCGGTTCGGCGCGACGACGGTGAGCTCCTCGCCGCCCGCCGCGCGGATGAGGTACTGGATGGACACGCCCAGGAACGCGGCCACGATCACGGTGCCGCGCAGGACGTTCCAGCCGTCCGGCACGTCGGACTCGCGCTCGGCGAGCTGCACCTTCTCGGGGCGCACGCCGATGCGGACGTCGCCGTGCGCGTCGAGCCGCTCGGCGGGCAGCCGCAGCCGCGCGCCGTCGTGCGTCTCGACCGACGCCACGTCGCCGTCGGCGCCGATCACCCGGCCGTTGACGAAGTTCGAGATGCCGAGGAAGCTCGCGACGAACTCGGTGCGCGGCGTCTCGTACAGGTCGGTCGCACTGCCCGCCTGCTCGATGCGGCCGTCGCGCATCACCGCGATCGTGTCGGCCATGCTCATGGCCTCCTCCTGGTCGTGCGTGACGTGCACGAAGGTGATGTCGAGCTCCTGCTGCAGTCGCTTGAGCTCGAGCTGGAGTTCCTTGCGCAGACGGAGGTCCAGCGCCCCGAGCGGTTCGTCGAGCAACAGAGCCCGGGGGCGGTTCACCAGCGCACGCGCGAGGGCGACGCGCTGCTGCTGCCCGCCGGACAGCTGCGCCGGACGCCGCCCACCGAACTGCCCGAGCTGGACCATGTCGAGAGCCTCGGCCACTCGCTGCGTGACCTCGGCCCTGCCGAGCCTCTGGCGCTCGAGGCCGAAGGCGACGTTCTTCTCCACCGTGAGGTGCGGGAACAGGGCGTAGGACTGGAAGACGGTGTTGACGTCGCGGCGAAACGGCGGGCGGTCGGTGACGTCCTCGCCGCCGAGATGCACCCGCCCGGCGGTCGGCTCTTCGAACCCGCCGATCATGCGCAGGGTCGTCGTCTTGCCGCAGCCCGACGGGCCAAGCATCGCGAAGAATGCCCCGCGCTCGATCTCGAGGTCGAGCGCGTCGACGGCTAGGTGCTCGCCGAATCGCTTGGTGACGCCCTCCAGGCGGACGTCGGCGTCGACGTCAGGCATCCGTTCCCCGGTCCTGCATATGGCCCATTCTCCTCATCCCGGTGCATCCTGTCGATGGACAACCGTCGAAACAGGTTCCGCCAGGTGGGCGAACCCCGGTTCCGGCATCGATCGCGATCATGGTCGCCGTGCGCCCGGACGACCTGCGCGACATCGACGCCATCGGCCAGGCCGCGCTCGTGCGCAGCGGCGAGCTGCGTCCGCTCGACCTCGTGGACGCCGCCATCGCGCGTATCGAAGCGACGCGCGAGCTCAATGCCGTGATCGAGGACCTCTTCGCATCTGCGCGCCGGGAGGCGACCATGCCCCTGCCCGACGGGCCCCTCGCCGGCGTGCCGTTCCTCGTGAAGGATCTGGGCGGCGCGATGGCCGGCGTCCCCGAGCGGATGGGCTCGGTCGCGCTGCGCGACCACGTCCCGAGCCGCGATGCGTGGCTGTGCAGCGGTATCGCGAGGCGGGTCTGCTCATCTGCGGGCGGACGAACACACCAGAGTGGGGCAACCACTGCACGACCGCTCGTCAACCCTCACGGCCTGACCTTCTCCGTGCGCGACTGCGCCGCCCTGCTGGACGCGAGCGCCGGGACCGCGCCCGGTGACCCCTACACCGCACCGCCCCCGTCAACGTCGTTCGCCGAGGCCGCCGCCACGCAGCCGCCGCCCGCCCGGATCCTGCTGTCCACCGATCCGCCGTTCGGGGGCGCGACCGACCCGGCGGTGCGCGCGGCGGTCGAGGACGTCGCCCGGCTGTTCGGCGACCTCGGGCACCTCGTCGAGCCGGGCGCGCCCGCCTTCGACCCCGAGCCGGTGATCGACGCAGTCGCCGTCCTGCACGCCGTCAGCAACGTGGAGCTGCACGACCTCGCCGCGGTGGTGCTCGGCCGGCCGCCGCGCGAGGACGAGCTCGAGCCGGCGAGCTGCGTGGATCCGTCCGGGCGTTCTTCGCCACCGAGTTCGCGACCACCGGGTGGACGCCGATGGCGAACGTCTCCGGCTACGCGGCCATCTCGCTGCCGCTGGGCCGGACCGCCGACGGGCATCCCGTCGGCGTCCAGCTCATGGCGCCGGAGGAGACGATCCTGCTGTCCCTCGCCGCGCAGCTGGAGCGCGCGGCCCCGTGGCCGCGCGCTCCGTGGGCGTAGCCGCCGCGTCTAGGGCCGCAGCGTCACCCTCTTGCTGGTCGTCGTCGTGTCCTCGGTGGGCCGCCCGAAGAACCGGACCGTGACCTTGGTCGACGACCTGCCCTTCAGCGCCTTCCGGCCGGTCGGGCCGAGCTTGATCGAGACCGTCCTCGACTTGCCCGCCCCGATCGTCACCCGTGCGGTGCCGAACGTATAGGTCCGCGTCTTCCCGCTCTTCGTCCCGCGGCCGCGCAGCACGATCGTGCCGGTCAGCGTGCGGTTCGTCGGGTTCTTCAGGGTCACGCGCACCCGCCCGCTGCGCACCCGCGCCGACGACGGGAGGGTCACGGTCAGCTTCGCCGCGGTCTGCGACGCCGGCACCGGGGCCGACGCGTTGCCGACGGGGTCGGGCTGGCTCGGCAGCGTCACGGGATCCGTGGGCTGCTCGGGCGTGATCGGCGCGACCGGCGTGCCCGGCACGTACTCGAGCTTCGGTGTGGTGGCCGGGATCATCTTGCCCTCGGCGCCCACCTCCTGCTCCAGCGCGTAGCCCAGGCCGAGCACGGGGCCGTCTTCGTAGGCGCGGCCGATGATCTGCAGCGTCATCGGGTCACCGATCGGGTTCGGGCCGACCGGCACGACGATCGTCGGCAGGCCGTAGTTCGACGTGAGGAACCCGTGGTTGCGGTCCGAGGACAGCGTCTGGGCTCCGTCGTTGTCGTACATGTCCGAGCGGAAGCCCGGGTACACGACGGCGTCGATGCCGAGGGTGTCCATCCACGTGTCGATGCGCGTCTTCGAGACGTCGCGCGCGTCCATGATGCGCTCGACGTCCGCGTCGGTCAGGCCCGCGCCGTCGGCCACCGTCTGCCGGTTGTACGGCAGGTTCTTCGGCGACGACAGGATCCCGGCGCCCGACGTGAACGGCGCATTGTCGTGCCGCCCGAAGTACCGCGCCCAGCCCTCGTTGCGACGGCCGGCGCCCGACACCGCCGGGCTCGGCGAACCGGTGCCCGGGACGGGCGTCGCCGCCGTGTCGATCGGCACCAGCGTCGCCCCGGCGTCCACGAACTTCTGGAGCTTGGCGACCATCGCGTCCATCGTGCCGGTGTCCTGGCCGTAGCTCGGGTTGTTCGTGAACGCACCCGGGATGTAGCCGATCTTCCTGCCGACGAGCGCGTCCTCGTCGAGGAAGTCGGTGTAGTCGTCCGGCCGCTTCTCGCCCGCGTCGTCGTGCACGGTCTGGACGTCCTCGGGATCGGTGCCCGTCGTGACGTTGAGGAACCGCGCCACGTCCTCGACCGTCTTGCCGATCGGCCCGGCGAAGTCCTGCAGCCAGGTCAGCGGCATGACGCCCGCGCCCGAGGCGATACCGTCGGTGCCGCGCATCGTCACGAGGCCGCCGCCGGTCGACGGCGCGTACAGCGAGACGCCCGTCTGCGAGCCCATGCCGATGGCGGCAAAGCTCGACGGGATCGCCGCACCAGTGCCGCCCGACGAGCCGAGTGTCGTCTTGCTCGGTTTGTGGGCGTTCCACGCCATGCCGAACCCGGACTCCGAGTAACTGCCGGAGTTCGCAAACTCCGACATCGTCGTCTTGCCGATGATGACCGCGCCCGCGTCACGCAGCTGCTTGACCTGGAACGCGTCCTTCTTCGGGACGAAGCCCTCCAGTGCCTTCGTGCCGTTCGTCGTCTGGATCCCGGCGGTGTCGTAGTTGTCCTTCACCGCGATCGGGATGCCGAGCACGTCGCCGGTCTCGCCGGCGGCGCGCCGCGCGTCCGCCGCCTTCGCCTGCTCCATCGCGGTGTCGGCGACGGTGATGAACGCGTGCAGGCCGAACTGACCTGTGTCGTACGCGGCGATGCGGTCGAGGTAGGCGCGGGTGACCTGCTGCGAGGTCGTCACGCCCGCCTCCATGTCCTCCTGGATCTCGGACATCGACCTGCCGACGACGTCGTACGGCGAGCCGGTCACCGGCAGCTTCGTCGGCTTCGCGGTCGGCGCGACGGGCTCGACGAACTCCTCGCACAGGCCTTCGTTGAAGCTCGGCAGGGACGCGAGGTTCCAGTTCGCGACCGTGCAGATGTCGGCGAACGGGAGGC
>JBPPNC010000226.1:0-19731 GCA_051306365.1 Solirubrobacteraceae bacterium
GCACTCCACGGCCCCCGCCGCGACGTCCGCCCCCACCAGCACGGCCGCGCCGGTGGCCCCGGCGGCGACGACCGCACCCGTCACCCAGGCCCCGCCGGCCACGGCCACGCCACCCGCCACACAGCCGGCGCCGGCTGCCGCGCCCGCCGGGGCGGCTGCGGCACCCACGACCGCGACGGGCGGCGCGACGCCCACGCAGCCCTGATGGACGGCACGCTGTCGCAGCGGCGTATCGGCCTGCTCTTCCTCGTCTTCTGCGTGCTCTTCGCGGCCGCCGCCGGGCGCGCCGCCTGGCTCGGCGTGGTCAAGGCCGATGACCTGAAGGCCGCCGCCGCGACGCAGCAGCGCGCCCAGGTCGACGTTCCCGCGCACCGCGGCACGATCACCGACCGGCGCGGCGTCGAGCTCGCCGTCAGCCAGCCCGCCGCCGACGTCAGCGCGACGCCGTATCTCGTGAAGGACCCCGCGGCCGCGGCCGAGAAGCTCGCGCCGCTGCTGGAGCGCCCCGAGGGCGAGATCCTGCGCAAACTGACCCAGCGTGAGAGCGGCTTTGCCTACCTCGCCCGCAAGGTGCCCGCCACCCGCGCCCACAAGGTCGAGCGGCTGGAGATCGAGGGCATCGACACGACGCCGACGAGCCGTCGCGAGTACCCGCGTGACTGGCTCGCCGCTCAGGTGCTCGGCACGGTCGGCACCGAGGGCAAGGGCCTGACCGGCCTGGAGTACCGCTACGACCAGCGCCTGCGTGGCCGCGACGGCCGGCGCAGCGTCGTGCGCGACGCCACCGGCGAGGCGATCAACATCCGCGACCCGCGCCGCGCGCTGCCGGGCTCCGACCTCCAACTGACCCTTGACGCCGGGATCCAGGACCGTGTCGAGGAGATCCTCGGCGACATCGGCAAGACCTACCGGCCCAAGGGCGCGACGGCGGTCGTCATGGACCCGCACACCGGCAACGTGCTCGCACTCGGCAACTGGCCGCGCGTGAACGCCAACGACCTCGGCGGCGCGCCCGCCTCCGCGATCCAGAACCGCGCGACGAGCTTCGTGTACGAGCCGGGTTCGACCTTCAAGCCGTTCACGGTCGCCGGCGCGCTCGAGGAGCGCGAGGTCACCGAGGACACGATGTTCAACCTGCCCCCGCAGATCCAGGTCGCCGACCGCACGATCGGGGAGTCCCATGCGCGCGGCCACGTGTCCCTGACCACGAGCCAGATCCTCGCGCAGTCCTCGAACGTCGGCACGATCATGATCGGCCAGCGCCTCGGCGCGAAGAAGTTCGACTCGTGGGTCCGGCGCTTCGGCTTCGGCAAGCCCACGGGGATCGACCTCCCCGGCGAGGAGAACGGGCTCGTGCTGCCGCTCGACAAGTACTCGGGCTCGTCGATGGGCAACCTGCCGATCGGCCAGGGCGAATCCGTCACGCCGATCCAGCTCACGTCCGCGTACGCCGCGATCGCGAACGGTGGCCTGCTGCGCAGGCCGCGGCTCATCGCGAAGGCGAACGGCAAGACGGTGCGCGCCACGCGCGGCAAGCGGGTGATCTCCGAGCAGACCGCCAAGGAGGTGCGCGAGATGCTCAAGGGCGTGGTCGCGGCGGGCGGCACCGCGAGCGAGGTCCAGATCGAGGGCTACACGCTGGCGGGCAAGACCGGCACGGCGAACAAGGTCGACGCCGCGACGGGGACGTATTCGAAGAGCCGGTACATCGCGTCGTTCGCGGGCTTCGCCCCGGCGGACGATCCCGAGCTGCTCATCACCGTCATGGTCGACGAACCGGGCGGCGGGTCGATCTACGGCGGCGAGGTGGCCGCTCCGGCGTTTGAGGACATCGCGCGGTTCGCGCTGCCGTACCTGGGAATCGCGCCGAAGTAGGGACGTCCACGCCTGACGGCGGGACGGCCTGGGAAGATCGTGGCGATGCAGTTGCAGGACCTCATCCCCGCGGCGGCCGGCACCGACGCGGCCGGAGCGGACATCACGGCCCTGGCCTACGACGACCGGGCCGTCGTCCCCGGGACCCTGTTCTTCTGCGTGCGCGGGTTCACCCGCGACGGCCATGACTTCGCGCCCGCGGCGGTGGAGCGCGGGGCCGCCGCGCTCGTCGTGGACCACGCGCTGGGCCTCGGGGTGCCCGAGGTCGTCGTGGCGGACGTTCGTGCCGCGATGGCCCCCGCGGCCGCCGCGCTGCACGGCGATCCGACCGCCGCGCTCGACGTCGTCGGGATCACGGGCACGAACGGCAAGACGACCACGGCCTACCTCGTCCGGTCGCTGCTCACCGCGGCCGGGCGGCAGACCGGACTGCTGGGCACCGTCCAGTCCGTCGTCGGCGGCGTGGCGTCCGCGGCGATCCGCACCACCCCGGAGGCGATCGACCTCCAGGCCACGTTCGCCGACATGCGCGACGGCGGCGATGTCGCATGCGCCATGGAGGTCAGCTCGCACGCGCTGGAGCTGGGGCGCGCCGACGCCATCCATTGGGCGGTGGCCGTCTTCACCAACCTGACGCAGGACCACCTCGACTTCCATCCCTCGATGGAGGAGTACTTCGCCGCCAAACGCCGGCTGTTCACGTCGGGGCCGGGGGTCTCGGTCATCAACGTCGACGACCCGTACGGCCGGCGGCTCGCCGACGAGCAGCCCGACGCCGTCACCTACGGCATCGAGAGCGCCGACGCGGTGCTGCGCGCCGAGGACGTGCGGTTCGACCTGCGCGGAGCGTCGTTCCGGCTCGGCGACACCGCGTTCACGCTGCCGCTGCCCGGCCGGTTCAACGTGCTGAACGCACTGGCCGCCATCGGCGCCGCCCGCGCACTCGGCATCGACGATGCGACGATCGCGGCCGCCCTGCCGCACGCCGCGCGCGTGCCCGGCCGGTTCGAGCCCGTCGACGAGGGGCAGCCCTTCGCCGTGCTCGTCGACTACGCCCACACCCCGGATTCGCTGGAGAACGTGCTGACCGCCGCACGCCCGCTGACGGCGGGGCGCCTCATCAGCGTGTTCGGCTGCGGCGGCGACCGCGATCGCGGCAAGCGCCCGCAGATGGGGGGGATCTCGGCGCGGCTGGCCGACCACACGATCGTCACGAGCGACAACCCGCGCTCGGAGGATCCCGCCGCGATCATCGGCGAGATCCTCGGCGGGATCGCCGATCGGTCCGGCGTCGAGGCGATCGAAGACCGGCACGCCGCGATCGAGGCGGCCGTCCGGGCCGCGGGCCCCGGGGACGTCGTCGTGATCGCGGGCAAGGGCCACGAGCAGGGCCAGGAGTTCGCGGGCGGGCACAAGGTGCCGTTCGACGACGCGACCGTCGCGCGTGACGCGCTGCGGCAGATCACGGAGCCGGCCTCCTCCTGATGCGCGCGTGGACCGCCCAGCAGATCGCGGACGCCGCGCGCGCCGAGCTCGCGGCCCCCGGCGCGGCCGGCGAGGGCCCGGCCCGGGTGACGATGGACTCGCGCGACGTCCGCCCGGGCGACCTGTTCGTCGGGCTGCCCGGCGCGCGCGTGGACGGCGGCGTGTTCGCGGCGCAGGCACTCGCCGACGGCGCGTGGGGTGTGCTCATCGGCCCGGGACACGAGATCGGGACGACGGGGCGCGGGGTGGTCCTGCGCTCCGACGAGCCGCTCGTGGCCCTGCAGACGCTCGCGACGGCGTGGCGGCGCGCGCTCGGCGCGAAGGTCATCGGGATCACCGGCTCGACGGGCAAGACGTCGACGAAGGACGTCCTGGCCGGCATGCTCGCGCCGCACCTGCGCACGGTCGCAACCCGCCAGAACCTCAACACGGAGATCGGGCTGCCGCTGACGATCCTCAGCGCGCCGCAGGGCACCGAGGCGCTCGTCCTGGAGATGGCGATGCGCGGCCCTGAGCAGATCGCCGAGCTGACCGAGATCGCCGAGCCGGACGTCGGCGTCATCGTGAACATCGGGCCGGTCCACCTGGAGCTGCTGGGGTCGATCGAGGCGGTCGCCGCCGCGAAGGCGGAGCTGATCCGGGACCTGCCGCACGGGGCGACCGCCGTCGTACCCGCCGAGGAGCCGCTGCTCGAACCGCATCGCACCCGCCGGGATCTCGTCTGGGTGACGTTCGGTCCGGGCGGCGACGTCGACGATCTCGGCGGGGTCGAGCTGCCGTTCACCTCTGCGCACATGCGGGTCAACGGCCTCGCCGCGCTGGCGGCCGCGCGGGCGATCGGCGTGGAACCCGAAGGCCCGATCGACGTCGCGCTGAGCGACATGCGTGGCCAGCGCCGGGTGCTGGCCGGGGAGGTGACGGTCATCGACGACTGCTACAACGCCAACCCGATGTCGATGCATGCCGCCCTGAACCACCTCGTCGAGGAGACGCAACCGCCTGCCCGGCGCGTCGCCGTCCTGGGAGACATGCTCGAGCTGGGCCCCGACGAGCGCCGCTTCCACGCCGAGGTCGGCGCGCACGCCCGCGAGCGCGGCGTCGAGCTGCTCATCGCCGTCGGCCCGCGCGCCGCGGCCATGCTCCCGCCGTTCGGCGGCGAGGCGCATGCCGTCCCGGACGCGCAGGCCGCCGCCGCGCTCCTGCCGACCCTCGTGCGCTCCGGCGACACCGTGCTCATCAAGGCGTCGCGCGGGGTCGGGCTCGAGCTCGTCGCCGACGCGCTGGACGCGGCGATCTCCTAATGGGCGAGGTCCTCATCGGCGGCACCGTCGCCCTGCTCCTCTGCGTCTTCCTCTCGCCGAAGTTCATCGAGTTCCTGCGCAACCGCGAGTTCGGCCAGCACATCCGGCCGGAGGGGCCGGAGGGCCATCACGCCAAGGCGGGCACGCCGACGATGGGCGGCCTGATCATCTTCCTGGCGATCAGCATCTCGTTCCTCATCCTCGTCGACTACAGCGACTGGCGGGCGCTGGGCGTGTTCGGCGCGGCGATCGCGTGCGCCGCACTCGGGTTCGCCGACGACTACACGAAGCTCATCAAGCGCCGGTCGCTCGGCCTGAAGGGCCGCACGAAGCTCGGCGTGACGATCCTCATCTCGATCGCGCTGTGGTGGATCGCCTCCGAGCAGGCCGACCTCCAGCAGATCCTGCGCTTTCGCGTGTTCGACGGCTACATCGACCTGTCGGGCTTCTCTGGGATCCCGTACCTCATCCTCATCTATCTCGTGGTGGCGGGCACGACGAACGCGGTGAACCTCACCGACGGGCTCGACGGCCTGGCGGCGGGCTGCGCGGCGATCGTCGGCCTGGCCTACATCGGGATCACGTTCATCACGACAGGCGAGCGCGAGCTGGCGCTGCTGGCGGCCTGCATGGTCGGGGCATGCGTGGGGTTCCTCTGGTACAACGCGTTCCCGGCCACGATCTTCATGGGCGACACCGGCTCACTCGGACTCGGCGGCCTGATCGCGGGCCTGGCGGTCATGACCCAGACCGAGCTGCTGCTCATCCTGCTGGGCGGCATCTTCGTCGTGGAGGCGGCCTCGGTGATGATCCAGGTCTTCAGCTTCCAGACGTTCCGCAAGCGGGTCTTCCTCATGGCTCCGATCCACCACCACTTCGAGATCCGGGGCTGGTCGGAGACGAAGATCATCCTCCGGTTCTGGATCGTCGCGGCGGTGTGCAGCGCGATCGGGTTCACGCTGTACCAGCAGTCGATCGCGTAGTCCCGCTCGGGGCGACGTCGCTCGACACGCGGTACCGGCCAGGGCCACGGGTCTGCACAGGGTTGGATGCGTATGCGGCAGAACAGAGGGGTCGGTATGAAACGGCGCTTCCTCGCGCGGCGTTTGACCGGCTGCCTGCGTGGAGTCGTGTCCTGTCGGCCCCGCCTGCCAGCCTGTCCGCCGTGTCCCGCCGCCCACCCCTGCCCGAAGGGCCCTGGCTCGTCGTCGGTATGGCCCGCTCCGGGATCGCCGCCGCACGCTTGCTGCGCAGCCTGGGCCACGACGTCGTCGGCGTCGACGCGGGGCGGCCCGAGGGCATGCCGCCCGAGCTCGACGTACGGCTCGGCACCGACGGGCTCGCCGAGCTGGAAGGCGCCCGCGCGGTCGTGAAGTCTCCTGGGGTGCCGCGGCAGGTACCCGTCATCGCCGCGGCGCTGGAACGGGGCCTGCCGGTCATCGGCGAGCTCGAACTCGCGTGGCGCTGCCTGCCGAACCCGTTCTACGCGGTGACCGGCACGAACGGCAAGACGACGACGGTCGAGCTGCTCGGTGCGATCCTGCGCGCCGCCGGCGGCCCGGTCGCGGTCGCGGGGAACGTCGGGCGCCCCCTCAGTGCGCTCGTGGGGGAACTGCCCGGCGGCGCACCCGTGGTGTGCGAGGCGTCGTCGTTCCAGCTCGAGGACACCGAGGCGTTCGCCCCCGAGGCGGCCGCGGTCCTCAACATTGAGCCCGATCACCTCGACCGGCACGGCACCTTCGAGGCGTACCGCGCCGCGAAGCTGCGGCTGTTCGCCCACCAGGCCGCCGACGACCTCGCCGTGCTGCCGGCCGACTTCGACGACACGGGCGTGGGCGGTTCGGCGCGGCGCATCACCTTCGGCCCGGGCGGTGAGCTCGACGACCGCGCCGGCCACCTGTGGTGGAGCGACGTGCCGCTCATCGCGCACGCCGACCTGCGGATCCGCGGGGCGCACAACCGGGCGAATGCCGCCGCGGCCGCCGCCCTCGCGCTCTCCCGCGGCGTCCCGGCCGACGCCGTCCGCGAGGCGCTGCAGACCTTCCCCGGCGTCGAGCACCGCCTGGAAGAGGTGGGGACGGTCGACGGCGTGCTGTTCATCAACGACTCGAAGGCGACGAACGTCGCGAGCACGCTCGTCGCGCTGCGGGCGCTGGCCGACGAAGGCGAAGCCCGCGGCGTGCACCTCATCCTCGGCGGTCAGGGCAAGGCCCAGGACTTCGCCCCGCTGCGCGAGCCGGCCTCCGCGTGCGCCGGTATCTGGCTCATCGGCGAGGACGCGCCGGTCATCGAGGCGGCGGTCGGCGGCACGGTGAGCGGCGATCTCGAGCACGCCGTGGCGGCCGCAGCGGCCGCGGCCGCACCCGGCGATGTCGTGCTGCTCTCGCCGGCCTGCGCGTCGTTCGACCAGTTCCCCGACTTCGAAGCCCGGGGCCGCCGCTTCAAGGAGCTTGTGGCCGAGCGTCGAACCTCCGCTTGATGGCAGAACCCCGTCGCCGCACGCACCCCGTCGAGCACAAGCTGCTCCTGACGGCGACGCTCTGCCTCCTCGCCCTCGGCGCGGTGATGGTCTTCAGTGCGACGAGCGCAACGTCGGCGCTGGCGGGCGGCGACGGCACCGGCTACCTCGTGAAGTACCTCGCCTACGGCGCGGTGGGGCTGCTGGTCATGCACGTCCTGTCGCGGCGCGGCCTGGAGCTGGCGAAGAGGTTCACGCCGGTGCTGCTGGCCGTGGCGTTTGCGCTGCTCGTGGCCGTGAAGCTCCCGGGCATCGGCATCGAGGTCAACGGCGCGCGCCGGTGGATCGGCGTGGGGCCGCTGACGTTCCAGCCCTCCGAGGTCATGAAGCTCGCGATCGTGCTCTACATGGCCCAGCTGCTCGCCGAGCGGCCGAAGCGCATGCAGACCGTGCAGGGGCTCATCAGCCCGATGCTGATCGTCGTCGGTGTCGCGTGCCTGCTCATCGCCTCGCAGCCGGACCTCGGCACCGCGCTGGTCATCGGGTTCACGACCGGCGCGCTGCTGCTCGTCGCCGGGGTCCCGATGCGGGTCATGGGTACCCTCGCGGGCTCGGCGGCCGTGCTCGTCATGATCTTCGCGATCCTCGAGCCGTACCGCCGCGCGCGCCTCACGAGCTTCCTCGACCCGTGGGCGGACGCCGCCGGGGCGGGTTTTCAGTCCGTTCAGGGGCAGATCGCGCTGGGTTCGGGCGGGCTGTTCGGCCTGGGGCCCGGCCAGTCGGTGCAGAAGATCTTCTACCTGCCCGAGGCGCACACGGACTTCATCCTCGCCGTCATCGGCGAAGAGCTCGGCGTCATCGGGATCTGCGCGCTGCTCGCGCTGTACGGGCTCATCGCCTACGCGGGCCTGCGGGCGGCGAAGGGCGCGCGCAGCCAGTACGAGCGGCTGCTCGCCGCGGGCCTGACGTCGCTCATCGTCTGCCAGGCCCTGCTGAACACGTTCACCGTGCTGGGGCTCGCGCCGCTGACGGGCGTCCCGCTGCCGTTCGTCTCCAACGGCTCGACGTCGATCACCGTCCTGCTGGCGTCCATGGGACTGTTGTTGAACATCGCGTCGCGCGGTGCGCTGCAGCTCCAGGCCGTCGCTCCATCGAAAAAGACGCAAGGATCCCGGCCTCATGCGGATCGTGATCGCAGCGGGCGGGACAGCGGGGCACGTGGTGCCCGCGCTGGCGGTCGCCGACGAGCTGCGGGCTGACGGGGCTGACGTCGTCTTCGCCGGCGGCGAGCGCGCGGAGGTGACGCTCGTCCCGGAGGCCGGGTATGAGCTGCACCGCCTGCGCGTGCAGGGCCTGAGCCGGACGAACCCGCTGAAGGCCGCGAAGGCGGCGGTGATGGCCGTGGGCGCGGTGGTGTCCGCGTGGCGGCTGCTGGGACGGATCAGCCCCGATGCCGTGATGGGTGGCGGCGGATACGTGGCGGGGGTCGTGGGGATCGCCGCGGTGCTGCGCCGCATCCCGCTCGTGCTGACTGAGGCCGACAGCCACCTGGGTGTGTCGAACAAGCTGCTGGCCCGCCGGGCGCGGGCGATGTGTCTCGCGTTCCCGCTGGCCGGGCGCGAGGGCGCGCCGTACGTCCTGACGGGGCGGCCCGTTCCTCCGCCGTTCACCGACCGCGCGGCGGCGCGCGCGCGGTTCGGGCTGGCCGACGACGAGCAGTGCGTGCTGGTGTTCGGCGGCTCGCTGGGCGCGCGGTCGGTCAACCTCGCCGCCGTCGACGGCCTGGCGGGCGGCGCCTTCCGGGTGCTGCACGCGTCAGGCACGCGCGACCACGACATGCTCGCCGAGCGGCTCGGCGACCCGCCGCCCGCCGGCTACGACCTGCGGGCGTACATCGCGCCGTTCGCCCCGGCGCTCGCCGCGGCCGACCTGTGCGTCGCGCGGTCGGGCGGCTCGGTGTTCGAGGTGGCCGCGCACGGTGTGCCGGCGATCCTCGTGCCGTACCCGCACGCCGCAGCTGACCACCAGACCGCGAACGCGCGCTGGATGGTCGACGCGGGGGCCGCGGTCCTCATCGCCGACGCCGACCTGACCGCGGAGGGCCTGCGGTCCACCGTCGACGAGCTGCTCGGCGACCCCGAGCGCCTGCGGGCCATGGCCGACGCCTCTGCGTCCCTGGCGCGCCCCGACGCTGCGCAGGCCATCGCCGCGCAGGTCACCGGCGCCGCGACCGCCTGAGCACCACCCGCCTCGGCGGTGGGGGAGCGGCGACGTGCCAAATTGCGCGTGCAACTACAGGAATCGGACTACGGTCCGCTATGGTGCTTCGCACGACAAGCGGACTCTAGTCCGATTCACCGCGACACTAGGAGCACCACCCGACATGACCACGGCCGCGCAGCCCTTCGCCCCCGGAACCTACGGGGCCGATCCGGTCCACTCCAGCTTCGGCTTCGCCGTCAAGCACATCGTCAGCACCTTCCGCTCGTCCTTCAACGACGTCGACGCGACGCTCACCGTCGCCGACAACGGCGAGGTCTCCCTCGAGGGCTCCGCCAAGGTCGAGAGCATTGGCATCGTCGAGCCGGAGCAGTTCCGCGCCCACGTCCTCTCGCCGGAGTTCTTCGACGCGGCCAACTACCCGGCCGTGACGTTCCGCTCCACGAAGGTCGAGCTCGCCTCCGACGGCACCGCCCGGGTCGAGGGTCAGCTCACCGTGAAGGACAACACCGCCGACGTCGTCGCCACCGGCACGTACACCGAGCCGGTCGAGGGCCTCATGGGCGAGACCCGTGGAGCCGTCGAGCTGTCGACGACCGTCGACAAGAACGCGCTCGGCCTCACCTGGAACGCGCCGCTGCCCAAGGGCGGCAACGTGCTCGCCGACGAGGTCACGCTGGAGATCCACGTCGAGTTCGTGGCCCAGGCCTAGTCATGAAGATCCTGGGTATCTCGGGCAGCCTGCGCCGCGATTCCCACAACACGCGCCTGCTCCGGGCGGCAGCCGATCTGCTGCCGCCCGGGTCGGAGCTCGAGGTGTGGGATGGCCTGCGTGACGTTCCGCCCTTCTCAGAGGACGACGAGCCCGCTCCCGCGCCCGCCGTCGAGGCGTTCCGCGCGAAGGTCGAGGAAGCCGACGCCGTCCTCTTCGTCACCCCCGAGTACAACGCCGGCATCCCCGGCCAGCTGAAGAACGCCGTGGACTGGCTGTCCCGGCCCTATCCCGACAACGCCCTGAAGGGCAAGCCCGTCGCCGCCATCGGCGCGAGCACCGGCCTCTTCGGCGCCATCTGGGCGCAGGACCAGCTCCGCAAGGCGGTCCAGTTCGCCGGCGCCAACGTCCTCGATGTGGAACTGCCGGTCGGGCAGGCCCACGAGACGCTCGACGAGCGTGGCCTGCCGATCGACCCCGAGCAGCGCGAGGCGCTGGAGGGTGTGCTGACCGGCCTCGTGGCGCTGGCGGAGGGCGCGAAGGTCGGGTGATCGGCCATGTGTCCGCACGACGGCCGCGCGAGCGGTCAGAATGGGTTCATCATGGACCCGCTGCCGCTGACCGCCGCCCCGGCCGCTCCCGTCGAGCGCGCTGACGCGGCACGCAACCGCGAGCGCATCCTGTGCGCGGCCGCGCGGCTGTTCACCGAGCGCGGCGCCGAGCACGTCTCGATGGACGACGTCGCCGAGGAAGCCGGCGTCGGCAAGGGCACGCTCTACCGCCGGTTCGGCGACAAGGCCGGCCTGGCGCTCGCCCTCCTCGACGAGGATGACCGCCGCCTGCAGGAGGCCATGATCCGCGGCGAGGCGCCACTCGGGCCGGGTGGGGGCGGGATCGCGGCACGAGAGCGCCTCCACGCGTTCGGCGAGGCGTACCTCGAGCTGCTGGGCCGCCACAGCAGCCTGCTCGCCGTCGCAGCGGAGGGCGGAGGCCTGACGGGCAGCGCGCCCTGGCAGCTGTACCGCGCGCACCTCGTGGTGCTGCTGAGCGACGCGACGCCCGACGGCGACGCCGAACTCGGGGCCGAGCTCCTGCTCGACGCCTTGAACCCGGGCTCGTACCGGTTCCGCCGCGCGCAGGGCTTCGAGCCCGCGCGGCTGGCGCGCGGCTGGCGGATGCTCGTCGACGGGTGGATCGCCGCCTCGACCGGCGAGATCCCGGGACCTGCGCTCCGCGCGGTCACGCCCGCCGAGTAGCCTGCCGCGCCATGTCTGCGTGGCCGGCCCGTCGCCTGCACTTCGTCGGCCTGGGCGGCGCCGGGATGAGCGGCCTGGGCATCGTGGCCCGGGCGCTCGGCGCCACGGTCACCGGCTCGGACCGGGCCGAGTCGCCGTACCTCGTGCGGGTCCGGGAGGCGGGGATCGAGCCCGTCATCGGCCACGACGCCGCGAACGTCCCGGCGGGAGACGACGTCGAACTCGTCGTCTCCACGGCGATCGCGGCCGACAATCCCGAGCGCGCCGAGGGCCGTCGCCGCGGGCTCACCGAACTCCACCGCGGCCAGCTGCTCGGCCAGGTCAGCGCCGAGAAGCGCACGATCGCCGTCGCCGGCGCCCACGGGAAGACCACGACGACGTCGATGATCGCCCACGCACTGCTCGCTGCCGGCATGGACCCGTCCTACCTCATCGGCGGCGCCCTGCGGACGACCGGCACGAACGCCGCGTGGGGGACGGGGGAGTGGCTGGTGGTCGAGGCCGACGAGTCCGACCGCTCGTTCCTCAACCTCCACCCCGAGGTCGCGATCGTCACGAACCTCGAGCTCGACCACCACACGACGTACAGCTCGATGGTCGATCTCGAGCTGACGTTCAGGACCTTCCTCGGGCAGGCGCAGACCGCGGTGCTGCCGCCGTCGCTGCGCGGGCTGACCGCCGGGCCGGTCGTCGAGTTCACGCCCGACGAGCGGATCGCCCTCACCGTCCCCGGCGAGCACAACGCGCGCAATGCGGCCGCCGCGCTCGAGGCCTGCCGGCTCGCGGGCGCCGACGAGGCCGCGGTGATCGCCGCGCTGGCGACCTTCCAGGGCGCGGGCCGGCGGTTCGAGCGGGTCGGCATGACCGGCTCCGGCGCGCTGATCGTCGACGACTACGCCCACCACCCGACGGAGATCGCGGCCACGATCGCGGCCGCCCGCACGCTGTCGCCCCGCCGGGTCGTGGCGGTCTTTCAGCCGCATCTGTACAGCCGCACGCAGCTGCTGGGCCGCGAGTTCGGCGCCGCGCTCGCGGCCGCCGACGTCGTCGTCCTCCTTGACGTCTACCCGGCCCGCGAGCGCGCGGAGGACTTCCCGGGCGTCACGGGCCGACTCATCGCCCAGGCGGCCGCCGACGCGGCCCACGGCCGGCCGGTGCTCTGGCTGCCCGGCTTCGACGCCGCCGAGGCCGCCCTGCGCGACCTGCTGCGCGACGGTGACCTCTGCCTCGTCATGGGCGCGGGCGACGTCGACGCGCTCGGCCGTCGCCTCGCCGACTCCTAGACTCGGCCCCGATGTCCACCGCCGCGCTCGACGTCCCGCTCGCGCCGCTGACCACGCTCGGGCTCGGCGGACCGGCGCGGCGACTGCTGGAGGTCTCCGACGACGCCGACCTGCGCGAGGCCGTCCTGGCCGCCGACGCCGACGGCGAGCCGGTCCTGCTGCTCGGCGGGGGCAGCAACGTCGTCATCGCCGACGCCGGCTTTGACGGCACGGTCATCCGGATCGCCACGCGCGGCGTCACTGCGCGGCGCGATGGCGACCACATGCTGGTCGAGGTCGCCGCGGGGGAACCGTGGGACGCGCTCGTCGCCTCCGTGGTCGCGGACGGGCTCGCCGGTGTCGAGTGCCTGGCGGGGATCCCCGGGCTCACGGGTGCCACGCCGATCCAGAACGTGGGGGCCTACGGGCAGCATGTCGCCGAGACGATCACCGCCGTGCGGGTCCTCGACCGGGAAGACGGCGCGGTCCGCGAGCTGCCGGCCGCCGACTGCGGCTTTCGCTACCGCAGCAGCGCCTTCAAGCGCCGCGCGGGCCACGTCGTGCTCGGTGTGACGTTCCGCCTGCGCGCCGACGCGGCGGAGTCCCAGCCGATCGCGTACGCCGAGCTCGCCCGGACCCTCGGCGTCCAGCCCGGAGGCCGCGCGCCGCTGGCCGCCACCCGTGACGCCGTGCTGGCCCTGCGCCGCGGCAAGGGCATGGTCCTCGACCCGCACGACTCCGACACCCGCAGCGCCGGCTCCTTCTTCACCAACCCGATCCTCGACCCCGACGCCTTCGCGGCGCTGACCGTCCGCGTCGCCGAGCGCGTGGGCCCCGATGCCCGGCTGCCGGCGTTCCCTGAGCCCGACGGCCGCGTGAAGACGTCGGCCGCGTGGCTCATCGACCGGGCCGGTTTCGGGCCCGGCACCCGCCGCGGGAACGTCGCCCAGTCGGGCAAGCACGCGCTGGCGCTCGTCAACCTGGGGGGCGCCACGACCGCCGAGCTCGTGATCCTCGCGCGGGAGATCGCGGCGGGCGTGCATGACGCGTTCGGGGTCGCGCTCGTGCCCGAGCCCGTGTTCGTCGGGCACCGCTGGGACGGCTGATCCGGGAGGGACCGGGCGAGCGGCGGCGAACCAGAGGCCGTGCGAGCCCTTCGCGCCAACCGTTTCGTGCTCGCCGGTGCGGTCTCTGTTCTCGCCGTCGCCCTGCTGGGCGTCGGCTTCCTGTGGCTGCGTGATTCGTCGTTCTTCGCGGTCGAGGATGTGACGATCACGGGGGCCGAGGGGACGCAGGCCGAAGAGATCCGCGCCGCACTGCGCGACGCCGCGAGGGACATGACGACCATGCATGTCCGGGAGGGGGCCCTCCTCGCCGCCGTGCAGCAGTACCCGAGCGTCAAGTCCGTGCGCGCCACCGCTGACATGCCGCACCGGCTGCGCATCGACGTGCAGTCGCGGACTCCGGTCGCCGCGCTGGACACCGGGCAACGGACGATCGCCGTCGCGAGCGACGGCACCGTGCTCACGGGCAGCGGCACCGACGGCCTGCCGCGCGTGAAGGTCAGCACTCCGCCCGGAGGCGAGCGGGTCCGGGGCGACTCCACGTCCGCGCTCGTGGGCCTGATGGCCGCCGCGCCGGGGCCCCTGCGGGCCCGCGCGGAGCGCGCGTTCCTCGGGCCGGACGGCCTGACCGTCGTGCTCACGGAGGGTCCGCGCCTGCGCTTCGGCCGCGGCGACCGACTCACCGCGAAGTGGGCCGCCGCGGCCCGCGTGCTCGCCGACGAGGACGCCCGGGGCGCCTCGTACCTCGACCTTCGCCTGCCCGAGCGTCCCGCCGCCGGCGGGCTCGCGCCGCTGCCCACCGAGCAGGTGGACGAGCAGGCCGATCCGGCTGCCGCGACAGGCGCGGTGCCCACTCCCACACCACCTCCCGCACCGTAGACAACCCTCGACGTCAAGTCGAGGCTTATACCAGTCCATCGAGAAATCTCCTGCACAGGTGGAGGGTTACGAAACCCTGCAACTGCTTGTGCGGAGCTAGACTTGACGTTGACAACCGTTCCGGCCCGTGCTTACTGTGCTTTCGCCGGACGTACCCGGAGGGCCTCGAAAACCCTCAACGCTAACTCAAGGGTCTGACGGAAACGAACATCATGGAAAGCGCAGGCACATACCTCGCCGTCATCAAGGTCGTCGGCGTCGGCGGCGGCGGCACCAATGCCGTCACGCGGATGGTCGATGCCGGCCTGCGCGGGGTGGAGTTCGTCGCGGCCAACACCGACGCCCAGGCGTTGGCGATGAACGACGCGGACATCAAGCTGAACATCGGCCACGAGCTCACGAAGGGGCTCGGAGCGGGTGCGAACCCCGAGGTCGGGTTCGGCGCCGCGGCCGAATCGCGCGACGAGATCAAGGAGGCGCTGAAGGGGGCCGACATGGTCTTCGTCACCGCGGGTGAGGGCGGCGGCACCGGCACCGGTGCGGCCCCGGTCATCGCGGAGATCGCCAAGAACGAGATCGGCGCGCTCACCGTGGGCGTCGTCACGAAGCCGTTCGAGTTCGAGGGCACCCAGCGCACCCGTCAGGCCGAGGAGGGCGTCGACCGCCTCCGCGAGGTCGTCGACACGCTCATCGTCATCCCGAACGAGAAGCTGCTCAGCATCGTCGAGCGGCGCACGACGATCATGGACGCCTTCAAGGAGGCCGACAACGTCCTGCGCCAGGGCATCCAGGGCATCACCGACCTGATCACGATCCCGGGCCTCATCAACCTCGACTTCGCCGACGTCCGGACGATCATGGAGGACGCCGGCACCGCGCTCATGGGCATCGGCACGTCCAACGGCGAGAGCCGTGCGGCCGAGGCCGCCACCGCCGCGATCTCCAGCCCGCTGCTCGAGGAGTCCGTCGAGGGCGCCACCGGCATCCTGCTGAACATCACCGGCGGCCGCGAGCTCGGCCTCTTCGAGGTCAACGAGGCCGCCGAGATCGTGCAGGGCGCCGCGGACTCCAGCGCCAACATCATCTTCGGCGCCGTCATCGACGAGGCCCTGGGTGACGAGGTCCGCGTGACCGTCATCGCGACGGGCTTCGACAAGACCGGCCCGCGGCGGATCGCGCCCCGGGCCACGGAACGCCCACGCGCGGGGACCCAGCGTGACGAGCGCCCGCGCCCCCGCGACCGCGGACCGCGGATCGACGATCGCCAGCGGTCCTCGCTGGAGATCAGCGACGACGACATCGATATCCCGCCCTTCCTGCGGTAATCGGCTGGCGCCGATTACCGCCGGGGGAATCGGCTGGCGCCGATTCCCCCGCTCTTCTGGGACCAGGCTCGCGCGCACGGGAACGCGGGGTCGGACCTGCCTCTCAGGGGCTGCTCCGCTAGCCTGCCCGCGGAGTGCATCAGACGATTCTCAAGCGCACCCCGCTCTACGAGCGCCACCAGGCGGCGGGGGCCAAGATCGTGCCCTTCGCGGGCTGGGAGATGCCCGTGCAGTACGAGGGGATCCGCGCCGAGCACCAGGCCGTCCGGACCGACGCGGGCGTCTTCGACGTCTCGCACATGGGCGAGATCGAGACCCGTGGTGAGCAGGCCGAGGCGTTCCTCCAGCGGATCCTCAGCAACGACGTCTCCAAGCTTCCCGTCGGCGGGGCGCAGTACTCGCTGCTGACCAAGCCCGACGGCGGCGTCATCGACGACCTCTTCACGTACCGGCTGGCGCCCGACCACTACCTGACGATCACCAACGCGTCGAACCACGAGAAGGACCTCGCGTGGTTCATCGATCAGGCGCGCGAGTTCCCCGGCGCCGTCGTCCGCGACAGCGCTGAGGACTACGCGATGCTCGCCGTCCAGGGGCCCCGCGCCCGTGAGGTCGTCCAGGCCTTCGCCGACGGCCCGCTGCCATCGCGGATGACCGCCGGCCGCCGCCTGCTGGCCGGCCGCTCGGTGCTCGTCGCAGGCACCGGGTACACCGGCGAGGACGGCGTCGAGCTGCTCGTCGACCCGGCCGACGCGCCCGCCATCTGGGACGAGCTGCTCAAGCGCGGCGCCACGCCGGTCGGCCTGGGCGCGCGCGACACGCTGCGCCTGGAGGTCTGCTTCCACCTCTACGGCAACGACCTCATGGAGGAGCGCGACCCGATCGCCGCCGGCCTGGGCTGGGCCGTCAAGGAGGAGACCGGGTTCATCGGCGCCGACGTGCTCGCGCAGACCCGCGCGGCCGGCCCCGCCGAGAAGCTCGTGCCGTTCAAGCTCACAGACAAGGGGATCGCGCGGCAGGGCAACGCGATCCTGTCCGGCGGCGAGGAGATCGGCGTCGTGACCAGCGGCACGCTCTCGCCGAGCCTCGACGTCGGGATCGGCTTGGGCTACGTCCGCCCGGAGTTCGCCGCACCCGGCACCCAGCTCGAGATCGACGTCCGGGGCAAGGTGCGCCCGGCCGTCGTGGCCACCAAGCCCCTGTACCCAGACGAGGAGACCGATGGCTGACGCGTCCTATCCCGAGGACCTGCTGTACCACCCCGAGCACGACTGGGCCAGGATCGACGGGGACGTCGCCACGTTCGGCGTCACCTGGTACGCGCAGGACGCCCTCGGCGAGGTCGTCTACTTCGACCCGCCCGAGGTGGGCACCACCGTCACCAAGGACGAGCCGTACGCGGAGGTCGAGTCGGTCAAGGCCGTCAGCGACGTCTTCGCGCCGCTCTCCGGGGAGATCATCGAGGTCAACACCTCCCTGGGCGACACGCCCGAGACCATCAACTCCGACCCCTATGGGGACGGCTGGATGGTCAAGGTCAAGCTCAGCGACGTATCTGAGACCGATGTCCTGATGGATCAGGCCGCCTACCTCGAGAGCCTCAGTTAGGAACCGACATGACCCTGTACACCGCCGTCACCGACGATGACCGCCAGGCGATGCTCGACGTGATCGGCGTCGCCTCGGTCGACGAGCTGTTCGAGACGGTCCCGGCCGCCCTGCGGATGGCCGAGCGCCTCGACCTGCCCGAGGGGATGGCAGAACAGGAGGTCTACAACCACCTGCGCGAGCTGGCGTCGAAGAACACGAGCGCCGAGGACGAGATCACGTTCCTGGGGGCCGGGATGTACGACCACTACATCCCGTCGATCATCGACATGCTCCTCGGCCGGTCGGAGTTCCTGACGCCGTACACGCCGTACCAGCCCGAGATCAGCCAGGGCGGACTGCAGGTGATGTTCGAGTACCAGACGGCGATGAGCGAGCTGACGGGCCTGCCGGTCAGCAATGCGTCCGTCTACGAGGGGCCGAGCGCCGTGGGCGCCGCCGGGTACCTCGCGAAGCTCACGAACGGCCGCACGCGGTTCCTCGTCAGCCGCGCCGTGCATCCGCACAGCCGCGCGACGCTCGAGACGCTGTCCGTCGGCTACGGCACCACGGTCGAGGAGATCCCGCTCTCGAATGGCGTCACCGACCTCGATGCGCTGCACACGATGCTCGGCGACGACGTCGCCGCCGTGTTCATCCAGCAGCCGAACTTCCTGGGCGCGATTGAGGACGTGGCGGCGTTCAGCGACGCCGCCCACGCGCACGGCGCGCTCGCGATCGCCGCCGCCGACCCGCTGACACTCGGCGTGCTCGAGGCCCCGGGCAACCAGGGCGTCGACGTCTGCGTCGGCGAGGGGCAGACCCTCGGCAACCGCCTGGACTTCGGAGGCCCGTCGTTCGGCTTCTTCTGCGCCACCGAGGCGCACCTGCGCAAGATGCCCGGCCGCATCGCCGGCGAGACGAAGGACGTCGACGGGCGCCGCGGCTTCGTGCTCACCCTGCAGACGCGCGAGCAGCACATCCGCCGCGAGAAGGCGACGTCGAACATCTGCACCTCGCAGGCGCTCAACGCGCTGGCGGGCGTCGTCTACCTGAGTTGGCTGGGCCGCAAGGGCCTCATCGAGCTGGGCGAGCTCATGCTCCAGCGCACGCACTACGCCCGCGAGACGCTCACGGCCATCGCGGGCGTCGAGGCGCTCCACGAGCAGCCGGTCGTCCGCGAGTTCGCCGTCCGCATCCCGGGCGTCGACGTGGCGAACGTCGTCTCGCGCTGTCAGGACGTCGGCGTCAACCCGGGCTTCGCGCTCGGCCGCGCCTACGACGAGTTCTCCGACGGGCTGCTGGTGGCCATCACCGAGCAGCGGTCGAAGGCGGACATCGACACGCTCGCCGCCGCCCTGGAAGAGGCGATTTCCGCCGAGAGAAGCGGCGCTTCGACCGCGGGGGTGTCGGCATGACCGTTTCCGAGTTCGCCCGCATCCCGATGCAGGATGACGAGGCCACCACGATCTTCGAGAAGGGCGCCCCGGGCCGCCGGGCGTTCGTCGCCCCGCAGCTCGATGTCCCGCAGGTCGACGGTCTGATCCCCGACAAGTTCGCACGCGCCTCGGCGCCGAAGCTGCCCGAGGCCTCGGAGCCTGAGATCGTCCGCCACTACGTGCGCCTGTCGCGCCGCAACTTCGACCTGGACTCGGGCTTCTACCCGCTGGGCTCGTGCACGATGAAGCACAACCCGCGGCTGCACGAGCGGGTCACGGCGCTGCCCGGCCACGCCAAGCTGCACCCGTTCCAGGACCCGGCGCGCTCGCAGGGCGCGCTGGAGCTGATGTACAACCTCGAGTGCGCGCTCGGCGAGGTCAGCGGCCTGCCGCACGTCTCGCTGCAGCCGTCCGCCGGGTCGCACGGCGAGCTCGCGGGTGTCCTCCTGACGCGGGCCTTCCACGAGGACCGCGGGCAGCACCGCACGACCGTCCTGACCCCTGACACGTCGCACGGCACGAACCCGGCCACGGTGACGATGGCGGGCTACAAGGTCGTGAAGGTCGGCACGAACGCCGACGGCGGCGTCGACGTCGAGGACCTCAAGGCGAAGGCCGACGAGAACGTCGCCTGCCTCATGCTCACGAACCCGAACACGCTGGGCGTGTTCGATCCGAACATCGAGGAGATCGCCTCGATCGTGCACGGCGTGGGCGCGACGCTCTACTACGACGGCGCGAACCTCAACGCGATCATGGGCATCACCCGCCCGGGCGACATGGGCTTCGACATCGTGCACTTCAACCTGCACAAGTCGTTCACGCAGCCGCACGGCGGCGGCGGCCCGGGCTCCGGCCCGATCGCGGT
>JBPPNC010000008.1:0-2922 GCA_051306365.1 Solirubrobacteraceae bacterium
CCACGTTGGCATCCAGGAACGCCGCGAGGCTCTCCGCGCTCGCATCAGGGATGACGCCCAGCCGGGCTCGACCGAACCCCCGCTCCTCTTGCTGCCCTCGATCGTCGCCGGCTCACCGGCCTCGCCCACGATGGACCACGGCGACTTCAGCTTTGCGATGCCGGCGGCCTGCAGGCGGCGCTCGGCCAGCATCCGCTCGGCCTCCTCGAAATCGATCTCGAGAACAGCCGGGTAGACGCGTCCGGCGAGATCCCAGCGCCGGTGGCGCCCCTCGCGCCCGACGACGGCCACCTCGCCCTGCTGCTGCAGGAAGTCGAGCATGTGCACGACCTGGTTGGCGCCGTACCAGCCGTCGGGCGGGCGCGTCACCTCGGCGGTGTCCGGGATGTCGCTGGCCAGCAGCGGCCCCTCCGCGCGCAGCCGGGCGAGCACCTCCGTGCGGAAGCGGTCGTTGCCGCGCAGCCACTCGCGGGTGCTCTCGCGGCGCGGCCAGCGACGCATCGCCGGGAGCATGAGCGGCAGCAGGCTCATCGTAGCTCGCGCCGATCCGCGACCAGGCGATCGTGTGTTCGGCCGGTGCGATCGTCGCGGTCGGGTCGATCTTGATCGCCCCGAGTTGCTCGGCGACCTCGACCACATCACCCGGCCGGTCGGCGTCCAGCAGTTGCGCGCGCACGGCGATGCGCCGGGCCTCGTCGCGCGTGAGCCGGTGCGTCACGGGATGAGGGTACCGCTCATCCCTCAGTCGGGTGCGCCGCCGGCCGTCCACCGATCATGCTTGACGGCGCCATCGAAGGGGTCACGCGGTGATCATTACGAGATGAATCCGCTTGAGAAATGGTGTCACTAATGCAACCATTGAGCAGGAGCAGAGTTGATGCGATCGTCGACCGGATGCGGCGCAACCCCGCCAACATCCGGTTCATCGACGTCGTTGCAGTGTGCACTCACTACTTCGGCGAGCCGCGTCAGTCCGGTTCAAGCCACGTCGTCTTCGCGATGCCATGGCCGGGCGATCCCCGAGTGAACCTGCAGAACGACAAGGGCATGGCCAAGACCTATCAGGTGCGCCAAGCACTCAAAGCGATCGATCGACGAAGGGAGGACCAACGATGACTGAGATCGAGCACTATACGTACCGGGTCACGTGGTCCGCCGAGGACCGCGAGTTCGTCGGACTCGTCGCCGAGTTCCCTAGCCTGTCGTGGCTGTCGCCGGACCAAGTCGGCGCGCTCACGGGCATCCGCGATCTGGTCGGCTCGGTCGTCGAAGACTTGCAGGTCTCGGACGAGCCGGTTCCCGTGCCGTTTGCGGAGCGGCGCTACAGCGGTGAGTTCAAGCTGCGCATCCCGCCGGAACTGCACCGCGCCCTCGCGATCAAAGCCGCGGAGGAGAACGTGAGTCTCAACCGCCTGGTGTCGTCGCGGCTCGCGTAGCTACCCCATCGCTCGCCGCACCGCCGCGACCGAGGCCTCGACGTCGGCGGCATCCGTCGACCAGTTGCTCACGGAGATGCGCAGCACGTCGCGTCCCGCCCAGCGCGAGCCGGACATCCACACCGCGCCGTCGGCGATGAGGGCCTGGGTCACCTCGCGCGTACGCTCGTCGGTGCCGAACGACAGGCAGACCTGGGTGAACACGACGTCGTTGAGCACCTCCACGCCGGGCAGGGCGCCGAGGGCGTCAGCGAGGTCGCGCGCCCGGGCGGCGAGGCCCTCCACGAGCGCGACCACTCCGGAGCGGCCGAGGGATCGCAGGGCCGCCCAGACCGGGATGCCGCGCCCGCGCCGCGACATCTCCGGCACCAGCTCGAAGGGGTCGGGCGGGCCGTCGGAGGCCTGGATGAGGTAGCTCGTGTGTGCGCCGAACGCGGTCTGCACGGCGTTGGTGTCGGCGACGATCGCGACGCCGCAGTCGTAGGGCACGTTGAGGGTCTTGTGGGCGTCGGTCGCCCAGGAGTCGGCGTCGGCGAGGCCGTCCAGCGCAGCATCCCAGCGCGGGCTGGCGGCGCCCCACAGCCCGAAGGCGCCGTCCACGTGCACCCAGGCGCCGTTCTCGTGGGCGATCTCGATGCAGTCGCGCATCGGGTCGAAGGCGCCCGAGTGCAGGTTGCCGACCTGGAGTACGACGATCACGGGACCGTCGACCTCCGCGAGGGCCAGGGCGAGGGCATCCGGTCGGATGCGGCCCTGCGCGTCGGCCTCGACGAGCTGCGGCTTGCCGAGGCCGAGGTACCGCAGCGCGAGCTCCACCGAGGCGTGCACCTCGGCGCCGGCGAGCACGGTGACCTTCGGCGCGCCCTGCAGGCCGAACTCGTTGACGTCCCAGCCGGCGCGGTGCAGCACGTCGCCGCGGCCGGCGGCGAGACCGACCATGTTCGCGGTCGTGCCGCCGGTCGTGAAGCCGACGGCTGACGCGGCGGGCAGGTGCAGCAGGTCGAGCAGCCACGCGCCGGCGGCCTCCTCGATCGCCGCCGCCGCGGGGGTTGCGTAGCGCATCCCGGCGTTCTGGTCCCATGCGCTCACGAGCCAGTCGGCGGCGAGCGCGGCGGGGAGGGTGCCGCCCATCACCCACCCGAAGAACTTGCCGGACGGGATCGCCATGAGCCCCGGCTCGGCCTGCGCGACCAGTTCGTCGATGACGGTCACGGGGTCGGTCGCACCCTCCGGCAGCGGGGTGTCGAACCCGAGCTCGTCCACCGTCCTGCTCGGTCGCACCGGTCTCGTCGGCACGGAGTCGAGCCACTCGGTGGCGTGTTCGTGCGCCCGGTTCAGCGGCGCCTGGTACTCGTTCGGATCGAAGGGCATGGGCTCACGCTACGCTCGCGGTGCCGCGCGGGGTAGGGGTGACCTACGCCGTCGCGAACCGCTTCGCCGAGCACACAGCCCTTCGCCAGCGACCCCCTCTACGCGATCCGCGCCC
>JBPPNC010000012.1:0-18591 GCA_051306365.1 Solirubrobacteraceae bacterium
CGCCGCCGAGCGCGAGCGGGCCGTGGCCCAGGTCGATGACGCCGGCGTCGACGGTCGGGGAACCCGGCGCCTGGCGGAAGTCCCCTGCGGCCGCGTCGACGAACGCCGGCTCAGCCGCCGTCGCGCCGTTCTGGTTGGGCCCTGTCTGGACGAGCTGGGCGACGCCCCCGGTTGCCGCGGTGACGTCCTGCGTGCGCCAGTTGGAATGGTCGACGTTGGCGGTCGCCTGACCGCCGCTCAGCCCGGCGCGCACGACGATGTCCGCGGTGGTGCCGCGAGCGATGACATTCGAGATGGCCAGCGTTGAGGTGCCGTCCGACGTGCCGGTCCGGATCGCCTCGCTGTTCGGCACGGTGGTGACCGCGGTCACGTTGCGCAGCGCGAACGTGGCGTTCTTCACCGATGCGGACACGGCCGTCACCTTGCCGCCCGCCGCGCTGCCAGAGCCCAGGCAGCTGCTGTTGCGGATGGTCCCCGAGGCCAGAGCGCAGGCGATCAGCAGCGCGTTCGGCGCAGCGGTGGTCCGCACGCGCACGCGGTCGGCGAGCCCTTCGGAGACGGCGAGCGTGTAGGCGATCGGAGTGTTGTCGGTGGTGGTCCCGCGGAGCTCGACGTCGCGGATCGTCGCGTTGGTGCCGACCTCCACGCCCGCTTCGGCCTGACTGTTGGGCCGGACGCGGATCACGGGCAGGTTCGTCGAGGACTCACCGTGCAGGACGACGCCGTTCGGCACCGTCAGCGTGGCGTCGAAGGGCTCGGACCCGCCGACGACGGAGAGGCCCTTCTGGTACGTGCCGCCGGCGAGCGCGACGTCGTCGCCGCTGGTCGCGCTGGCGAGCGCGGTGACGATGGTGCACCGCTTCACCGGGTCGGTGCAGGGCGCACCGCCCTGGGTGGGGAACAGCCGGAACGGCGCGGCGTAGCGTGTGGTCGCCGACGCGGCACCGGGAGCGACGGAGGCCGCAAGCAGGGCGAGGACGGCGGTGGCGAGGATTCGGTGAGCAGGCATCGCGGCTCCGTGTCGCTGGTCGCCCTGAAGTCTGAAGCCAGGCAGCGAGGCCGTGTGTCAGTCCCGCGCCGGTCATCATGTCACATGCGCGACGCTTCCGCGGAAACGCGTCGCGCTCACGCCTTCACGTTGAAGCAGCGGCCCCGACCGGCGCGCCGAACCACATCGCCAGCGCATCCGTGAGCCCGTCGGCGGTGCCCTCGCGCACCCACGCCACGTACCCGTCCGGGAGTTCCACGCGCCGTCGTACCGCGCCGCGACCAGTTGGACCCGGTCGTTCCACCCGCCGATGTCGGCGTCGCCGAGGTCGTAGTGGATGCCAGCGCGGAGATCGTGCCGACGACCTTCTTGCGCGGCTCGTCCATCTCACCGAACGCGGAGACGAGGTCGACCAGTGGCGCCATCCGTTCGTCACGGCGTTGGAGTGCGGCCTGCACGATGGTGTGCTCAAGTGCCCGGGCTCCCACCGGGTGGCGTTCCTCGTGGCAGGTGTCGAGGAGGCCGTCCGGCGACGCCGCATGTCGAGCACCTCGAGCGTGCGGGCGTGAAAGCCGCCGGCGCGCGACGCGACGAGCACGTGGTCGGGGCGCCGCTCGACCACCGTCACGTCGACCTGCGCCTACGCCAGCTCGGCCGCCAGCATCATGCCCGCCGCGAGCGCCGTGTCCCGGCAGAGCGGGGTGGCGGCAGAGGCAGGCACCGCCGTCCAGCAGCGGCTGGCTCCAGTCGCTGGGCACGGAGAGCCGGCCGAGCGCCCGCTTCACCGTCACCTCCCACATCACGACCGCGCTGAAGAGGACTCGCGAGCCCGGGCGGAGCATGAGCCGCTCCGCCGCAGGCCCGAAACGCTCGTCGTCGCGATCCACCACAGGGCCGCGTGCGTGTCCCGCAGAACGTTCACTCGGCGCCGAATGCCTCGACGAACTCGTCGGGCAGTTCGTCGAAGTCATGGGCCATCGTGATCTGGCCCTGCAGCGCGCCGCGCACCGCCGCCATGGAGGACGTCCGAGCGACGGGCGTGAGCCGCACCGCAGGCTTGCCCGGCGCGATGATGATCTCCTCGCCCGCCTCTGCCCGCTCCACGATCTGCGAGAGCTTGGTCTTCGCCTCGTGCATGCCGATCTGCGCCATGCCGAGAATAGGGCGAAGTCGGCTAGAAGGCGTCAGGCGGCGTGTGCCACCGGCTTCGCCACCGGCGTGTAGGCCGAGGCGTCCGTCGTGTACTCCGCGGCGCCGTAGGTCGCCAGCCGTTTCTTCAGGGTGCGGACGGCGTAGGAGTCGACGACGTCGCGCAGGACGGGCACCCGGCTCGCCGCGGTCACCGTGACGAAACGGCCGAGGACGAACGGCGCGGTGACGGCGATGCGCGCGATGTCCGCCTTCCCGAACGACACGCCCATCGCGGCCGCCTTCTCGGCGTCGTTCCTCGTGAAGCTGCGGATGAAGAACGCCTTGCTGTAGCTCTTCTCCACGCTCTCGGCCAGCCGGTCGAATGGGGTGTCGTCGGCGCGCAGGTACGCGGCCATCGTCGCGCGGACCAGCCCGCCGCACGTCTCGTCGTCGAAGCCGTCGCGTAGCAGCGCCGCGCGGGCGTGCATGATGTGCAGGGTCTCGCCCGGCGTCTGCGGGAGGAGCTCCTCGGGCAGGCCGAGGAGGTGGCAGCGGTAGCGGCAGAACTCGACGACCGCGCGCTCCTGGTCGGTGAACTCGCTGCGTCCCTTGCGCTTGGCCCGCGCGGCCAGCAGGTAGATGTTGATGAGGCCCGCCGGCATCTGGTCGAGCTGCGGGATCGGGATGCCGAACACGTCGAGGTCCCATCGGTCGGACCTCTTCAGCGCGTTGTAGCGGACCATCGAGTGCATCAGGCGCACCATCGCGGCCGCCTCGAAGCCGGGGCCGTGGCGCTCGAGCGCGTTCGGGAGGGTCGTGACGGTGAAGAAGCTCGACGTCTCGTTCACGCGCCGCGCGGCCTTGCTGCCGCCCAGCGTGCCGGTGAGCGCCATCGGGAGTGCGGCGTACGTGTTCAGGAACGTGGCGACGAACGCGCCGCGCGTGACGAAGGGGGAGAGAAACGCCATCGGGATGCGCTCCACGCGCGCGCCGTCACGCACGAGGTCCATGTTCAGCCAGTCCGGCGTGTGCTCCATCGACGCGATGAGCGCCTCGAGTTCCGGCGGCGCGTCGGCGACCGACTCGACCCCCTCTCGGCACGCCTGCTTGAGCATGTCGATGAGGCTCTTGAAGCTGCGCTCGGTCATGAGCGTCGCGTACGGGTCCGCCACGACGTCTCCGAGCATGGTCGCCGTGCTCATGAGCTCGACCACGCGCTCGTCTTCGAGGATGGGCGCGCGTGGGGTGACCCACTCGGGCAGCGAGGATGCGTCGTCCGGCGCGTCGGACAGGCGGTAGGGCTTCGCGGTGAAGTCGACATCGCCGTAGAGCGCCGGCTGCAGGTGCTGTTGGCTGAGGACGCGCGCTGCGAGGTCCGGGTAGTGCAGACTCTGCTCAAGCATGGGCCCCACAACTTACGTCGCATAAGTTATACCGTCAAGTCATGCCCCCGCGCACGCAGCCACGACGACGGCGGATGACCGCCGAGGATCGCCACGAGCAGATCCTCGACATCACCCACGCCATCGTCGACGCGGAGGGGTTCCACGCGGCGACGCTCAACCGCATCGCCGGCGAGGCGGGCGTGTCGCGCACCGTGCTCTACCAGCAGTTCGGCGACCTGCCGGGGCTGTTCATCGCGCTCGTCGACCGCGAGGCCGAGCGCGCCGGCGCACGGTTCGCAGAAGCCATCGCGCAGAGCCCTCCGCCCGCCGAGGACGACGGCGCGTTCACGCATGCGTTCACGGAGGTCCTGCGCGCCGTCGACGCGCACCCCGCGACCTGGCGGCTGTTCCTCTTCCCGCCGCAGGGCGCGCCGCCGGAACTGCACGTGCGTCTCGCCGAGGCGCAGTCGTTCATCCGCGAGTACTTCATGAGCGTGCTGCTCTCCATCAACCCGGACCTCCCGGACCCCGAGTACACCGCGCACATCCTCAACGCCGCCGGCGACGAGCTGCTGCGCCTGCGCCTCACCGACCCTGACGCGGCCACGCACGAGCGCCTGCTCGCCCACGTGCGCCGGCTCACCCCGGCGCTGCTGCGCCAGGCGGTCTGACGACCGGCGGCCGGGCGCCCGGCCGGTCGCGCCCCTAGCCTGTGCGCCGTGAGCACAGCAATCGCCGTCAGGCGGCGCTGATGAGCGCCGGTCTCGCCGCACTCCTCGACGACGTCGCCGCGCTCGCGCGACTGGCCGCCGCATCGGTCGACGACGTCGCCGCCGGTGCGGGCCGCGCGAGCATGAAGGCCGCAGGCGTGATCGTCGACGACGCGGCCGTCACGCCGCGCTACGTCCAGGGCTTCGAGGCCAACCGCGAGCTGCCGATGATCAAGCGGATCGCGATCGGCTCGCTGCGCAACAAGCTGTTCTTCATCCTGCCCGCCGCGCTGCTGCTCAGCGAGTTCCTGCCGTGGCTGGTCACCCCGATCCTCATGGTCGGCGCCACGTACCTCTGCTTCGAGGGCGCGGAGAAGCTGTGGGAGGTCATCGGCCCGCACCGCCACGAGGCGCAGGCGTCGGCCGGCGTGCACGAGCCCGAGAACGAGGAGGAACTCGTCGGCAAGGCGATCCGCACCGACCTCATCCTCTCCGCGGAGATCATGGTGATCGCGCTCGACGAGGTCACCGACGAGCCGTTCGTCTCGCGCGCGCTGATCCTCGTGGCGGTCGCGTTCGCGATCACCGCGGGCGTCTACGGCGTCGTCGGCCTGATCGTGAAGATGGACGACATCGGGCTGCGGCTGGCCCAGACCCGCGAGGGTGCGGGCGCGGCGTTCGGACGCGGGCTGGTGCGCGCCATGCCGGTCGTCCTGTCGGTGCTGTCGACGGTCGGGATCGCGGCGATGCTGTGGGTCGGCGGGCACATCCTGCTGGTCGGTCTCGACGAGCTCGGCGTCTCCTTCCTCTACGACGAGGTGCATCACCTCGAGGAAGAGGTCGACCACGCGACCGGCGCGGTGGGAGGCGTCGCCGCCTGGCTGACGAACACCACCGCCTCGGCGATCCTCGGGGTCATGGTCGGCGCGATCGTCGTGGCGATCATGCACCTGCGCGGCCGCCAGCACGGCCACTGAGCGCCGTCATCGGGCGAACCGCGCGCGGAGCACCCGCAGCGCGTTGCCGCTGACGACCTTCTCCGCCCGTTCCGGGCCGAGCCGCGCCCGGAGCGCCACCTGGAGCGCGCGCATCCGGCCCTCGTGCTCGAGGCCCGGCAGCGCCGGCTTGATGTAGCCGTCGAGGTCCGAGCCGATCGCCGCGTGGTCCCACGACCCGGTGGCGGCGGCGATGCGTTCGGCGTGCGAGCACATGAGGTCGACGGTGTCGTCCCACGTCTCGGCCTTCTGGCCGTCGGCCATGTAGTGGCGGCAGGCGATGATCCCGAGCACCCCGCCGCGGTCGGCGACCTGCCGGATCGCGTCGTCGGTCATGTTGTAGGCGAGCGAGCCGAAGCGGCAGGCCATGTGCGACGCGATCACGGGCAGCCGGCGGGCGGGATCGGCCTCGTCGAGCAGCGCGAGCGTCTCGTGCAGCGACGCGTCGCTCATGTGGGTGACGTCCACGAGGACGCCGTGCTGCGCCATCGCCCGCACCGCCGCGCGGCCGGATGGACCGAGCCCCGCGTCCCGCGGCTGGCCGAACAGCAGCCGATACGCCCGGTCGGGCAGGAAGGGGAGGGCGGGGACGACGGTCGCGACCTGCCGCCAGAACAGGTGCGCGACGGTGACATATGCGACGCCCCGGCGCGCGAGTTCCTCGACATTGGCCGGCACGGCCGCCGCGCCGCCCAGCTGCACGGCGCCCTCGACGGCGTGGATGAGGGCGACGCGGTCCTCGGCCAGACAGCGGTCGAGCGCCTCGGCGGTGCGGACGATCTCCGCGTCGCCACGCGCGCCGACCTCGGCGTCGACGGCGTCGAGGATCTCGAGCAGGAGGTCGAAGTACGCGTCCTCCGGTGGGTCGTCGTAATGGCGGCCCGGGTCGAGTTCGGTCCACGGGTTGAAGGCCACCGACAGCGCCACCCCGACGTCGCCCTCGCGCAGCAGCGGCACGGTGACGCCGGGCTCGCCGCCGGGTCCCTCGTAGTTCGCCAGACGCGAGACGAGGTCGACGATCTTCGCGCGGACCCGCTGGGCCGGCCACGAGATCAGGAGCTCGTGCGTGTCCCCGCCGGGCACCACGTGCATCGGGTAGTGGGCGTGGAGGTCGACGAGCACGGCGTGCTCCCCCTCAGAAGAGCGAGACCCCGCCGAACTGCACCGTGGCGACGCCGATGAGGATCGTGCCGACGAGGATGAGCAGGCCCGCGAACCGCAGATGCTCGGGCAGCGCGGAGATGATCTCTTGGGCCTCATCCAGCGCCGAGCTCGCCTGCGCGGTCGCTCCCGCCGCGGACGCCCCGGGCTCCCCGGCGGCGGCGAGCTCCTGCTTCGCGTCGTCGATCTTCTGCTTCGCCGCCTCGGCGTTGGCTGTGACGCTCGTCGTCAGCCCGGCCGCGACGCCGAGGATCAGCACGACGGCGCCGATCAGGAAACAGGCATACGCGATGAACTCGGCATTGGTCACCCACCCGCTTCTACCACGACCGCCCCACCAGCTGTTCGGTGCGTTCAACGACCGAGAACCGGAAGAACCGTCAGGCGGGTGCGAACAGCATGTAGTGCTCGTGCGGCGCCTTGTCGAATTCGTCGAGGACCTCGAGGCCGGAACGGGTGGCCATCGCATGGAGCTCCGCGAGCGGAACCGGGTAGCGGCGGATGAAGCGCCGTGATGTGCGGGGCAGCAGCGGGTCGGGCATCAGCAGCACCGGGCGCTGCCAGAGTGGCCGCGGGCGGATGTCGTACTGGATGGCCGCGTAGCCGTCCGGGCGCAGGATGCGGCGGATCTCCTGCATGTAGCTCTCGATCTCAGCGATCCGCGGGACGTGCTGCATCACGTTGAACGAGTAGACGAAATCAACGGTGTCGTCGTCGGCGGGAAGCCGGCCGTCCGTCTGGGTCCACGTGATGTTCTCCGGCAGGTCCTTGGCCCGGGCCTGCTCGACCATGCGCGGGCTGACGTCGGTCGCGTCGACCCGGTCGAACACGCTGGCGAGGTGCACGGTGATCCGGCCGAGGCCCGCGCCGATCTCCACGGCGTGTCCGGTCTGCAGACGCGGGAGCCACCGCTCGATGTGCGACAGGATCGAGGCGCCCGACGCGTAGAACTCGTCGTCGTCCCACGCCGTTCGGTTGGAGGCGATGTAGAACTGCGGATCCTCCGCAGCGAAGTGGTCCCACGTGGCTTTCCCGACGGACATACGCGCTGATGCTGCTGTGCCGACGCGCGCCCGTCAAGGCGAATCTCCGGGGACCCGCCACTTCCGTGACGTGGTGTCGGCATGATGTGCCGACACACCCGCGCAGGGGCGCGACGAGGAGAGGAACTCACCATGGCCGTGCAGACCGCCACGACGTTCGCCGAGGCGTTCATGGATACCGCCGACCGGCGCGCTGACGACGTCGCGCTGCGCACGAAGGACGACGAGGTCTCCATCACGTGGGAGCAGTGGCGCGACCGATCCAGCGCGATCGCCGCCGGCCTGCACCAGCTCGGCCTCGAGCGCGGGCAGTGCGTCGGAATCCTCCTGGGCAACCGGCCCGAGTTCCACCTCGTCGACATCGGCGTGCTCTTCGCCGGCGGCACCCCGTTCTCGATCTACCAGACGTCATCGCCCGAGCAGATCCAGTACGTCGTCACCGATGCCGACGCCCGCATCCTCGTGACCGAGCCGATGTTCCTGCCGGTCATCGAGCGCGCGCGGGAGGAGCTGCCGAACCTCGAACACATCGTGGTCGTCGCGCCCGAGGGCGACCTGCCCGACGGGTGCATGTCCCTGGCCGACCTGGAGGAGCGCGGCGCGGGCGCCGGGTTCGATCTCCCCGCGGCGCTGGACGCCATCGCGCCGGAGGACACCCTCACCCTCATCTACACGTCCGGGACGACCGGTCCGCCCAAGGGCGTGCAGCTCTCGCATCGCAACCTGCTGTCGGCCGTCGACGCGATCGAGGCGATGGTGCAGTTCGACGACGACTCGCGCGTGGTCTCGTGGCTGCCGAGCGCGCATATCGCCGAGCGTGCCGCGCACCACTACCTGCCGATCCGCTACGGCATCCAGGTCACGTCCTGCCCGGACCCCAAGCAGGTCATCTCCTACCTTCCCGCCGTGCAGCCCACGTGGTTCTTCGCCGTCCCGCGCGTATGGGAGAAGCTGAAGGCCGGCCTGGAGGCGATGCTCGCGTCGCAGCCCGAGGACAAGCAGCAGGCGATGAAGGCGGCGATCGACGCCTCCACGCAGAAGATCCGGCTCGAGCAGCGCGGCGAGCCCGTGCCCGACGCGCTGGCCGCAGCGGTGGCCCAGGCCGACGAGCAGGTCTTCGCCGGCATCCGCGAGATGCTCGGCCTCTCCAGCATCAAGGCCGTGAACGTCGGTGCGGCGCCGACCCCCGTCGAGGTCATCGAGTTCTTCCACGCGATCGGCGTGCCGCTCGCGGAGATCTGGGGGATGAGCGAGACCTGCGGCGCCGGTGCGGCGAACCGGCCGGGCCGGATCAGGATCGGCACCGTCGGCGAGCCGGCGCCCGGCTTCGAGATCAAGCTCGCCGAGGACGGCGAGGTGCTCGTGCGCGCGGACGCCGTGATGGTCGGGTACCGCAACATGCCCGACAAGACGGCGGAGACCGTCGACGCGGAGGGCTGGCTGCACTCCGGCGACATCGGGGAGTTCGACGAGGAGGGCTACCTGAAGATCGTCGACCGCAAGAAGGAGCTCATCATCAACGCGGCCGGCAAGAACATGTCGCCGTCGTTCATCGAGGCCACGCTGAAGTCGGCGTCGCCGCTCATCGGGCAGGCGTGCGTCATCGGCGACGCGCGGTCCTACAACACCGCGCTCATCGTGCTCGACGCCGACTTCGCGCCGATGTGGGCGCAGCAGCAGGGCATCGAGGACGCGTCGCTGGAGTCGCTGGCGAAGAACGAGCAGGCGCACGCGGCGGTGCAGGCGGCGGTCGACGCGGCCAACGCGAAGCTCTCGCGCGTGGAGCAGATCAAGAAGTTCGTCCTCGTCCAGGGCGACTGGCTGCCGGGCGGCGATGAGCTGACGCCGACGATGAAGCTCAAGCGCAAGCCGATCGGCGAGAAGTACGGCGACGAGATCGAGGCGATGTACTCCGGCTGAGCCGATGACGCCCAGGACAATTCCTTCTCAGCCCCTCTTTGCGAAGCGACGGGCGGTACTTGGGGGCCTCCGGGGCGTTCGGGGGAGATGAACACCCTGGCCCCTGGACGTCAGGTCGATCACGGGGCGCCCCGTTTTGGCCGTACGGCGGAGGAGAATCCGGCCCGCGTGTTCGATCCTGCGATGGTGACTGGCATCGACGTCGGCCTCTCGGCACCACCTGCCACACCCTCGGACGAAGCCGCCGCCGCCGGCGAGCCCGGCGCGGCGTTGCTGGACACGATCGCCCAGACGGATGTCGCCGGCCTGCGCGCCGACGTCGCGACGTACCTGGAGAAGACCGGTGTCCGCTTCGGCGGGGGCAGCGGCTGGCCGTTCACCGTCGACCCGGTGCCGCGCATCCTCAGCACGGCCGAGTGGGCGACGCTCGCGGCAGGGCTCGAGCAGCGAGTCCGTGCCCTCGACGCGTTCGTCCGTGACGCCTACGGGCCGCGGCGGTCCGTCGCGGCCGGCGTCGTCACGGACGAGCAGATCGAGGAGACCGAGGGCTACGAGCCGCTGCTGCGCGGCGTGTGGCCGGAACCAGCCACGGCGCTGGGCGTCAGCGGCCTCGACGTGGTCCGCGACGCCGACGGGACGCTCCTCGTCCTGGAGGACAACCTGCGCACGCCCTCGGGGCTGGCGTACGCCGTCGCCGCGCGTCGCGCCGTCGTCGGGGCGCTCTCCGCACGCGGCATCGACACCCCGGCGGTCCGGGACATGCCCGCGGAGAGCATCGCGCTGCTCGCCGCCGCGCTGCGCCAGGCGGCGCCCGCGGGCGTCGACGACCCGCAGGCCGTCGTGCTCACCGACGGCCCGTCGTCGGTCGCCCACTACGAGCACGCGTGGCTGGCCGCCCAGCTCGGTGTGCCCCTCGTGACGCTCGCCGACCTCGAGCGCACCCGCTTCGGGCGCCTGCGCCGCCGCGACGCCGAGGGGCACCCGCACGACATCGACGTCGTCTACCGCCGGACCGACAGCGACCTCATCCACGAGCCCGACGGCGCTCTGACCCCGGTGGCCGCCGCACTGCTCGAACCGTGGCTCGACGGACGGCTGGGGCTCGTAAACGGCTTCGGCACGGGCGTCGGCGACGACAAGCTCACGCACGCGCACGTCGAGGATGCCGTCCGGCTGTTCCTGGGTGAGGAGCCGCTGCTGCGCTCGGTCCCGACCCTTGAGCTCGGCGAGCCCGACGCGCTCGCGCGGGTGCTCGACGACCCGCGGGCGTTCGTGGTCAAGGCGCGGCACGGGGAGGGTGGCAAGGGCGTGACCGTCTGTCGCGACGCCGACGATGAGACGCTGTCGGCGCTGCTCGACGAGCTCCGGGCCGACCCGGCCGAGTACGTCGCGCAGCTCGTCGTCCCGCTTTCGACTCATCCGACGGTCGTCGACGACGGGGTGCTGGAGCCGCGTCACGTCGACCTGCGGCCGTTCGTCTTCCTGACCCCGGACGGGCCGCGCGCCGCCCCGGGCGGGCTCACGCGCGTGGCGCTGCGGCGCGGGTCGCTCGTGGTGAACTCGTCCCAGCAGGGTGGCGCGAAGGACACCTGGGTCCTGGCCTGATCAGTCGGTCAGCCGGGCCCGCACGTCGCACGCGGCCCCGGCCGCCCCACAGCAGGTCGTCGTGCCCGTAGCGACGCCCTCCGTGCGCCCCCGCGCATACGATCCGCCCGATGGACTTCACAATCCCCGCGGACCTACGCGACGTGCTCGACCGCGTCAGGGCCTTCGTCGACGAGGAGGTGCTCCCCGCCGAGGCGGAGGTCACCGACCTCGACGACCTCCTGACGTCATGGGACGTCATCGAGCGCCTGCGCGACGGCGCCCGCGAGCGCGGCATCTACACCCCGCACCTGCCCCAGCGGTGGGGCGGCCTGGGCATCGGCGTGCTCGGCATGTCGCTCATCAACGAGATCTGCGGCGTCTCGATCATCGCGTCGCTCGCGATCAACGCGATGGCGCCCGACGAGGGCAACATGCACACGCTGCTCATGGCGGGCACCGAGGAGCAGCTCGAGACGTGGCTGCGCCCGCTCGCCGCCGGCGAGATCCGGTCGTGCTTCGCGATGACCGAGCCCGACGTCGCCAGCAGCGACCCGACGAATCTGCAGACCACCGCGGTTCGTGACGGCGACGACTGGGTCATCAACGGGACGAAGTGGTGCATCACCGGCGCGGAGGGCGCGTCCATCGCGATCGTCGTCGCGAAGACCGGCACGGACGACGCGGCCGGGCACCGCAACTACTCGCTCGTCCTCGTGCCGACGGACACGCCCGGCTGGAAGGTCGCGCGCCACCCCGACTGGATGGGCGCGCACTACCCGGGCGGACATCCCGTCATCGAGCTCGAGGACGTGCGGGTGCCGCAGGCCAACCTGCTCGGCACCGAGGGCGAGGGGTTCGTCATCGCGCAGAAGCGCCTGGCCGGCGGGCGCCTGGCGCACGCGATGCGGTGGATCGGCGCGTCGCAGCGCGCGCTGGATCTCGCGACCACACGCCTGACGCAGCGCACCGCGTTCGGCAAGGAGCTCGCCGAGCAGCAGGGCCTGCAGTTCATGATCGCCGACTCGGCGATGGACCTGTACGCCAGCCGGCTCATGGTCCTGCACACCGCGTGGAAGGTCGAGCACGGCCTGCCGCACCGCCAGGAGGTGGCGATGACGAAGACGTTCGTGAGTGAGGCGTTCGGCCGGGTCGCCGATCGCGCCGTGCAGATCCACGGGGCGGCGGGGGTCGCCAAGGACCTGCCGGTCGCGCGCATCTACGAGGACGCGCGCTCGGCGCGGATCTACGACGGCGCGAGCGAGGTGCACCGCATGGTGATGGCACGGGCGTGCCTGCAGCTGGCGCGCAAGGGCGAGAGCACGCGTGTCGCGGCCGGGGACCTGACCTGATGGCCGTCCCGGTCGCTCCCGACGACATCGTCGCGACGCGCGGCGACATCGCGCCCGAAGCGCGGGAACCGCTCGTCATCCTCGACGCGCTCACGGCCTTTCTCGACGCCCACGGCGTCGGCGAGACCGGCCGCACCCCCGAGCTCACGCCGATCGGCGACGGCCATTCCAACGTGACGTTCGCGGTGCGCCGCGGCGACACCGAGGTCGTGCTGCGCCGCCCGCCGCGCGGGCCGCTGCCGCCCAGCGCGCACGACGTGCTGCGCGAGGCGCGCGTCATCGGTGCGCTCGACGGCCGCGCGCGCGTGCCCGAGGTGCTCGCCGTCGGCGACGACCCGGAGGTCATCGGCGCGCCGTTCTACGTCATGACGAAGGTCGAGGGCGACGTGCTCGTCGACACGCTGCCCGACCACCTGTCGCCCGAGGCCGAGCGCCGCCGGGTGGGGGAGGAGCTGATCGACGCGCTCGTCGAGCTGCACGCCGTGGACTGGCGCGACGCCGGGCTCGAGGGCTTCGGCAAGCCCGAGGGCTACCTCGAGCGCCAGCTGCGGCGGTTCCTCGGCCTGTGGGAGCACAACAAGACGCGTGAGGTGCCGGCCGTCGAGACGGTCGCGCGCTGGCTCGGCGAGCGGCTGCCCGACTCGCCGCCCGCGACGATCGTGCACGGCGACTACCGTCTGGGCAACACGCTGTTCGCGCCGGGCAATCCGGCGCATCTGTCGGCGATCCTCGACTGGGAGATGGCGACCATCGGGGACCCGCTCGCCGACCTCGGCTACCTCATGGTCATGTGGACCGACCCGGACGATCCGGAGATCGGCGGCATGGACCTCTCGCCCGTCACGCGCCAGCCCGGCTTCCCGAATCGCGACGAGCTCGTCGCGCGCTACGAGGAGCGCTCCGGGCGTTCGACGGGCGACCTCGGCTGGTATCGCGTGCTCGCATCGTGGAAGCTCATCGTCTTCATGGAGGGCAACTACAAGCGCGCGAAGGCCGGGACCACCGACGACCCCTTCATCCTGCAGTTCGGGTCGCTCATCGAGGACCTCGCCGCGCGGGTTAGGGACATGACGCGTGAGCACTGAGTTCGAGGGCAAGGTCGCGATCGTCACCGGCGGGGCGAGCGGCATCGGCGCCGCCACCGCGCGGGCGCTCGCCGCGCGGGGCGCGCTGGTCGTCATCTCCGACCTTGACGAGCCGGGCGGGCGCCTGATCGCCGAGGCGATCGGCGGCGACTTCGTCGGGTGCGACGTCGGCGACTTCGACGCGAACGCGCGGCTGGTCGCAGACGTCGTCGCGCGCCACGGCGGTGTCGACCTCGTCCACCTCAACGCCGGCGTCTCGACCGGCTGCAGCATCGGTGAGGACTTCGACCTCGCGCTCTACCGCCGCGCCATGGGGGCGAACCTCGATGGCGTCGTGTTCGGCCTGCATCACGCGCTGCCCGCGCTGAGGGCGCGCGGCGGCGCGATCGTCGCGACCGCGTCGCTGGCCGGCCTCGTCGGCATGCCGTTCGATCCCGTCTACACCGCCAACAAGCACGCGGTCGTCGGCCTCGTCCGGTCGGTCGGCCCGACGCTCGCGCCGGAGGGCATCCGCCTCAACGCCGTCTGTCCGGGGTTCGCCGAGTCGGCGATCACCGCACCGATCGCCGAGGCGCTCGCGCAGCAGGGCTTCCCGATGATGACCGCCGAGGAACCCGCCAACGCCGTCGTGCAGTTGTTCACCGCCGATGTCAGCGGTGAGTGCTGGTTCGTGCAGGCCGGCCGCGAGCCGGCGGCGTTCCGGTTCCGCAACGTCCCGGGTCCGCGCACCGACTGATCGACCCGGGCCGTGGGGGTGACGTCAGACGCTGCGCACCGGCCGGGTGCGCAGCGTGGCGCCGCAGCCTCGCTCCCTGCGAGGCCCGGTCACCCGGGATGAACCGGGGCGACGTTCATGCGGTTCAACCGATGCTCCGAACGGGGCGCGTTCGCAGCATGCTGCTGCGCTTGGCGACCTGCGGCTGGGAGACGTCGACGCGGAAGTTCAGCCGCGGGTTGCGGCGCTGGCGGGTCAGTGATCCGACCCGCAGCGCGCCCTTGCGCAGCAGGACGTTGATGCGCTGGGCGCCCGTTCCCGGGAGCGTCACGTCAAGGCGCGTCCTGTAGACGGTGACCCGCGCGCGGCGCCGGCTGCTCGACGACATGCCGCCGGCCTGCAGGCGAATGAGGCGCCGCGCCTTGGCGCGGTCGATCTCGATGCCCGGCGGGAGCTTCAGTCGCACCTGCTGGAGCTTGCGGGTGGCGCCGTCGGCGCGCAGCTGCAGCTGCGGGGCCCCCGCGCGCAGCGACGTGACCTTCAGCGTCGCGGACGGGCTGCACGAGGGCGCGTCCGGCGTGACCGTCCGTTCCTTCGTCTTGCCGCTGTGCGCGCCGAACTTCGCGAGCACCTTCGGCTGGCTGAGGCACAGGTCCTCGGAGGTCGACAGCGGGCTCTTGTCCCCACCGTCGAGCTGCAGGCGGAACGCGGACAGCGGCACGTCGGGGATGCCGGCGAACTCGTTGACGAGCTGGGTGCCGGACACCGACACCTTGGCGACGAGGTCGATGGCCAGGCGCCCGCGCAGCTGCACCCGCAGCTGCGGCAGCGCGCTGCCGGGCGCGAGGACGAAGACCACGTTGCCGACCAGCGGCTCGGGGAGCAGCGGGGTGGTCGCGGTGGCTTTGCCCATGATCGCGCTGTCGGGGCAGTCGTTCGCCTCGAACTTCGCGAGCGGGCAGGCGCGCTTGAGCCGGTCCGGGTCGGCGGCGACGCCCTTGGGCAGCGTCACCGCGACGGAGCTCGCATTCGCCTCCTGGCCGGTCTGGCGCACCGTGACGTCGAGGCCGGGGTGGCCGTTCTCGTCGAGGTCCGACCGCGGGCCCGTCAGCGACGCCTCGATGGTCGGCTCGAACGGGACGTTCTCGCACCCGGTGGCCTGGTAACCGGCCTCGGCGGGCGCGGCGGCCCCGAGGTCGCTGCCGAGCGTGGCACGGACGGTCTGCGCCGCGCAGTTCGTCGCGTTGAACGTGAACCCGGCCCGGTCCAGGCGCAGCTCCAGGCTGCGCAGGCCCAGCGCTACGCCCTGCAGGCGCGTGGGAATCTGATCGGCGACAACGTCGAGCCCCTGGTCGCTGGTGCGCACGAAGAGCTTGGCGAGCGTGACGGAGTTGCCCAGGTCGAGCGGGCCCACCTTCGCGGGGACGACGATCGCCAGCCCGGCGAACGACCCGTCGATGCTTTCCGTGAGGTAGACGGGACCTTCGACGCCGAGCGGCGCGGCGCCCGGGCCGGCGGCGGCGCCGACGGTGCCGACGCGTGAGTCGGCGCTGCACGCGCCCTGGCGGGCGGCGTCGACCGGACACGCCGGGACGGTGTTGATACGGCCAAGGATTCCGGGCGGGAGCGAGACGCGCATGGACGTCAGCCGGGCCTGGCGGTCGGGACGGCTGACCGCGGTCGTGATCGTCGCGTCCCACTGCGCCTGGGCGGGTGACGCCGAGAAGCCGAGGGACGGCGTGAACGCCGCGGGGTCGGGGCAGTCGCCCGCGACCGCCACGGTCGCCGACGGCGTGGCGTCCGCGCCGCCGGAGTGCGGCGTCATCCGCGAGGTGCCGGTGTACGTCCCGCAGGAGCGCGGGGTGGAGACGACGGCGTGCTGTCCGCCACGGAAGCGCAGCTCGAACGACGTGAACGGCAGCTGTGGGATGTCATCCAGTGTGGTGCGGATGTGGCCGGTCTGCGCGTCGGGTTCCACGACGCCGGCGAGCTTGATGCGCAGCGCGTCGCTCTGCGCACCCTGCTCGGCGACGATGAAGATGCGGATGAGCGGCGCGCCGGGCACGGGGTCGGCGAGGAACACCTCGCCGGTCAGCGGCGCGTCGACGAGCGGCGAGCTGAACTGCACCGTGCCGATCTGCGCCCCCGCGGGGCACGACGAGGGGGCGGCCGAGTTCTGCCCGAACTGGGCGTCGCTGCAGCCCTGCAGGTCACCGCCGGAGCCGACGGTGGGGGACAGCTCGAAGCCTTCGGGCAGGGCGACGACGGCGCGCCGTGGCTGGGTCTGTGCGCGCACGTTCGGGTCGCGGCTGAACGGGAGGGTCACGGTGACGCCGGCCGCGGTGGGGAGGTCGGCGCCGACGGGGTCTGCATCCACGCCGAAGCCGGGCGCGAACGGGACCGAGGCGCAGTCGGTCGCGGTGAAGGACGCCGTGGCCGCGCCTGAGACGCCGTCGTAGGTCGTCGCGGCGATGCGCAGCGTCGAGGGTCCGCAGGTCGTCGGATTCGTCAGGAACGCGTTGCCGCTCCCCGCGGTGCCGAAGAGCTGGATCTGCAGCCGTGTGATCTTCAGGGCGGCGATGCCGAGCGGGGTGCTCTGCGTGCGCGGCAGGTCACGTAGCGAGGCGGTGAGGCCGCCGTCCTCGGCGGTGCGCACGCGCACGGGCGACTCGATCGCCAGGGGATCGAGCGGGATGTTCAGGATCGGGATGACGGGGCGCAGCACGATGCCCAGGCGCGCGGGCTCGGTGCCGCGGGTGGATATGAGGTAGATGTCGCCGGGGATCCGCTGGTCGGTGAGCTCGACGGCGCTGAGCTTGAGGTCCGCCCGGATCTCCGTGGTGCCGACGCGCGAGGCGGGATCGCAGCCGTCACGCTCGAGGTCGGCGAACGCGCACTCCGGTGCGGCGCCGGGGTCGCCGACGAGGCCCGGCGGCAGCAGCAGGTCGAGGTCGCGCAGGTCGTCGCCCGGGGCGCCGGTCGGCCCGAGGTCATCGATGTCGAACCGGATCGTGACGTCCTCGTGGGCGCCGGCCGTCGTGTCGGCGGGCGTGATCTGGGCACTCGACAGCGACGGGATCGCCATCGCCGGTCCGGCCGCGGACAGAACAAGACCGACGGCGATCGCCGCCATCACCAGCAACCTCTGCATCTGATCTCCCTCGTGCCCCTGGGGTGGGGCGTCGGCTTCATTCCCGCGGAGCGGGTCCCTGCGCCGTCCTGTTGCAGTGAACCCGGGCGCTCCCGAAAAGGTGCGGTCCGCCACCCGTCACAATCAGTGCCATGGCCGAGCTCCGCCCCGGAACCGAGTTCGCCGGCTGCCGCATCGAAGCGGAGGTCGGCCGCGGCGGCATGGGTGTGATCTACCGGGGCACCGAGCTGCAGCTCGGGCGGCCCGTCGCGCTGAAGCTCATCGCCGGGGACCGGGCGGCCGACCCCGACTTCCGCGCCCGCTTCGAGCGTGAGGCGCGGCTGACCGCATCGATCGATCACCCGAACGTCATCCCGGTGTACGCGGCGGGGGAGGAGGACGGCACCCTCTACCTCGTCATGCGGTTCGTCGACGGGACGGACCTGCGCCACCTCCTGCGCGAGCACGGCCCGCTGCCGCCGCGCCGCGCCGACGCGCTGATCGCCCAGGTCGCCGCCGCGCTCGACGCGGCACACGCGGCCGGCCTCGTGCACCGCGACGTCAAACCCGCGAACGTCCTCATCACCGCGGGGGCGCGGGGCGAGCACGCGTACCTCACGGACTTCGGCGTCGTGCGGCTCGCCGACGCCGAGACCCGGGTGACCGACAGCGGCGAGTTCGTCGGCACGGTCGACTTCATGGCGCCCGAGCACCTCCGCGGTGAGCGCACCGACGCGCACAGCGACGTCTACGCGCTCGGCTGCGTGCTGCACACCGCCCTGACCGGCACCCCGCCGTTTCGCCGCGACACGGTCCCGGCCACGATCTCCGCCCACCTGCACGAGGTGCCGCCCCGCCCGTCATCGACGGAAGGGGTCCCGGAGGCGATGGACGCGGTGGTCGCCCGTGCGATGGCGAAGGACCCCGCCGAGCGCTACGCGTCAGCGGGCGACCTGGCGCGGGCCGTGCACGCCGCGATCGTCGATGCCCCGCTCCCGGCCGGCCGCGGCAGTGTCGCTCGCGGGGAGGCCGCCGGCGAGCGCGAACCGCCGACCCGCGTCGTCGCGGCGGTCCCGCCGGTCGCGGCGCCCGCGGCGGGAGGCCTGTTCGAGGACGGCGCCACCGGTCCTGGGCACGCGGTCCCCGCGGACGGGACGGCGGTCACGCGGCTGGGTGCCCCGCCTCCCGCCGCGGCGCCGCGCGAAACGCCCCGCCAAGCTCGCCCCGACGGCGCGACGCGGGTCGCCCCACAGCCGCCCCCGCCGCCGGGCCGTGGCCGGGTGCGGCGCCCGCTCAGCGTGTTCGCGCTGCTGCTCCTGCTCGCCGTGGCCGGCGGCGGGGTGCTGCTGGCGATGGACCGCGGGGAGGAGACGACGCGGACGGACCCCGGCC
>JBPPNC010000030.1:0-61155 GCA_051306365.1 Solirubrobacteraceae bacterium
GCCACCACCGGCGCGGCGCAGTCTGTCGAGCGCACCTCGGCGACGCTGACCGCCACCGTCGACCCGAACGGCGCCGAGACGAGCTACCGGTTCCAGTACGGAACCTCGAGCTCGTACGGACTCGTCACCGCCGAGGCGACGGTGCCCGCGGGTGACGACCCGGTCACCGTCACGGTCCCGGTCACCGGGCTGACCGAGAACACGACCTACCACTACCGCGTGACCGCCACGAACGCCGCCGGCGTCGACAACGGCGCGGATCGCACGCTGCGTACCGACGCGCCGCCCGCCGCGCCGCGCGCACCCGCCGTCTCCACCCAGGGCGCGGCGAACATCCGGCCGACCACGGCGACGCTCACCGCGCGGGTGAACCCGCGCGGCCAGGCCACGACCTACTACTTCCAGTACGGCACGTCGACGAACTACTCGTCGCGGACGGCCGGCGCATCCGCCGGAGCGGGGTCGAGCACCATCACGGTCCGCACGAACATCAGCGGGCTGCGCGCGAACACGCGGTACCAGTACCGGGTCGTCGCGGTGAACCCGACGGGCACGACCCGCGGCTCGAACCGGAACTTCACGACCCTGCGCGGGCCGACCGGCGTGAGCCTGTCGATCACGCCACGGTCGGTCCGGTGGAACGGCAGCGTCACCGTGAGCGGCCGGATCGCCGGCAGCGGCGTGGGTGGCGCGCCGGTCGCGCTCGAGCGCTCGGACTTCCCCTATCTCACGGGCTTCCGCGAGGTCGCACGGCGCAACGCCGAGAGCGACGGGGACTACGCGTTCACCGTCGGGCCGCTGTTCTCGGCCGTGCGGCTGCGCGTCGTCACGCGCACGACGATCGCGGCGGCGAGCACGCCGTTCCAGATTGCGAACCGCGTGGTCCCCGGCCTGCGGGCCGTCGGCGGGAACCGGCGGTCGGTCGCGATCTCCGGCGCGATCAACCCGGCGGTGCCAAACGGCCGGGTTTCGGTGCAGCGCAAGACCCCGAGGGGACGGTGGATCCGCATCCGGAACGTGCAGCCGCAGCCGCTGGCGGGCAACCGGTCGCGCTACCGCGTGCGGGTCAGCCGCGTGCGCCGCGCGGCGGTCATCCGCGTTGTCGTCGTCCCGAATGACGGCGGCGAACACGCCAACGGCGCGTCCCGGGAGCTGCGGGTGGCGGCACGCAGGTAGCGTCGGGGATGTGAGCCTGAACCCAGCCCTCGACGACGTCCGCTTCTGCCCGCGCTGCGGGGAGGGTGCGACCGTCGAGGCGCCGCGGCTGCTGCGCTGCACCGCGTGCGGCTACCACGCGTTCTACAACCCGAAGCCCGTCGCGTCCGCGATCCCCCGCGACGCGTCCGGGCGGCTCGTCCTGCTGCGCCGCGGGTTCGAGCCGGGCGCGGGACTGTGGACGTTCCCGGGCGGGTTCGTGGACCTCGGCGAGTCGGTCGAGGACGCCGCGCGCCGGGAGGTCCGCGAGGAGACCGCGATCGACGTGACGCTGGGCGGGCTCGTGGGCGTCTACTCCCGTGAGGACGAGCGCGTGGTGCTCGTGGTGTTCGAGGCCGTCGCGCACGGGGAGCCGCAGACCACCGACGAGGCACCCGAGGTCCGGACGTTCGCACCACAGGAGATCCCGTGGGCGGAGCTCGCGTTCTGGTCGACGGAAGCGGCGCTGCGGGATCACCTGCGCGCTGGCTGACCTCAGCGTGAACTGACCCGCGCCAGGGCGACACCCGCCGGGGGTCTACCGCGGCTCGGAAACCGGAATCCGGCGCCCTGCGGCGGTGACGGTGGTCACCGGGAGCCCGAGCCCCGCGAGTTTGCTCGGCAGGTTCGTGCGCAGCCAGCGCGACACCCGCCGCGGCAGCGTGGAGAGGATGACCTCGTCGAACGGGCCGTGCCGGTTGATGGCGTCGGCGACCGCGCTCAGCGGGTTCGGGTCGCCCACCAGGCCGCGGACCGGCTGGCCGCAGGCCTCCTCCAGCAGCGGGAGCGCGAGGTCGAGGATCATCTGCGCCTCGGAGTCGGCCCCCGTCGCCGCGGCCTCGGCGTCCTCGGTCCGGCGCAGCGCCAGCGGGACGTTGGGGACGAGCAGCGTGAACTCGCATGGCCCTTCCTCCGCGCGAATGCGCACGGCATCCAGGAGCACCGGAGTCGCCGCAGTGCGGTGCGCGAGAATCAGAATTCTGGCCGGTCCCAGGCTGTTCACAGGATCCGCATGTTGTCACAAACGTCACGACCCTGAAAGGGACCGGCCGTCGAACGTATGAGTGCCAACGCGCCGGGCTAGCCGACAGACGGCACCTTACCGGCATAGAAATTTCTACCCGGGTAACATCCGTTCGTCGTGGACTCCGCGCCTGTCACCCGCACCCGCCTACCGCGCGCCGAGCGTATGGAGCAGACCCTCACCGCCGCCCACGCGCTCTTCGCCGAGCGGGGGTTCACCGCAGTCACGATGGATGACGTCGCCGCCGCCGTCGGGGTCACCAAGCCGCTGCTCTACAACTACTTCGGCAACAAGGAGCGACTGTACCTCGCCTGTCTGGAGCAGAGCGCCAATGCGCTCGTCTCCACGGTGGTTGACGCGGTCGCCGCCGCCGACCGCCCCGCCGACGCGCTCGGCGACGGCATCCGCGCGTTCTTCGGGTTCGTCGAACAGGACCGCAGCTCGTGGGCCGTGCTCTTCGACGAGACCCTGCCGGCCAACGGCGAGATCGCCGACCAGGTTGCGCAATACCGCGAGCAGATCCTCGACGCCGTCGCCAGCGCCTCGCTGCAGCAGTTCCCGCCCGACCGCCGTGAGCAGGTGCGCGTCGAGACCGAAGCGCTCTCCACGGCCATCCTCGGCGCGGTCGAGTCCCTCACCCGCTGGTGGCTGCGGACCGAGGCGATTCCCGCCAACTACGCCGCCGAACTCCTCATCGCGACCATCCAGCCTGGCCTCCGGCAGGTCTCCGAACTCCCAGACACCACATCAGGAGAACCCAACCCATGACTCCCACCGTGCGCCGCGTCGCCGTCGTCGGCGGCAACCGGATCCCGTTCGCCCGTTCGAACGGCCCGTACGCGCATGCGTCGAACAGCGACATGCTCGCCGCCGCACTCGACGGGCTCATCGAGCGCTACAACCTCCAGGGCGAGACGCTCGGCGAGGTCGTCGCCGGCGCCGTCCTGAAGCACCCGCGCGACCGTGACCTCACCCGTGAGGTCGTCCTCGGCAGCAAGCTCGCCCCCGAGACCCCCGCCTACGACGTCCAGCAGGCCTGCGGCACGGGACTGGAGACGACGATCGCCGTCGCGAACAAGATCGCGCTCGGCCAGATCGACGCCGGCATCGCCGGCGGCGTCGACACCACGTCCGACGCGCCGCTCGCGCTCAACGACGACCTCCGCGAGGTCCTCCTCGACGCGAACCGCATCCCGGACACGGCGGGTCGCCTGAAGCTCCTGACCCGTCTGCGCCCGGGCATGATCAAGCCCTCGATCCCCGCCAACCAGGAGCCGCGCACCGGCCTCTCGATGGGCGAGCACTGCGCGATCATGGCGTCCGAGTGGGGCATCACCCGCGAGGCGCAGGACGAGCTGACCATCCGCAGCCACAACGCCCTGGGCGCCGCCTACGACAAGGGCTTCCAGGACGACCTCATCACGTCGTACCTCGGCCTCGAGCGCGACCAGAACCTGCGCCCGGGCGGCACGATGGAGACGCTCGGCAAGCTCAAGCCGGTCTTCGGCGGGCCCGAGGGCACGATGACCGCCGCGAACTCCACGCCGCTGTCCGACGGCGCGAGCGTCGTCCTGCTGGCCAGCGAGGAGTGGGCGAAGGCGCGCAACCTGCCGATCCTCGCGTACATCACCGAGGCGCAGACAGCCGCGATCGACCACGTCCACAAGCGCGAGGGCCTGCTCATGGCGCCGGCCTACGCGATGCCGACGATGCTCGACCGCGCCGGCATCACGCTGCAGGACTTCGACATCTACGAGATCCACGAGGCGTTCGCCGCGCAGGTTCTCTGCACGCTCGCCGCGTGGGAGGACCCGGTGTTCTGCAAGGAGCGTCTGGGCAGAACCAAGCCCCTCGGGTCCATCGACACCGAGAAGCTCAACATCAACGGCGGCTCGCTGGCCGCCGGCCATCCGTTCGCCGCGACGGGCGGGCGCATCGTCGCCGGCCTGGCGAAGGAGCTGTCCGAGCGTGGCTCGGGCCGCGGGGTCATCAGCATCTGCGCCGCCGCCGGTCAGGGCGTCGTCGCCATGCTCGAGAGCGCAGGAGGAGCCAAGTGAGCCAGGACCTGTACACCCAGATCGTCAACTCGCCTCCGGGCGGGTTCATCGCCAAGCGCGTCGGCCTTCCGCAGCCCACGACGCTCGACCGCTACGCCCCGGGCCAGCCCGTCGTCAAGGGCCAGGTGCTCATCGGCACAGTGCCGGGCGGTCGGCTCGCGGGCGCCATCGCGACCACGCTCGCCGACGCACAGGCCGATGTCGCCACGACGCTCGCCGCCGAGCTGCGGAACGCCGCGGCGGACGCCGGCCTCGACGCGTCGGTGTTCAACCCCGAGGCCGGCGGCGACCGCCGCTTCAAGGGCCTCGTGTTCGACGCGACGGGCATCAAGGACTCCACCGAGCTCGTCGAGCTGCAGAAGTTCTTCCACCCGTCGGTGCGCAAGGTGCAGAGCTCGGGCCGCGTCATCGTGCTCGGCACGCCGCCGCAGGCCACGAAGGACCCGCGTGAGCACACGGCGCAGCGCGCGCTGGAGGGCTTCACCCGCTCACTGGGCAAGGAGATCGGCAAGGGCGCGACCGTCCAGCTGGTCTATGTCGCCCCGGGCGCCGAGGACCTGATCGGCTCGACGCTGCGGTTCTTCCTCTCGCCGAAGTCGGCGTACGTCAGCGGCCAGGTCGCGCGCATCACGCCCGGCGAGCCGGTTCCGGCTGACATCGACTGGGAGCGCCCGCTCGCCGGCAAGGTCGCGCTCGTGACGGGCGCGTCGCGCGGCATCGGCGAGGCGATCATCGAGACGCTGGCGCGCGATGGCGCGTCGGTCGTCGGTCTCGACATCCCTCAGATGGGCGAAGACCTCAAGAAGGTCACCGACCGGCTCGACGGCGAGGCGATCGAGCTCGACATCACCTCCGACGATGCGCCCAAGGTCCTGGCGGCGCACTTCAAGGCGGGCGTGGACATCGTCGTCCACAACGCGGGCGTCACGCGCGACCGCACGCTGGCGAAGATGCCGGAGGACCGCTGGCAGTCGGTGCTCGACATCAACCTCTCCAGCGAGGAGCGCATCAACGACGCGCTGCTGAAGGGCAAGCGCATCCCGTCGGGCGGGCGCATCATCGGCGTCTCGTCGATGGCGGGCATCGCGGGCAACCGCGGCCAGACGAACTACGCCACGTCGAAGGCGGGCGTCATCGGCATGGTCGAGTCGATGGCTCCGATCGTCGCCGAGCGCGGCATCACGATCAACGCGGTCGCCCCGGGCTTCATCGAGACACAGATGACCGCCGCGATGCCGATCGCCGTGCGCGAGCCCGGTCGCCGCCTGAACTCGCTGAACCAGGGCGGTCTGCCGATCGACGTCGCCGAGACGATCGCGTGGTACGCCAGCTCGGCGTCCGGCGGCCTGAACGGCAACGTCGTGCGTGTCTGCGGCCAGATGCTGCTGGGGGCGTAGGACGATGGCGACGCGAGAGCTCTCGGGCCCGCCCTCCATCCTGCCGCTGTACGCCAAGGCGGCGCTCCCGATGATCCCGGGCGCGTCGATGCTGCCGTTCGTCCCGGGCTCGGGCAAGGACCTGCCGGAGCTCGATCTCGTCATGCCCGAGGTCACGTTCGACGTGAAGTCGCTGGCGGCGTACAACCGCGTGTGCGGCTTCACGCTGCGTGACGAGGTGCCGTCGACGTACATCCACGTGCTCGCGTTCCCGCTGCACATGGCGCTCATGGGCGAGCCGGACTTTCCGTTCGGCGCCGTGGGCCTGGTGCACGTCAACAACACGATCACGCAGCACCGTCCCGTGAGCATGAGCGAGACGCTGTCGATCAAGGTGACCGCGTCGAAGCTGCGCCCGCACGCCAAGGGCAAGCAGTTCGACATGGTCGCGCAGGCGAAGGCCGGCCGCACGATCGTGTGGGAGGGCGTCTCGACGTACCTGCGCCTGGGCCAGGGCGACCCGTCGCTGAAACAGGCCCACGAGAAGCTCGAGGACCCGCCGGTCACCGCCACGTGGCGTCTGGAGGGCGGGCTCGGCCGCCGGTACGCGGGCACGTCGGGCGACCGCAACCCGATCCACCTGTACGACCTGACGGCCAAGCCGCTCGGGTTCAACAAGGCCATCATCCACGGCATGTGGACGAAGGCGCGCTGCCTCGCCGCGCTGGAGTCGGTGCTGCCCGACGCCTACAAGGTCGACGTCCAGTTCCGCAGGCCCATCCCGCTGCCGAGCAAGGTCACGTTCGGCGAGGCGATCACGCCGGCGGGCATTCGCTTCGCCGTGAGGAACGCCCGCGATGGCGCCCCACACCTCGACGGCACGGTCGTTCAGGTCGCCGCGAAGAAGCGCTGATCTGACCCTGCGCATGGTTCGGCCCGAACCAAGTACGGTGAGCGGATGAGACGCTTTGTCCTGCCGCTCGCCGCGGCCATCCTGCTGTGTGTCCCGTCCGCCGCGCACGCGGCCTACCCGGTCGGGACGAGTTTCGTGCGTGAGCTCGCTGATCACCTCGACGACCCGTGGACACCGCCCCCGGGCGCGAACGTGCCGTGCACGCTGACGCCCGAGCACCCGCGCCCGGTGGTCCTGGTCCACGGGACGCTCGAGGCGCCCGTCGTCAACTGGTCGGGCCTCGCGCCGTACCTGGCGAACGAGGGCTTCTGCGTCTACGCCCCGCGGTACGGGATGCGCAGCGGGCTTCCCGGGCTGGCGGACATCCGCCGCAGCGCCGCAGAGCTGTCGGCCGCCGTCGACGGCGTGCTGGCGCAGCACCCGGGCGCGGCGAAGGTCGACCTCGTCGGCCACAGCCAGGGCGGCATGATGCCCCGCTGGTACCTGAAGTCCCTCGGCGGCACGGCGAAGGTCCACCGGCTCATCGCGATCTCACCGTCCAGCCACGGGACGACGGTGTACGGGCTGTCGAACCTCGTCGACCTGCTGCGGCTGCGCCCCGTCGTCGCGCTCGTCGGCCCGGCACTCCAGCAGCAGATCCGCGGCTCGTCCCTGCTGCGTGAACTCAACGCCGGTGACGAGACGCCGGGCGACGTGCAGTACGACGTGATCGCGTCGAAGTACGACGAGGTCGTCACGCCGTACGGCAGCCAGCGCCTCGACGGCGCGTCCTGGTGGGTCGTGCAGCAGGGCTGCGCGCTCGACCTCTCCGAGCACGCCCAGATCACGTACTCGCCGCGAGCGCTCGCGAGGGTGGCAAACCTGCTCGACGGCGGGACCCGGCGGCTGCCCTGCCGTTACGTGGCGCCGATCGGGCTCGGCTGAGGCCCGGCGCAGACGGGGAGCGTCAGCGGACGGGCCGCTGACGATCACCGCCGCAGGGGATCAGGCCGTGGGGCAGGCCAGGGTGCGTCGCACTTCGCGCGTCTCCCAGGCGTGATCGGCGATCCCCTCCAGCCGCGTCGCCAGGGTCTTCAGCCCGGCGCACGCGCCGGTGACGTTGCCGCGGCGGAGCTGCGCGCTGATCTTCGCCACCCGCCCCTGCGCGTCGGCGAGACGCCACTGCGTGCGCAGGACCTGCGCGATCGGCCCGCGCCACGCGGTGCGCTGGGTGCGTCCGAGCCCGGAGGCCAGACGACCCACCTGGGTGCGGGCGGACTGCAGGCGGTCCGCGTCGATGTCCTCGAGCAGCCGGTCGAGCTCGGCGGGCAGATCGGACAGCAGGCCGGTGGCGCCGAGCTGCAGCAGCTCGTCCATGCCCTCGTAGTTCAGGTCGTTGACCGTCGACCAGACCGGCGTGCCCTGATCGAGGACGCCCTGGACGATGCACGACGCAGAACCCGGGTGGTCACGCTCCCCGCGCTCGAAGGCGGCGACGCGCGCGGCGTAGTCGGCCTTGCACGCCTCGTCGTCTCGCGACGGGAGGATCCAGTACGGCCACAGGCGGATGTAGTCGACGCCCGCTTCGATCATCGGCGTCGCATCGGCCGGCGTGGCGATGAAGCCCAGCGTCGTGAGGTTCGGGTTCAGCGCCTTGAACGACTGCAGGTTCGCGACGGTGCGCGGGCCGACGATCACCTGGTCGACCATGTCGTGCTGCTCGGTCAGGCGCACGGCCCGCTCGGTGACGGCCGCGGTCTTGATGTCGAGCAGCAGGCGGACACCCGTGCCCTTGACGGCCTCCAGCGACTCCTCGTAGGTGGGGACGCGCTGACCCTCGCCCGCGTCGAGCGCCTTGATCTCCGCGAGCGTGAGATCGCTGACGTTGCCCGTGCCGTCGGTGGTCCGGTCCACGGAGGCGTCGTGCATGATCACGATCTCGCCGTCCTTCGTGGCGCGCATGTCGATCTCGATGGCGTCGACACCGAGCGCGACCGAGTTGCGGAACGCGGCGAGCGTGTTCTCCGGGAAGCCGGGCGACAGGCCGCGGTGGTTGATCAGCGTGATCTCCGAGCCCGGGTACGGGAACAGCGAGGCGGCGGAGCGGGGCAGCTCGGCGGCGGCGGTCGCCGGGACGAGCGCGGTGGCCGCGGCCACGGCGACAAGTGCCGCCAGCGGGCGGCGCACGGCGCGGGACAACTGGGACATGAGGTCCTTTCTCGGGGTATGCAGGGGGAGCGGCGCCCGCAGCGTTCCACCGCACATCGGTGCCCCTGTGACCCGTCCGTGAACCTCCGGAGAAGGTTCTGTTCCAGCCGCGCCGATGATCAGGACAACCGGATGGAAGAAACGTGCGCCAGATGCGAGGTCCTTGTGCGGCGCGCTCGCGGCCGTCCGGTTACTTGCATAGAAATTTATACCTAGGTAACCTCCCAGTCGTTCCCGCCGACCAGGAGACTGAGACGTGACCACCGCCGACAAGAGCATGGGACTGGCCCTGCGCGCCGTGCGCACGCTGGCCGAGTCCGATCTGCTCGATCGCGTGGGCCTGCGCAAGCAGGTCGAGAAGGCGCTGTACACCGGCACGCGAGACGGCTTCCGTGTCGCCGGCGCCGCCGGCCGGACCTTCGCCGCCGCCCAGAAGCTCGGCCGCCCCGCCCGTCAGAAGAAGGCCAAGCCCCGCGAGCTCTTCGACGTCACCCCCGACGACGATCAGCAGATGCTCGTCGGGGTGACGAAGCAGTTCGCCGCCGAGGCCGTGCGCCCCGTCGCGCAGGAGGCCGACCACCACTCCGAGACGCCCAAGGAGCTGCTCGAGCAGGCCGCCGAGCTCGGGGTCACCATCCTCGGCGTGCCCGAGTCGCTGGGCGGCGTCGTCGCCGAGCGCAGCGCGGTCACGAGCGTCCTCATCGCTGAGGCGCTCGCGCACGGCGACATCGGGATCGCCGTCTCCATCCTCGCGCCTGGCGCGGTCCCCACGGCCCTCGGGCTCTGGGGCGACGCCGAGCAGCAGGCCAAGTACCTGCCCGCGTTCACCGAGGACAACGCGCCGGCCGCCGCGCTGTCGGTCGTCGAGCCGCGCCCGCTGTTCAACCCGCTGAAGCTCGACACCACGGCGAAGAAGGACGGCACCGGCTTCGTCCTGAACGGCGTGAAGTCGATGGTGCCGCGGGCCAAGGACGACGAGCTGTTCATCGTCGCCGCCGAACTGGAGCACTCCGGCCCCGCACTGTTCCTCGTCGAGAGCAAGACCGAGGGTGTCTTCACCGAGCCCGAGCCCGCCATGGGCCTGCGCGCGGCCGAGACCGGCCGCCTCATTCTCGAGAACGTCAAGGTCCCCGCCCTCGCGCTGCTCGGCGGTGGCGACCTCGCCGTCTACGAGGAGTGCATCCACCGCAGCCGCATCGCCTGGTGCGCGCTGGCGACCGGCGCCGCGCAGGCCGCGCTGGACTACCTCATCCCGTACGTCAACACGCGCGAGGCGTTCGGCGAGCCGATCAGCCACCGCCAGTCCGTCGCGTTCATGATCAGCGACATCGGCATCGAGACCGACGCCATGCGGCTGCTGACCTACCGCGCCGCATCGCGCGCCGACACGGGCCGCACGTTCGCCCGTGAGGCCGCCCTGGCCCGCCGCCTGTGCGCGGAGAAGGGCATGAAGATCGGCTCCGACAGCGTCCAGCTGCTCGGCGGACACGGCTACATCAAGGAGCACCCGGCCGAGCGCTGGTACCGGGACCTGCGAGCGGTGGGCGTGATGGAGGGCGCCCTGCTCGTCTGACGGCAAGTGGAGAACTCATCATGGCGATCAATCTCGAAGTCCCCAAGAAGTACAAGCCGCTGATCACCCAGGCCAATCGGGTGGCCGCTGAGGTGCTGCGCCCCATCAGCCGCAAGTACGACCGCGCCGAGCACGCGTACCCCAAGGAGCTCGACATGCTCGCGTCCGTCGTCGACGGCGTGAACGCGGGCTCTGACGCGCTCGGCGGCGCCGGCGCGGCGGGCGTCGGCGGCGATGAGTCGGCCGGCTCGGGCAACAAGAACGGCTCGAACATGGCGACCGTCCTCTCCGTCGAGGAGATGAGCTGGGGCGACGCCGGCCTCCTGCTGACGATGCCCGGCCAGGGTCTCGGCAACTCGGCGATCGCGTCCGTCGCGACCGAGGAGCAGCTGAAGAAGTACGGCGGCAAGTGGGCCGCGATGGCGATCACCGAGCCCGAGGCCGGCTCGGACTCCGCGTCGATCCGCACCACTGCGGTCCTCGACGAGAAGACGGGCGAATACGTCCTCAACGGCGAGAAGATCTACGTCACGTCCGGCGAGCGCGCCGACCTCGTCGTGGTGTGGGCGTCGCTGGACCGCGACATCGGCCGTGCGGCGATCAAGTCGTTCATCGTCGAGCGCTCGAACCCCGGCATGAAGCTCGACCGGCTCGAGCACAAGCTCGGCATCCGCGCGTCGGACACCGCCGCGTTCCGCCTCGAAGACTGCCGCGTGCCGAAGGACGCGCTGCTCGGCAACCCCGAGATCGACACGAAGGCCGGGTTCGGCGGGGTGATGAAGACGTTCGACAACACCCGCCCGCTCGTCGCCGCGATGGCGATCGGCGTCGGCCGCGCGTGCCTGGACGAGACGCGCAGGCTGCTGAAGAAGGCGGGCGTCGAAGTCGACCACGTGGCACCGGCGTACACGCAGCACGCTGCGGCCGCCCGGCTGCAGCAGATGGAGGCAGACTGGGAGGCCGCACGCCTCATGGCCCTCCACGCCGCGTGGATGGCCGACAACAAGCAGCCCAACTCGGTGCAGGCGTCGATGAGCAAGGCGAAGGCCGGCCGCGTGTGCACGGAGATCGCGCTCGGCTGCGTCGAGCTCGCCGGCACGCTCGGCTACGGTGAGGTCGAGCTGCTCGAGAAGTGGTCGCGAGACGTGAAGATCCTCGACATCTTCGAGGGCACCCAGCAGATCCAGCTCCTCATCATCGCCCGACAGCTGCTGGGCAAGAGCTCTGCTGAGCTGAAGTAGCTCAGAGCCCGAGGCCGTCCGGGGGGACGGACTGCGCGGCGGGCGGGTGCGCCTTCACCCGTCCGCCGCGCGCGTGGCCTGTGCCCAGCTCCGCAGGAACCGCCCTGGCGGATGCGGGCAGCAGGCCGGACCGATGCGACCGGGTCGCCCTCCGCTCGATCTCGAGGCCGGCGCGTCGCTCGCACAGTGGGCAGGTCCGGATCGAGGTGGTCACGGGTCGAACCGTACCCCGCGACGCGCCGTCAGGTGGAGGGTCCCGGCGAGGAGTCCTCAGCGTCCGCGGCCCGGTCGGCCATCGTCAGGCAGAGCGCGCCGGCGACGAGGGAGAGCACCGTCCACAGCGCGGACTGGTCAAGCACCTGGAGCACCGCGCCGGCGATGAGGACGGCGGCCGTTGCGAACGCCCACATCAGCGCGCGCCCGCGGAGGCGCCGAACGGCGATCTCCATGGCCACCAGCACCAGGGTGACGAGCACGATGCCGAAGAAGATGAGGCTGTTCACGACGAGAAGTGGGCGGAGCAGGATTCGAACCTGCGTAGGCATAGCCAACGGGTTTACAGCCCGTCTCCTTTAACCACTCGGACATCCGCCCAGGACGCCCGCGCCTGGTCGGGCGGGCCGTAGAGATTAGTGCAACGCGCCGCGAGGCCGCTCGCGGTCCTCGGCCCGCCGCGGGGGCCCCGGCCAGGCGGGCATCTCCTCCACCCGCTGCGCCTGCTGCACCCGGTCGTCCACCGCGTCGTACCCGCAACGGGACGCGGCGCTACTCCTCTTCCTCCTCCTCACGGAGGTCGAGCCCGAGCGCCTCGGCGGTGCCGGCGATCGTCTCGGCGACGCCGGAGAGATCACCGGCGAGGTCCTCGTCGGTGCCCTCGTCGTCGATGATCTCCTCGAGGCCGCCGAGTTCCTCCTCGACGTCCTCGGAGATCGCCTCGAGCTCGTCCTCGGTGCCGGAGGTCTCGACCAGGAAGCGGGCCGCCTCGTCGCGGTCCTCCCCAGCGAGTTCCAGCGTGGCGATCGTGGTGGAATACAGACCGTCCTCGGCGTCGAGCACGAGGTCGCTCACGCGGGTGATCACGCCGTGCTGGGCCGAGGTCACGGCGCGGACCGCGGCGACGCCGCCGGGCAGCTCGTCGTCGGCGCGCTCGAGCGCCGCGTCGTGGGCTTTGGAGAGGTGGCGGCGCGCCTGCTGCACGTGCGCGGCGGCGCGCACGTCCGACCCGGCGTCGGCGGCCTTCTCGGCGTCGCGCAGGGCGCGGCGCGCGGAGACGAGCCGTTCACGGATGCGGGCGGGCACGCGGCCGGGGACGGCTTCGCGGACCGTGTCGTCGGACTCGTCGTCGCCCTCCTCGCCCTCCTCGCCCTCATCGGGCGCGGGCTCGTCGACGTTCTCCTGACCGCACAGGCACGGGGGCGGCGCCTGGTCGCCGGGGCGCTCCGTCGCCGACGCGGATCCCGTCGTCGCCACGCTCATCGCCAGCACGCCAAACAGTGCCAGCATCCATCGCCCAAGCCTCATCGCGTTCCCTCGCAGTGTCATCGTCGCCCCTACCGAGACCCGGTATCGGGCGACGCACCGCCTTTCCGTGCGAAAAGCGAATGGCCGCGGACGAACGTCCAGTGGATGTGGGACCCGCCCGCTCGACGCCGGCAGGCCCCACATCCAACCTCCCCTCCCCAGGGGCCCGCCTCTAGGAGGCGTCCCGAAGCCGCTGCGCTTCCGGCAGCGACTCGAGCTTCTTCAGCGTGTGGTTCTCGATCTGACGGATACGCTCGCGCGTCACGTTGAACGCACGACCCACCTCCTCCAGCGTCTGCGGACGGCCTCCTGACAGGCCGAACCGCAGCTCGATCACCTCACGCTCGCGCGCCGGCAGTGCCGACAGCGCTCGGCGGACATTGTCGCGCCGCAGGTTCTCGGAGGCCCGTTCGAACGGCGATTCCGCCGCCTGGTCCTCCACGAAGTCGCCCAGTTCGGACTCCTCCTCCTCACCGATCGGCTTCTCCAGCGAGATCGGCTGCTGGCTCATCCGCAGGATGTCGCGCACCTCGCGCGTCGTGCATTCGAGCTCGGTGGCGATCTCCTCCGGCGTGGGCTCACGGCCCAACGACTGGACGAGCTGCCGCTCGACGTGGACGACCTTGTTCAGCTTCTCCACCATGTGGACCGGGATGCGGATGGTCCGCCCCTTGTCCGCGATGGCCCGCGTGACGGCCTGGCGAATCCACCAGGTCGCGTACGTCGAGAACTTGAACCCCCGGCGGTAGTCGAACTTCTCCACCGCGCGGATGAGACCCATCGAGCCCTCCTGGATGAGGTCCAGGAACGTGAGCCCCCGGCCCAGGTAGCCCTTCGCGATCGAAACCACCAGCCGGAGGTTCGCTTCGACCATGTGCTGCTTGGCCGCCATGTCCCCGCGCTCGATGCGCTTGGCCAGTGCGACCTCTTCCTCGGCGGTCAGCAGCGGTACGCGCCCGATCGAGCGCAGATACAGCCGCAGGCTGTCGAGGGAGGGTTCGACCGTGAGGTCGATCTCCGGCTTCTTCGACACCTCGGCGGTGCCGTTCCGGTTGGCCTTGCGGGCCTCAGCCGCAGCCTCCACGCGTGCGGTCTCAGAGGTCGGAAGTCGCCCATCCTGGCCGACGACGTCGATCCCCTGCTCGGTGAGGTAGCCGTGAAGCTCGGTCACCTGTTCCTTCGTGACCTCTACCTCTTCGAGCGCGCCCTGAAGCTGCTCGAGGGTCAGGAACCCGCGTTCCTGGGCTTCGGCGATCAGCGGACGCAGCTCGTCGAACTCGTAGATCGGCGCCTCGTCCGCGAGAAGTACCTCGGTTTTGATCTCTCAACCCCCCGTACGTACCCATTCGTGGGTGATCCCTGAACGACGTGTCCCTTGTCGTTCCTCTCCTCCATGGGGTGCTGCGTATGTCGGTACGGCTGCGGTGACCACCGCGGGGGATGGGCTGAGCCATGTGAACCTCTCGTGCGTAGACGGAGGAGGCCATCAGCCACTGGGAGCGGAGTGATAGCACGTTTCTGGGGATGTTGGTGTGCAACCGCACGAACTCGCCCGTCTTTCCCGTACTAGCCTTCCTGTTTCCCCACCCGGCCACCGCCATGGAACCCGCCACCGTTCAGATCTCGAACCCCGACGTCCAGGCCCGAGTCCCGACCGTGCAGGTGAGCCTGTCGCGTGTCGGTGTCACCGGCGTGGAGAAGGTCGTCCGCCTGCGCCAGAACGGCGAGGAGCAGCTCTTCGCCGTCATGCTCGAGTGCTTCGTCGACCTCGGCCCGCAGCAGAAGGGCGCGCACATGTCGCGCTTCGAGGAGGTCGTCAACGAGGCCATCGGCGAGGTCGTCCTCGGGATGAGCGCGTTCCAGGCCGAGGGCCTCGCGGTGCGGATCGCCGAGCTCGTGCGCGAACGCCAGGGCGCGCGGCGCGCCGAGGTGACGATCGAAGCGCGGTACCCCGAGCACAAGCCGGCGCCCGTCTCGGGCATCACGACGCAGGAGATCTACACCCTCTACGGGGGTGCGGTCGCGTCGGAGACCGGCACGCGACGCATCGTCGGCGTCCGCGCCCAGGGCCTCACCGCGTGCCCGTGCGCGCAGGAACTCGTCGCCGGCGCGGCGCGTGAGCGGCTGCTCGCCGACGGCTTCACCGACGAGCAGACAGAACGCATCTTCGAGCACGTCCCCGTGGCCACGCACAACCAGCGCGGCCTGGGCACCCTGCTCATCGGGTTCCCCGAGGGCGACCGCACCACGATCGACGCCGGCACGCTGCTGGCGATCGTCGAGGACTCGATGTCATCTGAGATCTACGAGCTCATGAAGCGCAGCGACGAGGGGGCCGTGGTGGAGAAGGCCCACCGCCGTCCCCGCTTCGTCGAGGACTGCGTGCGCGAGACGATCCGCGGGGTCGTCGACCAGCTCTCAGGCCTCAGCGACGGGCACTTCGTGTTCGCACGGCAGGAGAACCTCGAGACGATCCATCAGCACAACGTGGTGGCCGAACGGTTCGGCCTGCTGGGCGAACTGCGCACCGAGCTGCAGACGGGCGAGCACGCGCTCGAGCACGTCTCGATGCGCCAGTGGCTGGACGCGGCGGGACGTTAGCCGCGACGGCAGGTACCGCTGATCGCGGCGAAGCGCTCGGCGATCACGCGGTCACGTGAGCGCAGGCGGTCGGCGGCCGCACGCGACCCGGAGCCGGGGCGATCGGCGATGCCACAGGCGGCGAGCATGGCGCGGCGGAGCTGCTGGGTCCTGTCGTCCATGATGTGTCTCCGGGGTTCGCACCAGTGAGCTCGTGCTCTGCGGCGCGGTGTGCGGGGTACACACTTGGTATCGGCTGCTGCGGACGCCTTCCACATCCCCAAAGACGGGGACGGACGCTCAATCGACGCCGCGCGCCGTGGTCTGGGGATCCCGGCGCTCGCGTGCGACCTCGAGCTGCCGCCGCAGGCCGAAGAAGTAGTCGATGCCGCTGATCACCGTGATCGCGACCATCACGTAGACGAGCGCGTCCACCCACCCCGGGGTCGGGTCGAGCGCGATGACGAAGAAGATCGCGATGACCTGCACGATGGTCTTCGCCTTCCCCCACCAGTTCGCGGGGATGACGACGCCCTGCTGCGTGGCCTGCATGCGGGTGACGGTGACCGCGAGCTCGCGGGCGATGATGACCATCGCGACCCAGGCCGCGAGGCGGTCCAGCGACACGAGCGCGAGCAGCGCGCCGATCACCATGAGCTTGTCGGCGATCGGGTCCATGAGCTTGCCGAACGTCGTGATCGACCCGCGGCGGCGCGCGTACCACCCGTCGAACGCGTCGGTGAGCGACGCGATCGCGAAGATCACGGCCGCCACGAGGTCACCCTCCTCGAACTCGCCGAGCAGCGCGACGAGCAGCACCGGGATCAGCAGGATCCGGATGAGCGTCAGGACGTTGGGGACGTTGACCGGGAACACGGCCCGAGGAACCCTACGGTTCGCCGGGCGGGCGCGCCGGCGCGTCGGACACCGCGGCGCCGATGCTGGCCGTCACGACGAGGCCGATCGCGACGAGGTCGCGGGCGCCGAGGCGCTGGCCGAGGACGACGAAGCCCGCGAGCGCGGCCATCGCGGGCTCGAGCGACATGAGCACGCCGAAGACGCTGCGGGCCATCCGGCGCAGCGCGGCGAACTCCAGGGTGTACGGGATGACGCTGGACAGCACGGCGATCGCCGCGCCCTGCGCGAGCAGCGCGGGCGTCAGCAGGTCGGACCCGCCGGCGGCGATGCCGGGGCCGATGGGGACCAGCGCGGCGACGATCATGCCGAGGCTCAGCCCGGCGCTGCCCTCCACGCGGTCGCCCAGGTGCTGGGCGAGGGGGATGTACGCCGCCCAGCACGCCGCGGCGGCCAGCGCGAAGGCCACGCCCACCGGGTCGAGCCCGTCGGCACCGCCCGCTTTGAGCCCGAGCAGCGCGATGCCGGCGCCGGCAAGGACCACCCACAGCACGTCGAGCCGGCGCCGGGACCCGGCCACCGCCACGCCGAGCGGCCCGGCGAACTCCAGCGTGACCGCGATCCCGAGCGGGATGCGCGCGAGCGCCTCGTAGAACAGGAGGTTCATGAGGCCGAGCGCGAGGCCGTAGAGCAGCGCGGCGGTGAGCGCGCCGGGGGCGCGGAAGTCCCGCGGGCGCGGGCGCCAGATCGCCCCGACGATGATCGCGGCGAAGCCCAGGCGCAGCAGAGACGTGCCGGCGGCGCCCAGCTCGTCGAACATCGTCGCCGCGAGCCCCGCCCCGAGCTGCACGGACGTCACCGAGCCCAGGACCAGCAGCTCGGGCGGCACCCGGTCGGTGGGGCTGCCCGAACCGGACGCGGGCTGGGAGGCGTCCGCGGTCACCCTGGCCACGGTAGACGCCGCGGCTCAGCCGCCCGGCAGCAGGCGGTCGCCGGGCGCGGTGCGCACCCGGGTCACGAGCTCGCAGGTGAGCACCGCCGCGGCGAGCTCCACCGCCACGATGGCGAGCAGCACGGTGAGCTGCAGGCGCGCGGCCTCGGCCGGAGAGGCCCCGCCGAGCAGCAGGCCGACGAACGTCCCGGGCAGGGACACGAGGCCGACGTTCCGCGTCTGGTCCATCGCCGGGATGAGCCCCGTGTGGACGGCGGTGCGGACGGTCGGCGCGAGCGCGTCACGAATCGTGTCACCGAGCGCCAGCCGGGTCTCGATGGCGTCCGCGTCGTCGGCCATGCCCTCGAGCAACCGGCGGCCGGTCAGCGACGTCGCCGCCATCGCCCCGCCGATGAGGATCCCGGCCGTCGGAACGGCGGTGCGAGGCTCGGGCGAGAACGCGCCCACCGCGATGAGGATGCCCGTGGCGCCGAGAGCAGGCGCGCCGATCGCCACCGCCGCGCGCCGCCGCGCCGCCGCGATCCCCGTCAGCCGTCCCCCGGCCGTCCAGGCGGCCGCCACCAGCATGAGCCCGATGAACGCGACCGCCAGCGGCGGCGTGGCGAACACGGCGGCGATCAGCAGGCCGACCACCGTGAGCTGCACCGCGGCCCGCGCCCCGACCACGACCATGTCGCGGGAGAGCCCGAGCCGCAGCCGCCATGCCAGCCCGGCGGCGGCGAGCAGGAACGCCGCGGACGTCACAACCTGAAGCGCGGCCGAGCTCACCGCACCACTCGCCCGTCGCGGAGGATCACGACGTCGCCGGCGACCGCCTCGGCCACCGCGTCGTCGTGGGTCGAGACGACCGCTGCGAGCCCCCGGTCGGCGAGCTCGCGCACGGTGGCGACGATGATCGCGGTGGCGTCGGCGTCCAGGGCGGACGTCGGCTCGTCGAGCAGCACGACCTTCGGACCGCGGGTCAGCGCCCGCGCGAGCGCGACGCGCGCCTGCTCGCCACCCGAGAGCGCACCGGCGGACCGGCCGAGCAGCTCGTGCGGCAGTGCGGCCGCGGTCGCCGCGTCCGCCAGTGTCCGGGGGCTCGCGGCGTCCAATCCGTACGCCAGGTTGTCCGCGACGGTTCCGGCCAGCATCACCGGCGCCTGCGTGACGAGCGCCACCCGGCGCCGCACCGCCGGAGCCGGCAGCTGGCGCAGGTCGACGCCGTCCAGGCGCACGGTCCCGCGGTCCGGCCAGAGGAGCCCGTTCAGGCAGCGCAGCAACGTGGACTTGCCCGACCCCGACGCGCCCCGGAGCACCAGCACGCGTCCGCGGCGCACCTCGACCGTCACGTCGTGCAGGACCTCCCGGCCGCCGAGCGCCACCGACACCGCGTCCGCGGCGACCACCGGTCCGGGGAACGTCGTCGCGGCGGCGTCGGGGGCGGTCACCCCTCGATTGTCGCCTGTCATGCTCGGCGCGTGTCCGACCCGACGCCGCAGCTGCGCCCGCCGCGCCACCAGGTCAGTCGCTCCGCGATCCGGTACTGGACGGTGCACGCGGCGCTGCGCTGGGCCGCGGTCCTCGTCGGGGCGGGAATGCTTGCGTCATCGGCCGACGTCAGCGCGACGGCCGAGCTCGGCGGCCTGATCGCCGTCGCGGTGATCGCGGTGGGCCACACGATCGTCATGCCGCGATGGCGCTACGCCGTGCACCGCTGGGAGACGACGCCCGAGGCGGTCTACACGCAGGCCGGGTGGTTCACGCAGGAGCGCCGCATCGCGCCGGTCTCGCGGATCCAGACCGTCGACAGCGAGCGCGGCCCGCTGGAGCAGCTCTTCGAGCTCGCGACGGTCACAGTGACGACCGCGTCGGCGAAGGGTCCGCTGCGGATCGCCGGACTGGACGCCGCCACCGCGGAGCGCCTCGTCGACGAGCTGACGGCCGTCGCGCAGGCGGCGCCCGGGGACGCCACGTGACGGCGGAGGTGCCGTGGCGGCGCCTGAGCCGCCGGATGCTTCTCGTCCACCCCGTCCACGAGGTCCTGCGCCTCCTCCCGCTCATCCTCGCCTTCGTGGTGTTCGGGCGAGGAGACACGAGCGCCGTCGGCTATGGCCTCCTGGCGACGGTCGCCGCCGTGGCGATCGGCGTGGTGCGGTGGATGACCACCGAGTACCGGGTCACGCCCGATCAGGTCCAGATCCGCAAGGGCCTGCTGCAGCGCGGCACGAGCTCGGTCGCGCGTGACCGCGTGCGGGCGGTGGACGTCACGTCGCGGGTCATGCACCGGCTGCTGGGCCTCGCGGTCGTGACCATCGGGACCGGCCGCAACGACGCCGGGCGCGACGGCGAGCTGCGCCTCGACGGCCTGACCGTGGCCGAGACCGCCCGGCTGCGCGCCGAACTGCTGCACCGTGACGCCGCAGAGCCGCTCCCGGAGCAGGGCGCCGCACCCCCGGGCGAGTCGCTCGCGCGGTGGCGCAGCTCATGGGTGCGCTACGGGCCGTTCTCGTTCTCCGGGTTCGTCACGCTGGGCGTGCTGGCCGGCGCCGCCGCGCAGACCGTCGGCGAGGTCGTGAACGTCAACGTCGAGACGGACGCCGACGGCGTGGAGGGCACGCTCGCGGACCTGCCGGTGGTTCCGCTGCTCGTCCTGCTGGTCGCGGTCCTGGTGCTCGCCGCCATCCTGCTCTCGACCGCCGGCTACCTCGTCGCGCACTGGCGGTTCACGCTGACCCGCGAGCCGACCGGGACGCTGCACGTCACCCGCGGGCTGCTCACGACCCGCGCGACGACGCTGGAGGAGCGGCGCCTGCGCGGCGTCGAGTTCGGCGAGCCGCTGCCGCTGCGCCTCGCGCGCGGCGCGCGCGTCACGGCGATCGCCACCGGTGGCGACGCCCGCGGGGCCGCCACGCTGCTGCCCCCGGCGCCCCGCGACGAGGCTCGGCGCACCGCCGCCCTGGTGCTCCGCGACGAGGCGCCGCTCACCGCCGCCCTGCGCGACCACGGGCCGGCAGCCCGGCGGCGGCGGTACACGCGCGCGCTCGTGCCCGCGGGAGCGGCCGTCGCGCTCGGGGCCATCGCCGTCGCCGCGCGCAGGCTGGACCCCGGCGTGTGGGCCGTCGCCGCCGTCGCGCTCCTGGGGCTGGCCGGTCTCCTGGCGGCCGACCGGGCCGCGAGCCTCGGCCACACCCTCTCCGGTCGCTGGATCGTCACGCGCTCGGGCTCCCTGAACCGTGACCGCGCGATGCTCGAGTGCGACGGCATCATCGGCGTGACGATCCGCAGCTCGTTCTTCCAGCGTCGCGCGGGCCTCTGCACCCTGACGGCGACGACGGCGGGCGGCCGCGAGGGCTATGGCGTTCTCGACGTCGGCCCAGCCGTCGCCGTCGCGCTCGTCGAGGACGCCGTCCCGGGTCTGCTGACGCCGTTCAGGGCTTGAGCCGCCGCCCCGTGGCGAAGAGCCACGCGCTCCAGGCCACGAAGGCGAGGCCGCAGCCGGCGGTGACCCCGAGCGCGAGGGCGTAGGAGACGTCCGCGGTGCCGAGGAACCCGTACCGCACGGCCTGCACGAGGTAGAAGACCGGGTTGAGGTGCGAGATCTCCTCCCACGGCGAGGGCAGGAGATCGACGCTGTAGAAGACGCCGCCGAGGAACGCGAGCGGCAGGATGGCGACGTTGTTGACCGCCATGTGGTGATCGAAGCTCTCCGCGTAGATCCCCACGACCACACCCAGCGCGCAGAAGGCGACGAGCAGCGCGAGGATCGCGGCGGCAAGCGCGACCGGCTCACGCACCGGCACCCCGGTCACGGGCACCGCTACGGCGCCCAGCGCGATCCCGATCGCCAGCGCCCGCACAGCCCCGCCCACCGACAGCCCGAGGTTGACCTCCCAGGCCCGCATGGGCGCGGCGAGGACGTCGTGGATGTAGCGGTCGAACCGCGCCTGGAACGTCGAGGACGCGTTGTTCGAGTACGCCGCCTGCGCCATCGCCATCGCGATGAGGCCCGGCACGATGAACTGGTCGTACGGGACGCCGTCGATGTCCTTGATCCGCTCGCCGAGCGACAGCCCGAAGACGACGATGAACAGCAGCGAGCTGATGACGGGCGCGAGGATCGTCTGCGTCCAGAGCTTGAGGACGCGATGCGTCTCTCGAGAGGCGAGCGCGAGCAGCCCCCGCCGGCGTTCGACGAGGGTGCTCATGCGTTCATGGCCCGGAGGTAGACGTCCTGCAGCGTCTCGGCGTCGTACGCGGCCCGCAGCCCGTCCGCGCTGTCACGCGCCAGCAGCCGCCCGTCGCGGATGAGCGCGATCTCCTCGCACAGCGCCTCGGCCTCCTCCAGGTAGTGCGTCGTCAGGAGGATCGTGGTGCCGCCCTCGTGCAGCCGGCGGATGTACGTCCACAGCTCGGTGCGCAGCTCGACGTCCACGCCGGCGGTCGGCTCGTCGAGGATCACCAGCCGCGGCTCGTGCATCAGGGCGCGCGCCAGCAGCAGCCGCCGCCGCATGCCGCCCGACAGCTGCGGCGCGCGGACCCCCGCCTTCCCGCGCAGGTCGAACACGTCCATCATCTCGTTCGCCCGCGTCTGCGCTCGGCGGCGGCTCATCCCGTAGTAGCCACCGTGGTAGACGAGCGTCTCGCGGACGTCGAGGAACCGGTCGAGGTTCACGTCCTGCTCGGCCAGGCCGACGAAGCGCCGCGCCTCCAGGCTGTCGTGGGGTAGGCCGAACACGCGCAGGTCGCCGCCCGTCACCCGGATGAGGTTGCAGACCGCGCTGATGAGCGTCGTCTTGCCCGCCCCGTTGGGACCGAGCAGGCCGAAGAACGCCCCGTCGGGGATCTCGAGATCAAACCCGTCGAGGGCCAGCAGACCGCCCTCGTAGCGCTTCGTCAGCCCGCGGAGCGCGAGCGCCGGTGGGGGCGGCGAGACCATCGCCCCCACTCTAGGATCACGCCGTCAGCCGGGCGGCTGCACCGGCGCGTCGCTGCGCTTCGCGCAGGTCCGGGCCGAGACGTCCCCAGCATGGGGCCGAGTCTGCACCGAAACCGACTGAACGATCTTCCCTTCCTTCTGATCACGTTGACCTTGCTCCCGGGACGGCCTGTGGGGCTCCAGGGACCCGTCCACTAGGCTGGCGGCCATGCCGCTCATCCCCACCGTCGTCGACCGCTCCGCCCGCGGGGAGCGCGAGTACGACATCTACTCGCGCCTGCTGAACGAGCGCATCATCTTCCTCGGGTCCGCCGTGGACGACCAGGTCGCCAACATCATCGTGGCTCAGCTGCTGCACCTCGAGTCGTCCGACCCGGAGAAGGACATCTCGATGTACATCAACTCGCCCGGCGGGTCGATCTACGCCGGCATGGCGATCTACGACACCATGCAGTTCATCAAGCCCGACGTGCAGACGATCGTCTGCGGCATCGCGATGTCCATGGGCTCACTGCTCCTGACGGGCGGCGCGAAGGGCAAGCGCATGTCGCTGCCGAACTCGCGGATCCTCATCCATCAGCCGTCGGCCGGGTTCGAGGGTCAGTCCTCGGACATCGAGATCCACATGAACGAGATCCTCAAGACGCGCAAGCGGATCGACGAGCTCTACGCGCTGCACACCGGGCAACCCGAGGAGACGGTGCACGTCGACATGGAGCGCGACCGCTTCTTCAAGCCCGAAGAGGCCGTCGAGTACGGCCTCATCGACAAGGTCATCACCTCGCACTGAGCCTGACTTGAGCGATCTGGCCCGTGAGAGGAGCCGACCGGTCAGGCCACCGGGTGCTCGATCGTGCCGAGCCCCTCGATCGCGATGCGGATCACGTCACCGGACTGCAGGAAGACCCGCGGGTCCATCGCACTGCCCACGCCGCTCGGTGTGCCGGTGAAGATGAGGTCGCCGGGCTCGAGCGTGTTGGTCTCGCGGATGAACGCCACGATCTCGGGCACACCGAACACGAGGTCGGAGGTGCGCGTGTCCTGGCGGAGGTCGCCGTTGACCCAGGTGCGCAGTTGGAGGTCGTGCGGGTCGGGCGCCTCATCCGCGGTGGTGATCCACGGGCCCCAGGGACAGAACCCGTCGGCGCCCTTCGCGCGGGTCCACTGCTTCTCGCGGCGCTGGAGGTCGCGGGCGGTCACATCGTCACCGACGGCGTAGCCGGCGACCTCCCCGTCGGCCCCCATGACGATGACAAGCTCGCCCTCGTAGTCCAGGCGGCGCACTGCGGGCGGACAGACGACGGGGCCGCCAGGCGGGGCGCTGGCCGACGGCGCCATGGTGAAGACGATCGGGAACTCGGGAACCTCGAGGCCCTGTTCCTCGGCGTGTGGGCGGTAGTTCAGCCCGATGCCGAACAGCACCCGCGGGTCGGGGACCGGGGCGAGGAGCGTGACGCCGGCGAGCGGGTGGGCGGCGCCGTCTGCGGGAGTACGGTCCCCGGTGGTGAGCCGGTCGCGCACCGTGCTGCCGTCGCTGAACGCGACCACCGCGTCACCACGCACCTCACCGGAAACTGGGTGGTTGTGGCCGGGCGGGAGGAACGTCGCGAGCTTCATGCGCGGCGATGCTATCGCCGTCGAGGAATGGCACCCGGGGATCAAGTTCCCCGGCCGAAGAGCCGACCAGAACTGATGAGATGGCCCTGTCACTGCGTTCCCGCCTGCTCAGCCGCAAGACGGCAGGAGCCCGCCTGTCCGTGCGCGGCTTCGACACGATCGACGTCCGGGTGCTCGGCACCGAGGACGGCACCCACGCGCTGCACCTCCCCCGCCTCGCGCCGGAGGTCCGCAAGCTGCACCGCGAGAAGGGCATGATCGAACTGCCCGACGGCACGGCGCACGAAGGCATGCTCATGGCCATCGAGGGCAAGAACCGGCGGATGCTCTCCGACCGGATGCAGTTCCTCATCGACGGACTTCCCGGCGGCTCCCAGAAGCGCCAGTGGACCCGCGTGCCCGTGGTCATCCCGGTGCGCGTCGGCGTGAACCCGCAGCGCCGCGACTGGCGCGAGGGCTGGACCGTGGACCTCAGCGCGGGCGGCGCGCTCATCGGCGGCGTGGAGGCCGGCAAGCCCGGCAGCACCCTGCGCGTGCAGTTCTCGCTGCCCGACCACGACGAGCGCCTCGTGTGCGTCGGCGCGGTCACCCGCATCAGCGACGCCGGCCTGCGCGCCCTGCGCTGGACTGCGATCGACGCCGGTGATCGCCAGATCATCACCGACTACCTCGACAACGAGCTGCGTCGAGTCCTGGACCGGCGCTACGCGTCGTGACCCGGCACGCCGCCGTGGCGGGCCTCGGGGTATGCTCCCGGAGTGACTCCGATTCTTGCTCTCAGCGAAGCCACGTGGTTCACGATCGCGCTCGCGGGCGTGTTCTTCGTGCTCTTCCCGCTGCTCGCGCATGGCCTGATCGGCTTCGCCGTGGCGGTTACCTTCGGCGAGCGGGCCGAGAACCGTCGCACCGACGGCCCGTGGCGCCGTCCCAAGCAGCAGCAGTAGCTTCCACTCAGCCGCTTCGCGAGGGTCGCTGATGCGGCTCGTCGCAACCGCCGATGTCCCCGAGGGCGCGATTGTCGCCCGGGACGTCCGCGCATCGGCGATGGACGCCGTGCCCCTGCTCAGCGCAGGTGCGCCCCTGCAGCCCGCGTACCGCCGCGCGCTCGAGCGCGCGGGGATCAGCCACGTCTTCGTCGACGACGAGATCAGCGTCGGCATCAACCCGGTCGGCATCGTGCCGCGAGAGGTGCGGGCCAGGGCGATCCGCGCGGTCACGGACCTGTATGCCGCCGCGAACCGTGCCGCCATGCGCCGCGCGGGCGTGGAGCGCGCCGATGTCGAAGCACTCGCGCCCGTCGCGAAGGAGCTTGCGCTCGAGGTCTGCCGGCGCGACCCGGCGCTGCCGACCCTCGGTGAGACCGGCCCGCCCGGCGAGTACCTGCCCGCACACAGCGTGGACGTCGCCGTGCTCGGCATGCTCGTCGCGGCCCGCCACCAGCGCACGCGCGGCTGGGTGGACACGGCCACGTCCTCCCGGCGCTACGACGTCAACGAGCCGGGGCTGGAGCGGCTCGGGCTCGCCCTGCTGCTCATCGATCTCGGCAAGGCAGCGGTGCCCCGCGGCCTGCTCGAGCACCCCGGCCCGCTCGAGGCGCCGGAACGCGCCACGGTCTGCCAGCACGTCGAACTCGGCGGCGACATTCTGCCCACCGGCGCGTCCTTCGTCATGCACGCGGTCATGCGCCACCACCACGAGCGGTGGGACGGCGACGGGTATCCCGACGGGCTCGCGGGGGACGCCATCTCCTGGGAGGCACGGGTCGCCGCCATCGCCGACGTGTTCGACGCGACGACGTCGAACCGCGTGTACTGCGAGGCCGCCCCGCAGCACGAGGGCTGGCGTAGCGTGATCTCAGGCGCGGGCACCGCGTTCGACCCGGAGCTCGTGGAGGCCTTCCGCGAGGTCGTCGTGCCCTACCCGCCCGCCACCGAGGTGCGCCTCGTCGACGGCCGTGTGGCCGTCGTGGCGGAGGTCGACGCCGCCGACCCGCTCCGCCCCACCGTGCGGGTGGCGACCGAGGGCGGGAGCGTCGAAACGCTCGACGGCGCGCCGGTGCAGCCGGTCGCCGGCCGGGTCGGCCGCGCCGCCTAAGCGCGGGCTAGAGTCCGCGCACATGCGCGGCGTCGCCCTCGAGAAGTTCGGCGGACCGGAGGTCCTCCGACTGCGAGATGACCTTCCCGTTCCGCCCGTCGGGCCGGACACGGTGCTCGTCCGTGTGCGCGCGGCCGGGGTCAACCCGGTCGACGCGCAGGTCCGGATCGGCGCGCTGGCCGACGCGTTCCCCACGTGGTCCCCCGTCGTGCCGGGCTGGGACGCCGCGGGCGTCGTCGAGGCTGTGGGGGATGCCGTGAGCGAGTTCAAGCCCGGCGACGAGGTCTACGGCTACTTCCGCAAGGACTTCATCCGGGACGGCACCTACGCGGAGTTCACCACGATCCGCGACGTGCACCTCGCGCGCAAGCCCGAGTCGCTGAGCTTCGAGGAGGCCGCCGGCGCCCCCCTGGCGGCGCTGACGGCGTGGCAGCTCATCGACGAGGCGCTGCGCGTCGTGTCCGGTCAGCTCGTGCTCATTCACGGCGCTTCCGGCGGTGTGGGCTCGTTCGCGGTGCAGCTGGCCAAGCGGGCGGGCGCGTCCGTCATCGCCGTCGCGAGCGCGTCGAACCACGAGTACCTCAAGGGGCTCGGCGCCGACGAGTGCATCGACTACGCGACGGAGAACTTCGTCGACGTTGTCGGCCGCCGGCATCTCGCCGGCGCCGACGCGGTCGTGGACCTCATCGGCGGCGACACACTCACGCGCAGCGCCCAGGTCGTGCGCCCGCGGGGGAAGATCGCCTCGGTCGTCCAGCCGCCCCCGCGCGGCGGGCTGTTCGCGGAGCATGAGATCCAGGGCCGGTACGTCTTCGTGCGGCCAGACGCGAGCGGGCTGCGGCTGCTCGCCCGGGCGTTCGACGCAGGGGATCTCCGGGTGGAGCTGGCCGACGTGCTCCCGCTCGCCGAGGCCGGACGGGCCCACGACCTCATCGAGCTGGGACACACGCGTGGCAAGATCGTCCTGCGCGTCTGAACCCTGCACAATGTCGGGATGCAGTCGCTGCGCGGACGCCTCCTCGTCGCCTCCCCGGTCCTCCAGGACCCGAACTTCACGCGCGCCGTCGTGCTCGTCGCCGAGCACACGCAGGACGGCGCGATGGGCGTGGTGCTCAACCGACCGATGGAGCTCGAGGTGGCCGAGGCGTCCCCGGTCCTGTCCGCGCTCTCGACCGAGGATGAGCATGTCTTCGCGGGCGGCCCGGTACAGCCCAACGGCGTGATGGTCCTCGCGGAGTTCACGCCGCCGGCGGCGCCAGCAGTCGCCATCACACCCGAGCTCGGGTTCGTCGGTGCGGAGGACGACCTCGACACGATCTCGACCGCGGTGCAGCGCGCGCGGGTCTTCGCCGGCCACGCGGGCTGGGGCCCGGGCCAGCTCGACGCCGAGCTCGAGGACGAGGGCTGGATCGTCGCGGACCTGGATCCGGACGACCCGTTCACCGAGGACCCGGAATCCCTCTGGAGCACGGTCCTCGCCCGCCTGGGCGGATCCTTCGCGCTGGTCGCGAGGATGCCAGACGACCCGTCAGTGAACTAGGCCGAGGCACGCGCCCGGTGGCGGGCCGGCCCGGTGGTGGGCTGACCCCGGTGGAGGGCCCAACCCGGCGGATCGCGCTGCCCCTCTCCCGGCAGCCGACGCACAGGCCTCGAGGTACCGAGGTGCACATCCAAGGGCCCTTGGACCGGGGCCCGAACTCAACTCCCGGCCAGCGCGTCCCGGTAGGCCCAGAACGCGGGCTTCGGCGTGAGATCGCGCCGGACGATGCCGAACCAGTTCTCCCGGTTCGTGACGTCCCCCTCGGCATCGCGGTGGGTGAAGAGGAACACCGCCTTGATGTAGGGCGTGGCGCGGGCGTCGGCGACGTAGAAGCGCACGGCCTCGGCCTGCTGCGCCTCGGTGACGCAGTTCGGGGCCGCGGCACCGGTGCACTGGCCGACCTCGGTGATCCACATCGGCCGGGCCGCGCCGCGGCGGGTCCAGTCGTCGTGCAGCCAACGGGTCTTCCAGTATGTCCACAGCGGGTTGGCGCCCAGCGCCCACGAGCCGTAGGGATGCACGGCCAGACCGTCGACGCGCGACGCGATCTGCGGCTCGGCGGCCCACAGCTCCGACGTCCAGTCCCGGGACACACCGTTCTCGTCGACCGTCGGCTGCATCGGCAGCAGGTACCGGGTGTTCGGGTTCGCGCGGCGGCCGGCGTCGACTGCGGCGACGTAGAGCCGGGCAAACCCGCCCGGCTCGACGGGCTGGTAGTCCCAGGCCCCGTACGGCTCGTTGAAGATCTCAATGTGGTGCAGCGCGAGGCTCGCGTCCGCGCGGCCCGCCCAGAACGTGCCGCCGGGACCGTAGCGCGCCGCGAACGTCGCCGTCCACGCGGAGAACGACGCCACGTCGATGGTGGAGATCCGCCGCACGACGTTGAGCAGCGGCAGGACGCGCATACCCTCACGCAGGGCGAGCCGGTAGCGCTCGTCGATCTCGGCCCACGTCATCTTCGGGTCGAACTCGAGGCGGTCGGCAGACACGCCGATGCCCCGCAGCGCGCGGAGCCCGGCCCCGCCTCCGCCGGTTGCGTGGGTGATGCCGAAGATCTTCGTCGTCGAGTCCAGGTCGGGGTGCGGGGCTGCCGCAGTGCCCGCGCTGACCGGGACCGGGGCCGGCACGCCCCCCGGCGCCGGCGCGGGCGCGGGCAGCGCGCCGGAGGTGTACGCGACGCGCTCGCAGGACCGAATCCGCCGCTGCAGCGACCGTCGCGCGAGCCGCCGGCGCTGCTCGATCTGATCGAAGACGACCTGGTCGCGCCCGGTGCCGCAGCGCACGCGGAAGCCCGCCGTGGGGTGTTCGACGACGATCGTGTCGTTGCCCGCGCCGCCTGAGATCCGGTCACCGCGTTCCCCCGTGATCTCGTCGTTGCCGCGCCCGCCGATCAGCGTGTCGACCCCGCGCAGGCCCATGATCTCGTCGTTGCCGCCGCGGCCGTCCAGGACGTCGCGCGCGTGGCTGCCGACGAGCACGTCGGCCCGCTCGGTGCCGCGCTCACGGATCGCGTCGGCCCTCGGGGCGAAGGTGAGCAGGACCGCCAACGCGGTCGCGAACAGGATCGGTTGGCGGCTCATGGAAGGGCGGGCCAAGGAAGGCATCTTGGCAGGACGTCTGGATGGTGGGAATTCCCGCGGCCTGCGGCCTCGGAATCCCTCAGGGAGAACGTGCTAGCGGATGTGCACGCCGCTGATGGCGCGGGCGATGACCATCCGCTGAATCTCGGCCGTGCCCTCGAAGATGTCGTAGATCTTCGAGTCGCGGTGCCAGCGCTCGACGGGGTACTCGCGGGCGTAGCCGTTGCCGCCCATGATCTGCATGGCGCGCTCGGTGGCCCACACGGCGACCTCTCCGGCCTTCAGCTTGGACATCGAGCCCTCGGCGTTCTCGAACGGGACCTGGTTGCGCCCCATCCACGCCGCGCGCCACACCAGCAGGCGGGCCGCGTCGATCTCCATCTTCATGTTGGCCAGCGTGAAGGCAATCGACTGATTCTCGATGATCGCCTTGCCGAACTGCTCGCGGTTCTTCGCGTACTCGAGCGAGTACTCGTACGCCGCCCGCGCGATGCCGAGCGCCTGAGCGCCGACCGTGGGCCGCGATGCCTCGAACGTCGCCATCGACGCGTTGCCACGCGAGCTCTTGCCCTCACGGGCCCGGGCGAGACGCTCGTCGAGCTTCTCCTTGCCGCCCAGCAGCTGGTTGCCCGGGACGCGGCAGTCGTCGAGATAGACGTCCGCGGTGTGCGACGCGCGCAGGCCGTGCTTCTTGACCTTGGCGCCCTGCGTCAGGCCCTCGTTCTCCGAGCCGACGACGAAGGCGGCGTGACCGCGCGTGCCGAGCGCGGGGTCGACCGAGGCGATGACGACGTGGACGTCGGCGATGCCGCCGTTCGTCGCCCACGCCTTCTGGCCGTTGAGGACCCACTCGCCGGTGGCCTCGTCGTACTTCGCGGTGGTGCGGACGGCGGACACGTCGGAGCCGGCGTTCGGCTCGCTCGAGCAGAACGCGGCGACCTTCACGTCGTCCGGGGTGCCGAAGCAGCGCGGGATCCACTCGCCGATCTGCTCGCCGGTGCCCTGGCCGAAGATCGCGGCGACACCGAGACCCGTGCCCATGATCGCCATGCCGATGCCCGCGTCACCCCAGAAGAGCTCCTCGTTGACGATCGGGAGCGTCAGGCCCGTCGGATCGGCGAAGAACTGCGCCATCGACTCGAAGCTGTAGAGGCCGATCTTCGCGGCCTCCTGGATGACGGGCCACGGGGTGGACTCCTTCTCGTCCCACTCCTCAGCGGCCGGGCGGACGACGTTCTCCGCGAAGCCATGAACCCACTCCCGCAGATCCTTCTGATCCTCGTTGAGCGCCAGCGAGAAGTCGGGCGTGCCCTCCTGCGTGGCGGTGACGTTCTCGATCTGCTCTTCGACGGTGGACATCTCTGCTTGACCTCTTGTCTGCTCGAAGACTGGTGTTCCCCTGCGACGGACCCCAAGTGTAACCGAGCGTTACACCAACGTGTCAACCCGTCGTCGAACTTGCGTTACGATTGGCGCGGATGGCGTCGACGACCCGCACCCGAGCAGTTCGACGCGAGCGTGAGCAGGAGCTCATCGCGGCCACCCGCGCACTGTTCGACGCGCGCGGCCTGCAGGACGCGCCGATCGACGAGATCGCCCGCCAGGCGGGGATCAACAAGGCGCTCATCTACCGGTACTTCGAGAGCAAGGACGAGCTCTTCGCCCTCACGCTCGAGACATACCTGCAGGAGATCCACGCGCGCATGGGCGACGTCGACACGTCGCTCGAGCCGGTCGCGCGTCTGCGCGCGCTCTCCGAGGTCTTCGTCGACTACGGCCTCGAGCACCCCGCGTTCCTCGACTGCGCGCTCTCGCTCATGCGCCAGCCGGCGAGCGATCTCGGCGGCGTCGTGCGCGAGAGCGTCATGACCCGGCTCGGCCGCGGGATGGCCATGTGCCTCCAGCACATCGTCGACGCGCTCGAGGCCGGCATCGCCAAGGGCGAGTTCGCCGCCGTGAAGGACCCGTGGTTCGCCGCGAACATGCTCTACGCGCAGGGCCTGGGCGCCATGCAGCTCGCGCGCGTGGGCGTGGGCGTGAACTTCGCCGCCCCCGGCTTCCCCGGGGTCTTCCCCATCGACCGCGAAGCGGTGCGACGCACGTGCGTCGACGCGTCGATGGTGGTCGTGGGTGCGCCCGCGGCATAGGCGCTGGCGCGATCAGACCGGAGCCAGCACCTCGAGGCCGTGTTGACGAGCCCCTTCGGCGAGCCGGTGGTCATACGTCATGACCGCGTCGAGCATGTCGGCCGACGCCAGCCGCACGGTCGTGGCGAGGTGCAGGGCATCGAGGGTCGCGACGGTGCTCGGCGGGAGGGTCTCGGCCACGGCGAGCAGGTCGTCGTCGAGCGGGACGAGCGCGACGCCGGCAAGCAACTGGTCGGCATCGGCCAGCACACCTTCGCGCAATGCCAGGCGGCGCAGCTCCACACGCATCAGGCGGCTGGCGACGCGCTGGTCAAACGCACCGAGCGCAGCCAGGATTGCCCCGGCATCGGGCTCGCCCAAGAGCACTCGGCCCACGGCGCTCGTGTCGAGGTAGACCGCGGGCACAGGTCAGCGGTCCGCGCGGCCCTCGCCGAGAAACGCATCTGTCGTCCCCGGCGGGCGACCAGGAGGCGACAGGCGCGCGGCGATGGACTCGAACGGCTCAATCGGCACCGTGGCGCCGAACCGTGACGCGAGCCGGGCGTCCGCGTGTGCGCCGGACGGTACGAGGCGGGCGACCTCGACGCCGCGTTCGGTCACGACCAGATCCTCTCCTGCCTTGACCCGGTCGAGGTACTTGCTGAGGTTTTGCCTCAGCTCGCGAACTCCGACGTTCTCGGCCATTGTGCGTCAGAACGTAGCACACCATCTCCGGGCGGTGCCGATCAGCCTGCCCGTCGCCGCGCGCGTCTCGTGCCTCGGACGTGTCGGACTGCCCGGCAGGAGAGCCGTCAGGCGACGCCGGGAGTTCGCGACGCCGACGAGCTCGGTACGTGTTCCCGCAGACGTCGCTCATCCGACGCGGGATGTCGTCCGGGCGCGTTCCGGCTCTGCTTCAGCCGCGCCCGCGGAATGCCGAAGACCCCGGCAGACCATGAGCGCCCTCCTCCATCGCATCGGCTGGTTCGCCACCCGCCACCGCGGCCTGGTCGTCCTGACGTGGCTCGCCGTCGCCATCGCCGCCATCGCCGGCGCCTCGATTCTCGGACAGCGCACCAGCGTCGACATCTCACTGCCGAACACCGGCAGCCAGGACGCCACCGACCTCCTCACGGACAGGTTCCCCGCCCAGGCCCAGGGGTCGAGCCCGATCGTCATCCGCAGCACCGACGGCATGCTCACCGACGACAAGAACGCCAAGGCGATCGCCGACGCGACCGCCGCGCTGAAGAAGAACGACCTCGTCGCGAGCGTGGTGAGCCCCACCACCGAGGCCGGCGCATCGCAGCTCAGCAAGAACGGGGAGATCGGCTACCTCTCTGTGACGCTCGACCGCAACCTCGGCCAGGTCACGAAGGCCGAGGCCGTGGACCTCGACGAGGCGGCCACGACGCCCATCGAGGACGCCGGCATGCAGGCCGCGACCGGCGGCGCGCTCGGCCAGGTCGTCGATGCCGAGACCTCGGACACGAGCGCCGGCATCGGCATCCTCGCCGCGATCATCATCCTGCTGCTGACCTTCGGCTCGGCGGTGGCGATGGGCGTCCCGATCGTGACCGCCATCTTCAGCCTCGCGACCGCGATCAGCTTCATCACGATCCTCGGACACGTGTTCGGCATCCCCGACACGGGCCCGGTGCTCGCCACGATGATCGGGCTGGGCGTCGGCATCGACTACGCGCTGTTCATCGTCACCCGCCACCGCGAAGGCCTCTCCAGCGGGATGGATCCCAACGCGTCGGTCGCCCAGGCGATCGCGACGTCCGGCGCCGCCGTCGTCTTCGCCGGGTTCACCGTGATCATCGCCCTGTGCTCGCTCGCGGTGGCGCGCATCCCGATCGTCACCGCGATGGGCGTCACGTCCGCGCTGGCGGTCCTCATCGCGATGATCGCGGCGGTCACGCTGCTGCCCGCCGTCCTCGCGCTGCTCGGCCGTCGCCTCAACGGCCTGCGACTGCCCTGGCGCAAGGCCGACGAGGACCCGGACGGCAGCCCGCGCTGGGCCTCGGTCGCCCGCGACGTCTGCAACCGCCCGTGGATCGCGCTCATCATCAGCCTCCTGATCCTGCTGCCGCTCGCCGCGCCGGTCATCGGCCTGAAGCTCGGCCAGCCCGACACCGACGCGCTGCCGAAGGACGACACCGAGCGGATCGCCTACGACCTGCTCGCCGAGGGATTCGGTCCCGGGTTCAACGGGCCGCTCGTCGTGGCGGTCAAGGTGCCGAAGGACGTCGACGCGCTCACGACGCTCCAGGACGACATCCAGAAGACCGACGGCGTCGCGCTGACCACGCCCGCGCAGAAGAACCCCGCCGGCGACGCCGCGCTCATCACGGTGTTCCCCACCTCTGGCCCGTCGGACGAGGGCACCGAGGACCTCGTCGCACGCCTGCGTGACGACACGGTGCCACAGGCGCTCGCCGGCACCGGTGCGACCGCGTACGTCGGCGGCATCACCGCCGGCTACGTGGACCTCGCCGACCGGATCTCCGACAGCCTGCCGTATCTCATCGCGCTGGTGATCGTGCTGTCGTTCCTGCTCCTGCTCGTCGCGTTCCGCTCGATCGTGCTGCCGATCAAGGCCGCCATCATGAACCTGCTGAGTGTCGGCGCGGCCTACGGCGTGCTGACGATCGTCTTCCAGCACGGCCACGGCGCGGGGCTCATCGGGCTCGAGGGCGCAGTCCCGGTCGTGAGCTTCGTGCCGCTCATGATGTTCGCCATCCTCTTCGGTCTGAGCATGGACTACGAGGTCTTCCTGCTCAGCCGCATCCGCGAGCACCACGACGCGGGCGAGGACACCCACGACGCGGTCGTCAGCGGCCTGGCCTCATCGGCCCGGGTGATCACCGCGGCGGCGTCGATCATGGTCGTCGTGTTCGGCTCATTCGTGCTGCAGGACGACCCGACGGTGAAGCAGTTCGGACTGGGGATGGCGGTCGCCGTCTTCCTCGACGCCACCGTGGTGCGCTGCCTGCTGGTCCCGAGCCTCATGGTGCTCATGCGCGACGCGAACTGGTGGCTGCCCGGCTGGCTGGACCGCATCTTGCCCCCGCTCGGCCTGGATGAGGGCGGCCAAACCGAGACGCCGGCACCCCGAGCCGCCCCGGCCTGAGAGGATCGGCGCGTCCCACTGCTCTGAAGGGGCGCGGCGTGTCCGAGATGACGAGTTACGCCCCCGGCACGCCCTCCTGGGTCGACCTGGCGAGCCCGGACGTCCCGCGCGGCGCGCCCTTCAGCCTCATCGCGATGAACGAGTCGCGCGGGTCGGGGATCACCAGCTCGACGTTGCGGTCACGACGCTGGCCGCGGCCGTCGACCCCGTCCGTCGTCGCCTCGCTCTGCGGGTCATTCGCCGCCAGGGTCCGGGCGAGCGACCCGAGCTGCGTGCTCGAGAACGTGCTCGCCGGGACCCCGGGCGCCGGCGCCTTCACGGGCGCGGCGGAATCGAGGATCGTCCCGAAGATCGAGATCGTGCCGTCGTCGTTGTCCATGATCTCGATGGTCCGGCTCTGCTGCGGCCAATCGATGTGCGACGCGGTGTTGATCTCGAAGAACCCGCTCGAGCCCTTCTTATGGGAGATGACCTCGTTGCGGTGCGTATGGCCGTTGACGTACGCGACGACGTTCGGGTACTTCAACAGCAGGGACTGAACGTTGGCCTTGCCCTTCTGCCCCTGATGGAGCGGGGTGGACTTCTGCGGGTCCGCGTCGCAGCCCACCGTGAGCGTGGCCGTGCATGCCCCGGCCTCCTCGTCGGGCGTCGTGTTGTCCATCGTCTCCAGCGTGTGGTGGGACGAGAGCAGCACGAGGTGGTCGCGGTTGGCCTTCAGCTCGGACTCCAGCCACTTGTACTGCGGGTCATCGAGGTTGCCGTCCGCGCCGCCGCCTTCGGCGATGGTGTCGAGCACGATCATCCGCACGCCCTTGCGCGGGTTGAAGGCGTAGTAGCCCATCGCGCCCTTCGTCTTCTGCTTGACCTTCGAGGACTGGTAGCCGAAGCCGTGGTTGCGGTCGGCCGACCCCAGCGCGCTCTTGAACTCCGACTTCGACAGGAACGCGCGGTTGGGGTCCGGCGGCACGAGCCGGCCACCGGCCAGCAGCTGGCCGAGGAACGCCGGGTCGGTCAGGCGGCCGAAGATCTGCGACTCGGTCTGCCCGGCCACCGACGCCGGGTCCAGGCCCTGCGTCGGATACGGCTTCAGGCAGCCGACCGAGAACGTCTGGATGAGCGAGATCGATGCGGGCGCGTTGCCCTGGACGAGCGCGTCGTGGTTGCCGAACGCGGCGAACCACGGGAAGTTCAGGCCGGCCGCGGTGAACGGCTGCTGCGCGCGGTCGAGCAGGCCCGGGTAGCGCGGGAACGCGGGGTACAACCCGCCGGGGGACGGGGCGGCGCGGTCGGGGTCCCAGAAACCGCCGTAGCGGGCGTCCGGCGTGACTCCCGGATAGTCGCCGTAGTCCTGCACGCCGGTGTAGCGACGGGACGCGACCGCCTGGTTCAGCGCCGCGACCTGCTCGGGCGTCGCGGACGCGCACGGGTTCGACGCGCTGATGACCTGGCCGCTGAACGGGTCCACCCGGCCGCCTTCGAGGATGGTCCGCACCCAGCCCGTCTCATTGCGCTGCTGGTTGTCGGCGAGGTCGCCGGTGCTGACCGCGAAGCCGACCTTCCCGCGCGACCCCTTCCCCGGCTTGATGGTGCTCGTGCGGTTCGCGTTGAGGTTGCGCACGACTGCGTCGAAGGCGTGCGGGCCGAGGGTCTCCTGCGGCCGGTGCGCCGCGGTCAGCGGGGTACCCGCCGGATCGACGAGCTCGATGCGCCCCGGGGACATCTCGTCGACGACCTGCGGATCGGTGACCTGCGCGAACATCAGCAGGGAGCTGCGCCGCGAGGCGCGTCCCGACTTCGGCTTCGCCAGCTCAGAGCGGACGACGTGCGACTCCCCGCCCTGGCGCTTGAGCTCGACGTAGCCGCTGCCCGCATTGCGGACGATGGTCTCCTCGACCGTGCTCTTACCCGCCGGATCGCCGAACGCCGACGCCGGCACGATCGCCGCGGCAGCGACGAGACCGGCCACACCGGCCGCGCGCAACGTCACCATCTCTTCTCCTCCATTCGGCGCCGGACGTCCCAGCCGGCGACTCGCGCAGTCTACGTCGGTGTGCGGCGGCGGCGATCGCACCGAAGCGACGCCCCTATCGCCGCGCTCACCGGTCGGCTCAACCGGCACGCGCCGGAACTGCGGATCGCCGAGCTGTGATGCAGGCCGAGCTATACGAGGCCAGGCAGTCCGGCCGTGATCAGGTGCGCGTGCGCACGCTGGACGATGCAGCCACCGCGCCGCGCCACACCGCCCGTTTCGCGCGGATGTGGAGCGCCATTTCCCGCAGGGTGATCGGCTCGGCCCCGAGCGCGATCGCGATGTCGCGGGCGACCTCGTGCAGGTCGTAGTGGTCGAGCCAGGGGCGCGCCGGGCGATGCTGGAGCCAGCGGCGTTCCAGCCCGAGGCGGTCGCCGAACGCCTGCAGCTCGTCGTCGGAGTCCGCGACGAGGTGGCACCACCGGCGGCCGCGCCATTCCCAGATCGCCTCGTCGACATACACGCCCATGCCGGGATGCAGCGTAGTGCTGCGGCACACTGATGCGCGTGCGCTTCGGATTCGTCCTGCTCGCCGTCGTCGTTGCCGCCACCGCGGGTGCGGCACTCGCGCTCGGCTGGCTCGGCGGCGATGACGACCGGCAGGCGGCCCGCACGCCCGCCACCGTGACGACGACCCGCACTGCGGCCCGCGCGCCCTCGGTCCCCGCGCTGTGCCGCAAGCTCGACGAGGCGGTGACCGGCCGGGTGCAGGACGCCGCACTGAACGAGCTGTCGGGCCTCGTCGCGAGCCGCACCCGTCCCGGGCTGCTGTACAGCCACGAGGATTCGGGCGCCGGCCCGCAGGTCTGGGCGCTGCGCGCCGACGGCAGCGTGGCGGGCGGCTGGACCGTCCCCGGCGCGGAAGCCCTCGACTGGGAGGACATGGCGACAGGCCCATCACCGACCGGTGAAGGCGCCGTCCTGTACCTCGGCGACATCGGCGACAACGCCGGGGCGCGACCGTTCGTCGACGTCTACCGGGTGCCCGAGCCCGCATTCGGCACGGGCGTGACGGCGCCCGCCGAGCGCCTGCGCCTGCGCTATCCCGACGGCCCGCGCGACGCCGAGACCCTCCTTGTCGATCCGCGCCGCGGCACGCTCGTCATCGTCGCGAAGGCGCTGACCGGTGCCCGTGCGTACAGCGTGCCGGCCTCGGCGTTCCCCGGCGAGGCGACGCTGCGCCGCGGCCCGGAGGTCGACGTCGTCCTGGCGACCGCCGGGGACGTGAGCGCCGACGGCCGGACCGTCGCGGTGCGCGGGTATACCGCGCTGGCGGTGTGGCGGCGGCGCACCGACGAGGCGCTGACCGCCACGCTGCGGCGGGAGCCGTGCTCACCACCGACCGCGCTGTTCGAAGGTCAGGGTGAGGCGCTGGCGCTCAACCGTGACGGCACGATCGCCCGCACGGTGGCCGAGGGCGCCCCGGCCGTCCTGCGGCGATACCGCGCCGCGCGCTGACTGCGCGCGCGACCGCGCCGACGACCCTCAGGGCCGGCGACGCGGTCGAACTGCGTCAGGCGCGCGCACCGGCGGCGACGGGCGGGACGGAGACGACGAACGGCGCGGGAACCCGCATGGGTGTCACCGCTCGCACGCCACTGACCACACCGTTCTTGCGACGGCGAGCCCGGTCCCCCCGAACCGCGCTCGCCAGCTCGCCGGCGACCTTGACGAAGGCCTCGGGGTGCATCGCCATCCCGCAGTGCGAGCTGGCGACCTCGATCGGGAGGAACCCGTCACTGAGACAGGCCTCCCAGGAGACGACCCCGTCGGTCTCCGAGAAGATGGACGCGCCGCGCACCTCTTCAGGCAACGCGGCGCGCATATCGGACCAGAAGCGCTCGCAGCAGCCTTCCCCCACGAAGGCCGGCGACGCCTGGCCGGGCGCCCCGATACCGCATCTGGACGACAGCACGCCGAGACGGGCGTCCCCCAACGCCTGCAGCACGTCGATCTGCCGCTGGAGGACAGGATGGAAATCCTCGAGCGCCGCGTCATGCGGCGTGCCGAGGGTGACGACGCCCGCCACGAGGTCAGGGCGGCGAACGGCGAGGACCCGTCCGAGCATTCCCCCCCGAGAATGCCCGACGATCAGTCCCCGCCGCCCCGCCGACTGCACCGCGCGTTCGAGCCGGGCTTCCAGCCGGCTCGCGCTCTCCTCAGAGCAGCGGACGTTGCTGCGCATACCGGCTCGCAGCGGCTGGTAGCCCAGTCGCTTGAGCCAGGCGGCCATGGGCCGCAGGGTCTCGTCCCCGGCCATCAGGCCCGGAACGAGCAGCACCGGCGATCCGTCGCCACGGGGAACCCCCCGGCCCCGCCAGACGTCAGACCCCAGCAACGCGCGCAGCTCGAAGGGCGCGCGTACTTCGCGCAACAGCGTCATCCTGCGATACCTCCCCCTGCCTCGTGCCACACAGGTTTGTAGTGACACGACGTGTAGCGGGAAGGTAGCGCCGGTTCGGGCGTGTGTCAAATGTTGCGAACGGTCCCGTTTGTCTGTCCGGCGTGTCACGCCGGAACGGCTGAGGAGACTCCCGTGCATGCCTATCCCCGCCCCTATCCAGCAAGTTCATCGACGGCCTCAGCGAACGCGCGCCGGCGCAGTACGGCGACCTGCGCGCCGTCATCTTCAACGGCTCGCTGAAGCGCTCACCCGAGCCGAGCCAGACCGACGGCCTGCTCGCCACCCCCCGCGGATCTTCGAGCAGGTCGGCGTGCGGGTCGACGAGGTCCGGACCGCCGACCGCGCCATCCCGCCGGGCGTGTACCCGGACATGACCGAGCAGGGCTACGACACGGACGAGTTCCCCGAGATCTACCGCTCGCTCGTCGCGCCGGCCGACATCATCATCCTCGCCGGTCCGATCTGGCTCGGCGATCAGAGCTCGCTGACCCGGGTCATCGTCGAGCGGCTCTACGCGTACTCCGGCGAGACGAATGAGCGCGGGCAGTGGTCGTACTACGGCAAGGTCGGCGGCGTGCTGACGACCGGGAACGAGGACGGCGGCAAGCACGTCAACGCGCAGCTGCTGTACGCGCTTCAGCACATCGGACTGACCGTGCCCCCGCAGGCCGAGACGTACTGGGTCGGCGAGGCCGGTCCGGGCCCGTCGTACCTCGACCCCGAGCACGGCGGCCAGCGCAACGCGTGGACCACCCGCAACGCGGTCTTCATGGCGTGGAATCTCCTGCATATGGGGCGAACGCTGCGCGACGCAGGCGGCATCCCCGGCCACGGGACGAACGCCGACGAGTGGGACCTCTCGCAGCCCGATCACCCCAACCCCGAGTACCGGAGGTAACCGCGATACGGTGCCGCCCATGAACGTTCTGGTCGGCATCGACTCCAGCCCCCAGCGCGCCGACGCCGTCGCGCTCGGCGCCGCGCTCGTCCGCGCACTCGGCGGCACCTTGCACGTCGCCCACGTGCTCCCGGGGACGGGCAACACCATGATCTACGGCGCCGACCTCACCGGCGCGCTGCGCGAGGCCGGGCAGGAGATCCTCGACGGGGCGATCTCGCAGGCCACCGACGGGATCGCCGTGCACCAGCACCTGCCCAGCGACGACTCGGCGCCGCGAGCGCTGCACGCGCTGGCCGAGGCCGAGGACGTCGATCTGCTCGTGCTCGGCTCGTCGCACCGCGGCCGGATCGGCCGGGCCCTGCTGGGCGGAACCGCCGAGCGGGTCGCGCAGGGCTCACCGTGCGCCGTCGCCGTCGCGCCCCGCGGGTTCACGCCGAAGGACGGTCTGCGCGAGGTGGGCATCGCCTACGACGCGGGCCCGGAGTCCCGCGCGGCGCTGCGCTGGGCGGCCGATCTCGCGATCGCCGTCGACGGCTGGCTGCGCGTGCTCACCGTCGCCGAACCGCTGAGCACGGGCCTCTACCCGTCGGCGGAGGTGATGCTGCGCGAGGACATGCAGGCATCGCTGGTGGCGGCGCGCCAGCGTGTCCTCGACGAGGCGGTCGCCGAAGCGCCCCCGCGGGCGAAGGCGCGCGGCGAGATGCTCCACGGCTCGCCGACCAAGGCCCTCGCCGCGGCCGCCGAGAACCTCGACCTGATCGTGCTCGGCTCGCGCGAGTACGGGCCGCTCGGTGCGGTGCTGCTCGGCGGCGTGAGCCATGGCCTGCTCCGCGACGCGCCGTGCCCGGTGGTCGTGCTCCCGCGGTCGGTCAGCGAGCGCGGCGAAGCAGGACCCTCGGCAGGGAGCCCTCCGGCCGCAGCGTGATCGCGATCTCCGGGGCGACACGCACCGCGGTGGTGGCCATCGCCACGACTTAACAGCTTCAGGGGGTTGGTGCCGGATCACGGACAGCCGGCGACGAACCTGGTCCGCCGAACGGTCGTCGTGGGTCGCTGGAGCGACCACGGATGACCGTTCGGCTCTCGACTCCGTACCGTGACTCGCCCATGGCGCGCCGCCACCCGAAGCCCGGGCCGCGGACCCCACGCCTCGGTCTACGCGTGCGAGGTCTGCGGAGGCCGGCACCTCACTCGCAGCTGGACGCAGGCACCTTCGTGACGATTCGGCGCAATCGCCCGGCCGCCGCCGAACCGTCGCGCATGATCTGATGCATGGCGATCTCGCCGCCCTCGACGACATCCTCCCCGCGCGTGCGTGAGCGCGCACGCATCGAACGCTTCGTCCACAGCGGCGAGGGCGGCTTCCGCATCGCGGAGCTGCGGCTGGCCGACGGCCGGGAAGCCACCGCGCTCGGCCGGATGGGCGAGCTGCAGGTGCGCGAGATCGCGCTGCTCGAGGGCACGTGGGCCAAGCATGACCGCTACGGCGAGCAGCTGCGCGTCGACCGCGCACTGCCCGACGACCTGCGCGCCCCCGACGCCGTGCAGGCCTACCTCGCGCTGACGCCGCACGTCACCCCTCGCAAGCTCCATGCGCTGCTCGACGCCGCCGGCGACGGTGACCCGCTGGCGTACATCGACGAGGATCCCCTCGCGGTCTTCACCGCCGCGGGAATGACCGATCGGCACGCCGCCGCGGCGGCCATGGACTGGAAGCGGCGCCTGGCGCTGCGCCGGCTGCGGACGTGGCTGCAGCCGCGCGGGCTGGGGCGCCTCGTCCCGGCGATCTGCGCCCGCGGCGGCACGCGAGCCGCGGAGAAGGCGATGGAGGATCCCTACCTGCTGGCCGAGCGCTACGAGGTCCCGCTGGCGGCCGTCGACGACCTCGTGCCCGACCCCGATCCGGCGCGGCGCAGCCAGGCCGCGGTCATCGCCGTGCTGCGCGACGCTGCGCGCAGCGGGCACACCGGCATGCCGCCCGCTGAACTCGCGCTGCGCGTGCGCGAGCTCGGCGCCGACGGCGGCGAGGAGACGCTCACGGCGCTGCGCAAACGGGGCGCGATCCGCGTGGCCGACACGTTCGTGCAGCCGCAGCTGCTCGCCACGCAGGAGGACGAGATCGCCGAGGCGTTCCGCACGCTCGCGGAGGCCGAGGTCGCCGACCCGGTGCGCGACGAGGAGCTCGCGGACTTCCTCACCGACGAGCAGCGCGCCGCCGTGCATGCCGCGTTCGCCGGACGGCTGACGGTCATCGTCGGCGGGCCGGGGACCGGCAAGAGCACGCTCATCGGCGAGATCGTGCAGGTCGCCGAGCGCCACGAGCTGCGCGTCGGGCTGTGCGCGCCCACCGGCAAGGCGGCGCGGCGGCTCTCGCAGACCACGCTGCGCGAGGCACAGACGATCCACTCGCTCGCGAAGGTCACCCCGCCCGAGGATGGCGAGCCCTGGGACGTCACCACCCGGTCCGACGCCCGGCTGGGTGGCGCCGGGCCGGACGAGGAGTTCGACGTCCTCGTGTGCGACGAGGCATCCATGCTCACGTGCGAGCTCGCGGTGATGCTGCTGGCGTGCCTGAGCGCGGACACCCATCTCGTGCTGGTCGGCGACGCCGATCAGCTGCCGCCCGTCGGCCCCGGCGACGTGCTCGAGGCGATCGTCGACCACCCGGGGGCGCCGATCTTTGCGTTGACGGAGATAAAGCGCCAGGCGAGCGACAGCGTCATCCCGGTCGTCGCACGGCGGGTGCTGCAGGGTGAGCGCCCGGTCGCCGACCTGCCCGACGGCGCGCCCCGCGACTTCTGGCTGTCGCTGCAGCCGTCGGCGTCCGCGGTACACACGCGCGCGATTGAGCTGGCGACCGGCGGGATGGCGCGGCACCTGAACGTCGACCCGGTGTGGGGCATCCAGGTCCTCGCTCCCACGAACCACGAGCTCGACCTGCTCAACGGGCAGCTTCAGCACCTGCTCAACCCGGAGGGAAAGCCGGTGCCGGACACGAAGCTGCGCGTCGGCGACAAGCTGCTGCAGACGCTCAACGCCCGCGAGCAGGGGCTTGTCAACGGCGACCTGCTGCGCCTCGACGGCCTCGAGCGGGGCGGAGCCCGGCTGCGCCTGGCGTTCGAGGACGGCACGCGCAACGCGATCAGCGCGAAGCTCGCGCACCGCCTGCGGCCCGCGTACGCCATGACGGCGCACCGGGCACAGGGGTCGGAGTTCCCGGGCGTCATCGTCGTGCTCACCGCCGCGGCCGCGCGGCCGCTGAACCGCAACTGGCTCTACACCGCGATCACGAGGGCGCAGCGCGCCTGCGTCGTGGTGGCCGAGGAGCGGGCGCTGGATCTCGCGTTGGCGCGCGGGGTCCGGGGCACCCGCTGGACCGGCCTCGGGGCGCGGCTGGCTCCTTGACCGTGAACTTCACGATCGGCCCCTCCTGCTTGCAGTCGGACTCTTCCCGGCCGGCACGCTCTTGCCGGCCTTGGGTGAGCGGTCGGCGGTCGGCCGACCATCCCGCACCAGTGCCAGTCCAAGAAGTGCACCGGTCATGTCCGCCATCTACCCTCCGGTCATGGCCGATCTGGAACGTCGAGGAAACCGCTCACCCCGCGCCGCCCGTGAGGCGCGCGCGTACCGCCTGGTCGTCGGCGGCGGCGTTGCCGCCGTCGTTGCGGCCGTCGGCATCGTGCTCGCCATCGTCGGCGTCATCGGGGGCGCGATCCCCCTTGTCGCGATCATCGTCGCGATCGTCTGCCTCTTCCTGTTCCGCCGCACCGTCTCGTAGCCGCCATGCCGGTTCAGCGGCTCAGCGCCTTCACCGATGCCGGCCGCGGCGGCAACCCCGCCGGAGTGCTGCTCGCCGACGCGCACCCGGAGCCCGCCGAGATGCAGCGCATCGCCGCCGAGATCGGGTACTCCGAGACCGCGTTCGTCGCGACCGCCGGCCACCGGTCCGCCGCCGTCAGGTACTTCAGCCCCGAGGCCGAGGTGCCGTTCTGCGGGCACGCGACGATCGCCGCAGCCGTCGCCGAGCGCGACGGTGCCGGTCCGTTCACGTTCGCCACCGCGGCCGGAGAGATCGGGATCGAGACCGCCCAGGACGCCGACGGCGCCATCACCGCGACGCTCACCTCCGTGCCGACCGCGACCAAGCCGCTGCCTGACGGCTTCCTCACTGAGATCCTGGCGCTGCTGCGATGGCGCGCGGAGGACCTCGACCCGTCGCTCCCTCCCGCCTTCGCCTACGCGGGCGCGTGGCACCTCATCCTCGCCGTCCGCGACGCGGCCACGCTCGCGGAGCTCGACTACGACTACGACGGCACCCGCAAGCTCATGCTCGCGCACGACCTCGTCACGCTGCAGCTCATCCACCGCCGCGAGCCCACCGTGTTCCGGTCGCGCAACCCGTTCCCGCCAGGCGGCGTCGTGGAGGATCCCGCGACGGGAGCCGCCGCCGCGGCCCTGGGCGGCTACCTGCGCGCGCGGGGAGCGCTGACGGCGCCCGCGTCGTTCGTCATCGAACAGGGCGTCGAGATGGGCCGCCCGAGCCGGCTGCTGGTCGAGCTCGTGCCCGACCGGCCCGGCGTCCGCGTGACCGGGACCGCGTCACGGCCGCCGATGTCGTTGTAGATGGCCATGGCGGAGGGCTGGGTCGCCCGTCGCTAGCCCGACGTCGTGATGCCGTCGCAGTTACCCTCAGGCGCGTCCGCCGTCGCGCCCGCGATCACATCGACCTCGTCCACGGTCGCGCGGTCCTGACCCGGCCCGCAGTCGACCTGGTCGACCCGCCCGTCGCGGGCCTCGATCCGGTCCTTGCCCGCGCGACCGCGCAGGGTGTCCTTCCCCGGCCCGCCGATGACGCGGTCGTTGCCGGTGCCGCCATCGACCGTGTCGTCCCCGAGCCCGCCGTTGAGGCGGTCGTTCCCGTCACTCCCGAAGACCTTGTCGTTGCCCGCGTCACCGTTGACGCGGTCGTTGTTCGCCTCGCCCGACGCGATGTCGTCGTCCGCGCCGCCCTCGAGCTTGTCGTTACCCGACCCGCCGAACAGACTGTCCGCGCCGTCGGCGCCGATGATCCGGTCGTTCCCGCGCTCGCCGAACAGCTGGTCGTCGCCGCCGAGGCCCAGGAGCCGGTCGTTGCCCGCGCGCGCCTCAATCGCGTCAGCGGACGCCGTTCCGCGCAGCTCCTCGCTCTTCTCCGTGCCCGTGACGGTCTTCGCGAACGCGACGGCGGCGAAGACGCAGAGCAGGGCGGCGGCCGCCGCGACGGTCACGAGAGGGCGGGGCATGGCAGGAGGCTCCGAAGGGTGGGAGGTGGTCTACGCCGCGGGCGACGGATTGTCAACCGCAACAGCCGGTGCGGGGAGTCTTACGGACTGACCGTTCACGCCATCTCCCGGCCCGCGCGCCGCGTCACGGCGGCGACCATCGCGGCCTCGCCGTCGAGCTCCGGTGACCTCGCGCAGCCCGCGCCGACAACGATCACGCGGCGGGTGAGCCGGCGCCCGGACACAGCTACAGCGCGGTCGCCACGAGCACGATCGCCAGTGAATCCAGCAGGATCAGCGCCTGGAGCGCGTGGTTCGCGCCCTTTGCGGCGAACACGTGCACCGCGGTCAGGCCGATCGCGACGCCCACGAGCCCGAGCTTGACGTTCAGCGCGGTCTCGTCCCACAGCGAGAAGTGCGACGCCATCGCGATGCCCGTGGCGAGCAGGATCGCCAGCGCGCCGAGCGACGCCCAGCCGAAGCGCCGCGCGATCGGGACCATCCACTCGTGCGCCGGGCCCTCGCGCCCGCCCTGCGCGCGGAAGACCGGCACCACCGCGAGCGCGATGAACAGCTGCCCGCCCACGAACAGCGCCATGCACAGCAGGTGCAGCCAGAGGATCACATCCCAACCGTCGAGGCTCATGGCGCGAGTATCTCAGCGGGTGCGGGCGCACCGAGGAGGTCGCCTCGAGCCAGGCCCCGCAGCGTGCCGCCGGCGGCCGCCACCCACGCGACGGCGAGCGCGACGAACAGCGCGACGGCGACGGTCTCGAACAGCACCGCGCCGGTCGAGCCGCCGAGCAGCGCCGTCGCCACCGTGAGCGTGCCGAGCGGATAGACGAATCCCCACCAGCCGAGGGTGAACGGCAGGTGACCCCGGGCCACGTCCGCGGTGAGCATCGCGGCGATCGCGAGCCACAGCAGCGCGAAGCCCCAGAGCGGCAGCCCCACCGCCAGCGCGGCGACCTGCAGCCCGTCGCCGTACTGCGCGGGCAGCACACCCGCCCCGGCCTCGCCGAGCAGCTCCGCGGCCGTGACCGTCTGCCCGAGCGGGCCGAGCACCAGCCACACCGTCGGCGTGGCAGCCGCTTCGCCGACCCGGTGGAACGCGAGGTTCGCCCAGAGCATCGCGATCCCGATGAGCGTCGCGACGAGGGTCGCGCCGAGCATGGCCCACCCGCCGACGAGCAGCGTGAGCTGCCACTGGCCGACGGGCAGGTGCGGCAGCAGCAGCGCGGCACCCCCGGCGGCGACGAGCGGCGGGACCGTCGGCAGGATCCACGTCGCCATCCAGGTCTCCGCACGTAGCGAGTGGCGGGTGAACTTCGCCGCAGGGACCACGACCGCGACGGCCAGGCCGCTGCACGTCCCGGCAACCCAGAGGACCGCGGCGAGTGCGAGCGCGGCCTGCTCGCCCAGGACGGCTCCACCCGACAGCGCGGTGCTCGTCGCCACGGTCAGGACGGCGATCGGCGGCGCGGCGAGGAGCGGTGCGACGGCAGGGTCCAGCGCGTCGGCGCGCAATGACCGGTGGCCGCGCTGCCACCCCGCGAGCGCCGCCGTGCCCAGCCCGACGAGCAGCAGGAGTGACACGGACCACAGCGCGATCGCGATGGCCTCGGACACCACGCCGCCGACGGGCAGGACGGCCGCCGCGACCGCCACCGCTGCGGTGCCCATGACGCAGGTGAACCAGGTGGGGCCGTGGTCGCGGAGCACGCGAGCGATCATCGACGTGGACCATCAGCACCGCCAGTCCGATGTCGCCGCTGCGATTCCGTTTCGGAATGACCTGCGAGGATGCAGCGATGCCGTCGCCCGCCGATCCGCTGCCTGGCCCGGGGCTCGCCGCGTTCGTGGCCGCCGTCGAGACCGGCACCGTCCACGGAGCCGCCGAGGCGCTGGAGCTCACGCAGTCCGCCGCGACGAAGCGGATCCAAGCGCTGGAGCGCCGCGCAGGCGTCCGTCTGTTCGAACGCCACGCCCGGGGACTGCGGCCCACGGAGGCGGGTCGCGTCCTCTATCCGGAGGCGCGGCAGGCACTCGCCGCGCTACGGCACGCCGAGGACGCGCTGGCCACGCACCGATCCGGCGCCGGACGCCGGCTGCGCCTGGCCGCAAGCCAGACCATCGGTGAGGTGCTGCTCCCAGGGTGGCTCATGGGCTTTCGCGCCACCGACGAGACGATCCGCCCGCTCGTCGACGTCATCAATTCGCCCGCGGTGCTCGAGGCACTGCGCGACCATCGCGCCGAGATCGGCTTCGTGGAGGGCCTCGACCCGCTCGACGGGTTCGAGCGACGGGCGCTGCAGCGGGACGAGATCCTCGTCGTCGTCACCCCGGACCACCCGTGGGCCCTCCGGCGCGGCGTCCGCGCAGGCGACCTGCACGCGTGTGGCTACATCGCGCGCGAGGAGGGCTCGGGGGTCCGAGCCGTGGTGACCGCGGCGCTCGGGGCGGCCGGGGTGACGCTCACGCCGCAGCTCGAGATGGCGAGCTCGTTCGGGGCCAAGCACGCGCTCAATGCCCGCACGTTCTCGCTGCTGTCGACCCTCGTCGTCGCCGCCGAGTTGGACGCCGGGTCACTCCGCGCCCTCCCGATCGCGGGCATCGAGCTCACCCGCGAGCTGCACGCCGTACGGCTGGCGGACGGTCCGCGCAGCCCGGCGGGGGTGGCGTTCTGGCGCTGGCTGGGCGAGCAGGTCGAACCGACGTAGCGCTCCTCGAGCCAGGTTGATCCCCCGTATCCCGCCGGCCTCGAACCGCTCACCGCAGCACCCGAGCCGCCCCGAAGCGCATCCGTCCGCTGCGGACGACGAGCCCGAGGTGCTGGCCGGACAGTAGCCACGCAGGGAGCGACGGACCCTCGGAGGTCACGTCCACCGTCGCCATGCGGGCCATGGCGCGCAGGCGGGCGCCGGTGCGCAGCACCCGGCCGTCCGGGGTCGACTGCCGGTTCCACGCGGGTGCGAAGAGCGGGAACGGCGGGCCGACAGGCCGCGCGCGTGCGCTCACGCTCCAGGCGCCGGCAGGACTGTCCCCGTGCGCGCGCACCTCGTGGTCGCTTTCCCACGCAAAGGTCCCCATCGTCTTGGGCAGCGACCAGTTCTCCCGGCCGCCGCGGACCGACGCCAGCGAGTCGACGACCATGAACGGCACGGTCCCCATCGGCACGCCCCGCGGCAGCAGCGTGACCGGCGAGCCGAACACCTCGCTGTACGGGCCGACGGGCGTGTCGAGGTAGCGGACGAACCCGCCCGCGGTGAACGGCAGGTGACGGCCGCGCAGCACGGGCGGCACGGCATCGACCGCCCCGGCGCCTGCGTGGTGGAGCCACAGGATCGAGTTCAGGCGCAGCGCCCACGGCCCGGGCGGGCTGGTCAGCGGAAGGCCCGCCGCGACCTCGGGGGTCAGCGCGGCTTCGGGCACCCCGGGGATGCCCGCGAGATCGGTGACGACGCCGCTCATGCTTCGATCTTCGCCGGGTCGGCGGCGGAATCCGCGCCGCGCGCCGCCTCCCGCGCGGCGAACCGCTCAGCCATCGCGGTGATCGTCGGGGACGGGTCCACGCCGACGTTCGCCGGGATCGCCGACGCGTCGCACTCCAGGTCCGCCATGACCAGGAGCATAGTTGGCTGGCCAGCCAGGAGCCGCGTGAGGTGATTCACCTCACGAGAGGCCCGGCGGCGTGCGCTCCTTGATGTCGAGTCGTTGAGCTGCTTGGCGGCGACGGCCTTCGCGCGTAACGCGGCCTCTACGCGGCGGCCGCAGGCTCCGGCTTGCGGCCGCACGCCACCCGCGGCGCCTGCTCGCGGATCTCGGCGACCAGCCGGGCGGTGAAGGAGGACGCGTCCTCACCGGGTTGCATCCCGCCGCCGGCCGGGCGGAAGAAGCGCACCTCGACCGACGGCCGCGTGGGGAACCGCGGGATGTCGGTGGTGCCGAGGATCGCGACACTCACGATCTCCGCCTCGGGCACCAGCTCGGCCAGCCGGCCGAAGCCGCTGCGGGCGCGTAGCTCCTTGCCCTTCGACCGCGTGCCCTCCGGGAAGATCCCGATGCACGCCCCGGCGCGGAGCTCCTCGACGGCGCGGTCGAACGCGTGCGCGTCGCCGGCCCCGCGGTTCAGCGGGATCTGCCCCATGCCGTTGAGCACCCAGTTCAGGCCGTGGAGCTTCCACAGCTCGGCCTTCGCGAGCGCCCGGATCTGACGGTGCTGCAGACCGGCGACGCCGACGGCCACCGGATCCCAGTAGCTGTCGTGATTGCCGGCCAGCAGCAGCGGGCCCGACGGCGGCAGCGTGTCCAGGCCGGTCACCCGCAGGCGCCCCCAGTTGCGGACGATCGGGCTGCACACGGACATCGCGACCCGGTACGTGCGGGTCATGGGCTCTCGGGGGGACATGCGCGGGATGCTTGCACGGACTTCGTCCCTCGCGCCCACTCGTCCGTACCGTGAGGACATGGCCGCCCCTCCGACCTTCACGCCCATCCCGTTCCGCGCCGCCGCCCCCGGCGAGGGGTACTTCGAGGACGACAGCCCGATCCGGATCGTCAGCCGTGAGCTCATCGTGGCGTTCTCGGGCGCGCGGGCGCTCCTGCTGCAGGCCGCGCACCCGGTGATGTTCGAGGGCTTCTACGACCGGACGACCGGCATGGGCGACCCGCACCGCCGGCTCGCACGCACCGCGACGGTGATGAACACCATCTACTTCGGCCGGCGCGAGGACGCGGACGCCCAGACCGAGCGGGTGCGCCGCGTGCACAGCCGCATCAACGGCGTGCTGCCCGAACCCGCCGGACGCTTCCCCGCCGGGACGCCGTACGCGGCCGACGACCCGCACTACCTGCTGTGGACGCTCGCCCCGCTGTTCGAATCCGCGGAGCTGATCTACCGCCTGTACGTCGGCGGACTGGACCGCGACGAACGCGACGCGCTGTGGCAGGACTTCCGCGTCGTCGGCCGGCTGTTCGGCCTGGCCGACGACGAGATGCCCCGCACGATCGAGGACTTCGACGACTACTACGCGGGCATGTTCGCCAGCGGCGACCTGTGGGTGACGCCGCGCGCGGCGGAGCTCGGCAAGGCCGTCGTCTTCAACCCGCCCGCGCCGCTCTACATGCGCTGGCTCGTCGAGGCGGTGAACTTCGTCGTCATCGGATCGCTCCCGCCGAAGATCCGCCGCGGCTACGGGCTGTCGTGGGATCCCGCGCGCGAGGTCATGCGCCGCGGCGGCGCCGAGTACGTCAAGCGCGTCCTCCTGCCGCTGCTGCCGACGATGATCCGCAACACCCCCGTCGCCGGCGGGCGGCTGCTGCCCGGCCCGCCGCGGGCCGAGGACGACGGGCCGCCGTTGCGCGCCGCCGCGTAGCGCGCGTACGCTGCCCGGCATGGCGCCTGCAGTACGTCGCCGAGCACCTGCCCGACGCGACGTTCAAGAAGCTGCCCGGGCGCGACAACCTTCTTGCGATCTGCGACACCGAATCCGCACTCGCGGAGATCGAGCACTTCCTCACGGGATACCGCCGCCCGGTGGAGAGCGACCGCGTGCTTGCGACGGTCCTGTTCACCGACATCGTCGACTCCACCGGCCACGCCGCGCGGCTGGGCGACCGCTCGTGGCGCGAACTCCTCGAGCGCCACGACGAGCTCATGCGCGCGGAGGTCGAACGCCGCCGCGGCCGGATGGTCAAGACGCTCGGCGACGGCGTCGGCGGGCTGGCGGCAGGAGCGCGGCGAGCGCGAGCTGCGCGGCGTCACAGGCGCGTGGCGGATCTACGCGGTGGACGGGTAGGGAGCGGTCACCCGACGCCGATCGCGCGGGGGTCGTCGGACTCGACGATCTCCCGCCCGAGCGGCAGGAACGCCACGGGGATGAGCTTGAAGTTCGCCAGCCCCAGCGGAATGCCGATGATCGTCAGGCACATCGCGACGCCGGTGATGAGATGCCCCAGGGCGAGCCACCACCCGAAGAGGATCACCCAGATCACGTTGCCCACCGCCGACGCGATGCCCGCGTCGCCGCGCCGGACCACGGTCTTGCCGAAGGGCCACAGGGCATAGACGGCGATGCGCAGCGACGCGACCCCGAACGGGATCGTGATGATGAGGATGAAGCAGATCAGCGCCGCGAGCGCGTAGCCCAGGGCGAGCCACAACCCGCCGAAGACGAACCAGATGATGTTCAGTAGCAGGCGCACTACCGCACGCGGAAGGTGCTCGGTTCAGGTCCCGGCGACTCCAGCTCGTACTCGCCCCTGCCGTGGTTCGGGAGGTTCGTGCCCCAGCACTGGTCGCCGCTCTCCGAGCACCAGGATGTGGCGGCCGGCGCGGCGGCTGCCGCGACGCCCAGCGCGAGCCCGGCGGCGAGGAGGGCGAGGAGCGAGCCACGGGTCATGCTCGGCAGCCTACCCCTCTTCGGTGGGGGATTTCCCCGGATGGCAGAGCGGGACGCCAGGCGTAGGTTCGCGTGCATGCGCCGCCTCGTCCTCGCGCTGACCGTCGTCGCGCTCACCGCCGCGAGCGCGCCCGGTGCGCACGCCGCGCGTGTCACCAAGCTCAGAGTCACGGCTGCGCCGTCCTGGGAGCAGTGGATCGAGCAGGACACGCTGCGCGAAGGGCATCTGGGCATCTGGGAGCAGACCGGCTGCTCGCGCACCGAGCCGCGGATCTCCTACACGCTCACGCGCACATCAGAGCCCGCGACGTACCTCGGCCCCGTGTCGGTCAACTACGTCGGCGTCATGTTCCCGCTCACGCTCGGCAAGCAACTCGGCGGTGGCGCGCAGCAGCACGAAGTGCCGTTCGGGCCCGTGTCGATCCTCATGCACGACGCCTTCTACGGGCAGGCCGGCCGCGACCCGGACAACACGCCCATGAACCAGGTCGGGCGCTGGGTCCTGGCGTTCAACGTGGACACGCGCGCGCCCGGCGACGTCTTCTTGAACTGGCGCAGCGTGAACTACCGCGGCGTGAAGAAGCCCGCCGGTGCCTGCGCGGCGGCGGGGCTTGCCACCTACAACGTCCTCGCGGTCGCGCCCCCGCCCGCATAGCGAACCGGTGCGTGCGCCGTTGGTACGCATGTCACGTTCAACAAACGCGACCGGCCGCAAGCCCGAGTACCGGCAACCAGATCAGCTGGAAGCCGGCGGACAACGTCCAGTCGAGCTGCGGCGGCGACCCCATCACGCTGACGGTCAGCGCGCCGGGCCCGCGCCGTCCCCGGACGGCGCTGGCTGATCGATCGATGCCGTCGGACCATTTCCTGGTCCGGGGTTTCCTCGGATGGCGCACGACGGCGGGCGGGCTACGGTCGCGCGCATGCGCCGCCTCCCGGTCGTCCTCGCACTCCTCGCGATCACCGGCGTGAGCGCGCCGGCCGCCGACGCCGCCCGGGTCACGAAGCTGCGCGTGACCACCGCCCCTTCGTGGGAGCAGTGGATCGAGCGGGGCACCGCCACGCAGGGGGCGTTCGGGTTCGTGCAGACCGCGTGCTCGCGGACCGAGCCGCGCATCTCCTACACGCTCGCGCCGACCACCGAGGCCCCAGGCGAGTACCTCCCCACGTTCACGTACTCCGGCATCAGCTTCCCGGCGACGCTCACGGGCAGGCCGGAGGGCACGTACCACCAGCGCCACATCGTGCCGATCGGAACCCCGGTCTCCCACCCCATCCACTTCGCGTTCCACGGCCAGAGCGGACGGGATCCCAACGCGGCGTACTTCAACCAGCTCGGGCGGCGGTTCGTCGTGTTCTGGCTCGACGTCGACGGGCCGCTGGACCGGCTCCTGAACCTGCGCGGCGTGCCCTACCGCGGGCTGCTCAAGCCCACCGGCGCGTGCGCGGCGGCGGGGCTGGAGCCATACAACGTGATCGCGATCGAGCAGCCCCCGGCCGCTTAAGCCGGGACCTTCTCCCGCTCGTCGACGCCCTCCTCGAGGTGCCCCTCGAGGGAGATGTTCGGCAGGATCCGGTCGAGCCAGCCGGGTAGCCACCACGCCTTGTCGCCGAGCAGATACACGACCGCGGGCGCGACGATGAGCCGCACGAACAGCACGTCGATGAGGATCGCCATGCCGAGGCCGACACCGAACATCTTCGAGATGACGTCGTCGGTCAGGACGAACGCGAGGAACACGGACGCCATGATCAGGCCGGCGAACAGCACGACCTTGCCGATGTTGGCCATGCCGTGGATGACCGACTGGCGCGGGCTGTCGCCCTCGTTGTAGGCCTCGTGCATCCGGCTGAGCAGGAAGACGTTGTAGTCCATGCTCAGGCCGAACAGGATCGCGAACATCATCACCGGGATGAACGAGATGATCGGGATGCCGCTGTCGACGCCGATGAGGCCCGCGCCGATGCCGTCCTGGAACACCGCGGTGACCACGCCATAGGCCGCGCCGACCGACAGCAGGTTGAAGACAGCCGACACGAGCGGGATGAGCAGTGAGCGGAACGCCATCATCAGCAGCAGGACCGACAGGCCGATGACGACCGCGATGAAGACGGGCAGGCGCGCTGCGGTCTTGTCGGAGAAGTCGACGAAGCCCGCGGTGTTGCCGCCGACATAGACCCTCAGCGGCGTGCCCTCCGTCGCGGCGGGCAGCACCTCGCCGCGCAGGGTGTCCAGCAGGTCGGTGGTCCTCTCGTCCTGGGGCGAGGACTCCGGGATCGCGGTGATCGTCGCCATCTCGCCGTCCTCGCTGGGCGCCGGCGGTGTCACGGTGGCGACGCCCGGGGTGCCCTCGACGGCCGTCACAATCGCGGCGAGCTGCTGCTCGGTCTCGGCGTCGCCCTTCGGCGTGTCGACGGCGAGCAGGAACGGGCCGTTCGAGCCCACGCCGAACGCGTCGCTCAGCCGGTCGTAGGCGACGCGCTGGGTCTTCTCCTCCGGCTCGTTGCCGTCGTCGGGCTGGCCCAGGCGCAGGTTCGTCATGGGGAACGCAAAGACCAGCAGGATCAGGACGCCCGCGGCGATGGAGAGCCACGGCCGCTCGGTGACGATCGTGCCCCAGCGCTCGAACGCGCTGGAGGACATCACGTGCTCGGGCCTCTTGGGCTTGAGCCACTTGGCGAACGCCCCGATCATCACCGGCAGGAACGTCAGCGCGGACACGACGACGGCGCCCACGCCGATGGCGGCGCCGATGCCCATCTTGCCGATCATCGGGATGCCGATGACGAGCAGGCCCGCGATGGCGACCATGACGATGAGGCCCGCGGCGACGACCGCCGAGCCGGCGGTGGCGGCGGCCTTGCCGGACGCGTCGCGGACGGAATCGCCCGCCGCGACCTGCTCGCGGAACCGAGCGATGATGAGCAGCGAGTAGTCGATGCCCGCACCGAGGCCGAGCATCACCGCGATCGTCGAGGCGAACTCGGGCAGGCCGAGCGGCTTGGCCAGGATCGCGAGCAGCAGCTGGCCGACCATGACGCCGAGCAGCGCGCCGAGGATCGTCGCGCCCATCGCGGCGAGCGAGCGGAAGAGCAGCGTGAGCAGGATGATCGCCAGCGCGACGCCGATGAGCTCGCCGACCGGCGCCTCCTGCTGCTGGCTGGCGTCGATGACGGTGCCCCGCAGGGCGACGTCGACACCGGCCGACTCAGCGGTGCGCGCGGCCTCCTCGAGCGCGACGCCGTCTTCCTTTTCGACATCGTTCCGCTCGATGCCGTACCGGACGTCGACGGCGGCGAGCGTGCCGTCGCGCGAGACCTGGGCGTCCCGCCCGAACGGGTCGTTGACCGACGCGACGTTCGGGAGCTCCTCGACCTCGGCGATCGCCTTGGTCACCGCCGCCTTCGATGCGGCGTCGGTGATCTTGCCGTCCTCAACGCTGAAGACGAGCGTGGCGTCCGCACCCGCAAGCGCGGGGGTGTGTGCGCGGAAGAGGTCGATCGCCTCCTGCGATTCGGTGCCCGGCACGTTCCAGTCGTCGGCAGCCGGGCTGGCGGTGCCGGCGAGGACGATGAGGACGACGAGCGACGCGATCGCAGCGAGCAGACCGCGCTTCCAACGGTGGGTGAGGTTGCGGGCGATCCGCGCGAGGATGCGAGACATGGCGAGGCAGAATATCACACCTGCTGCAACTTTACGGCTCGCGCAATGTTGCATCGAGTGTTACAATCCCAGTGGTCACATGCAGCATTCCCTGGGTCTGAGAGAACGCAAGAAGGCACAGACGCGCGAGACGATCATCCGCTGCGCCATGGGCCTGTTCGCCGAGCGCGGATTCGACGCCACGACGATCGCCGACATCGCCAAGGCGGCGGACATCGCGCCGCGCACGTTCTTCGGGTACTTCCCGTCGAAGGAGGCCGTGGTCTTCCACGACTTCGACGAGATGTTCACCGACTTCGCGTCGCGCCTGCGTGAACGTCCGGAGCACCAGACCGCGTTCGAGGCACTGCGCTCGTGGATCGTCGAGATGATCACGCGCGCGGAGGAGAACGGCGACGGTCTGGACGAGGAGCGCCGCCGCTGCCTCATCTCCGACACGCCGTCCCTCGACGCGCACGAGCGCGCGAACATGGGCCGCTTCCACGAACTGCTCACCGAGTGTGTGGCCGTCGACCTCGACGTCGCCGCCGATTCGCTGCGGGCGAACATGGTGAGCGCCGCGGCCATCGCCGCGCTCGAGTCCCTGCGCGAGCTCAAGGAGGACGAGTCCGGCCCCGAGCAGGCGATCGCGGTGATGGACGAAGTGCTCGTCTTCCTGCAGGGCGGCCTCGATGCGCTGAGAGCACCTTCAGAGGCGGGCACGGCCTCCGAGTAGGGGGCCACGCGTTCGTTCTGCCGCCGCGCGGGCCTCCACGACCGGCACGCCGATCCGCAACGACAAGGTCGAGTTCACCAACCCGGGCGTGGCGAACCTCACAGCCGTCGACTCCTTCGGCATCCCGATGGACCTGCAGACGCTGGACAGCTCCGGCAACACCCTGGAGACGCTGGCCTACCGCTGCTACACCTCGACCGTCGCAGGCGCGCTGCAGGCGCTGCCGGGCGGCACGGCCGAACCCGGCGCCGTCCCCGGCCCCTGCGCCGGTGACGACGGTGCCGCAGAAGCGCACGACCACGGGCCGCGCGTCAGCGCGGTGCGGCTGGACCGCGCCGGGCGACTGATCGTGCCGGTGCGCTGTGACGGCGACCCCTGTCGTGGGGAGCTCGCGCTGGTGGCCAAGCAGAAGGTCAAGGACAAGAAGCGAAACAGGAAGAAGCCGACGAGGGTGTCGGTGAGGACGGTGAAGGTGCTGCCGTTCGTGAAGGCGAAGGCCAAGCGCAAGAAGGACGGGGGCCGGCGCCGCTGACAGTGCTGCATCTTGGCATCATGATGCTAAGGTGCAGATGTGGCGAAGGTCCGGACAACGCTGTCGGTCGACCCTGAAGTGCTCCGGGCGGTGAAGCTGCGCGCCGCCCACACCGGGAAGGGCGAGAGCGAGGTGATCGAGGAGGCGCTGCGCCGTGAGCTCGGCCTCGACCTCCTCGACCAGCTCTGGGCGAAGGCCGACATGCGCGAGGACGACGCGATGAAGCTCGCGGTCGAGGCCCAGCACGCGACACGCCGTCGTTCGTAGAGCGTGCGCGCGGTTCTCGACGTCAACGTGCACGTCTCCGCGCTGCTCTCCCGCGGGGGCGCGCCTGCCACGATCCTCCGGCGCTGGCTTGAGGGCCGGTTCGAGCTGCTGGTGTCACCCCTGCTGCTCGACGAACTCGCCCGGACGCTGGACTACCCGAAGCTCCGCAAGCGCATCGACGCGAACCAGGCCACCGCCTATGTCCAAGTGCTCGCGAGTTCGGCCACGTCCTGCGCCGACGCCGCCGTCGATCTGCGCTTTCGGAGCGAAGATGCCGCGGACGACTATCTCATCGCGATCGCGGCCTCCGAGCGGGCGCTGCTCGTATCGGGGGACGCGCACCTGCTCACCCTTGAAGCGCAGCTCGTCCCGGTCTACACCCCACGCGTGTTCCTCGATCTCCTCGAGGCCAACGCGCCTTAGATCCGCGTGGGCGCGGGCACGCCCGGTGCCGCGCGCGCCGACGCCAGCACCGCCGCCACCTGGCCGGCGAGCCCCGGCCATCCCCAGCGCTTCTGGGCCTCCTGCCGCGCGGCGATGCCCCGGCGCGCGCGTTCCTCGCCGCCATCGACCGCGTCGACGATCGTGGCGGCCAAGGCCGGCCCATCGTCCGGTTCGACCAGCCAGCCGGTGCGGCCGTCCTCGACGATCGTGGCGGGCCCCGCGCGGTCGACGGCGATCGGCGCGAGCCCGCACGCCATCCCCTCGACGAGGACCAGGCCGAACTGCTCGTCGACCGACGCGAGCACCTGCACGTCGGAGGCGTTGAAGAAGCCGCCGAGCGCGTCGTGGTCGTGCCAGCCCGCGAGGAAGATGTCGGGCGAGCCGGCGCGGCGCACGGCGTCGGCGGGGTGCTCGCCCTCCCACTCGCCGGGGTGGCCGCCGAGGATCACGAGCGCGGCATCGCGGCGGGTGCGCTTCCTCGCGGCGGTGAACGCGTCGATGAGCAGGCCCAACCGCTTGACCGCGGTGTAGCGGCCGACGGCGAGCAACACGACGGCGTGGTCGAGCCGCGCGACGTGCTCCGCGGTGTAGGCGACGCTGCCCGGCTCGTCGCCGGGCCGCCAGCCGTGCGGATCGTCGACGAGGGTGCGCCGCCACCACGCGGCGCGGTCGACGGGCTCGGGCCGGAAGAGCGCCGGGTCGAACCCGTTGGCGACGACGACGCAGACGGCGGGGTCGACCCCGAGCAGCCGCACCGCGCGATCGCGGGCCGCGGTGGTGGGCACGATGAGCCGGTGGCACGCCGCAGCCCAGCGGCGCAGGCGCCGCGCCCACGCGTCGGCGTGCGTCCAGCCGGCGGGCGCTCCGGCGTCGATGCGGTCGAGCATCGCCAGTTCGGTGCCGTGCAGGTGGCCGACGATCGGGACGCCGGGCGCGGCCATCGCCGCCGCCTCGTTCATCGGGGTGAGGTGATGGAGCAGGAGGACGTCGGCGCTGGCCGCGTCCGCGGCTTCGAGGGCGGCGGTCCACGCGGTGACGTGGGTCGCGTACGTGGCGTCGTCCAGCCGGGCGAAGCAGACGTCGGGCGCGCCGGGCCGGTCCTCGTAGGACGGGTGCATCGGCGCGTCACCGGCGCTGAAGTCGACGGGGACGAGGTCAGTTCCCGCGTAGAACCTCGTGGCGTCGCCCGGGCCCGGCATGGATCCGGAGACGATCCGCACGTCCCAGTCGTGGGCGGCAAGCTCGGTCGAGAGCGACCGGGCGACCTGTGCGGATCCGCCGCGCGGGAAGAACATCAGGCTGTTGATCACGCGCATACGAGCGACAGTACGCCTGCGCCGAACCGCCCGCGGGACCCCGCCAGACCTGTTACGGAGTGGTGAAGACGACGGCCGTCGCGATCGCCCGTCCGCCGGGGACGGGCAGGCCGTGGGCCTCGCGCGGCACGTTGCGCAGCACCCCGCCGCAGACCAGCGACGCCGACCCGCCGCCGTCGAGATTCAGGGCGTGCGTGGCGCCGAGATCGAGCATCGCGCCGGCGAGTTCGTCGACGGTGAGGCCCGCGTCGTGGTCGGCCCGGCCGTCGCACACCAGGGCGATGAGCCGGTCGCCGTCGATGCCGAGCGCGGCGCGCGGGTGACGGCCCTCGGTGATGTCGGAATCGAACTGCGCGGCGCCGGCGGAGAAGCCCTCGTCGTCGCCGGTGACCCGTTCGCCGTCGCGGACGAGCATCGGGCCGGCTTGCAGGAGATCGCCGACGGGCGCGGCGGGCAGCTCGTCGCGGCGGGCGATCCGGACCTCGCCGTTCATGGCGTGCACGCAGCCACGACGCGTGTTCCAGGGCGACAGAAACGGGACGGAGGGCTGGACAACGCCGTCGGTCCACAGGTCGCCGAGCGGGACACCCGTGGGCTCGCGGAGGTAGAAGCCGCCGACGAGCGCTTCGCCGGTGTTCGTCTGCTCGCACCACTGACCGAGTGGGGTGAGCGTGGGGAGCCGGTGGACCCGCACGCGGGTGGTCGCCAGCGGATGGGTGGCGACGTACGCGGTCGTCGACGCGCCGTCGGCAAGGGACAGGCGCAGCTCGTGCAGGTGGGCCGACCCCATCGCGCCGGAAGCGTGACAGGTGGGCGGGTCAGGACGGGGTGCGCCCCCGCGCGGCGCGCTTGCTGGCGTACATCTGCGCGTCGGCGACGCGCAGCACCTCGTCAGGATCGAGCCCGGGCTCCATCGCCTGCACCCCGACGCTCGCTCCGACCGTGACCCGCGCGGACCCCAGCTGGAACGGCGCCGGTGCGCGCGTTGCGCGCGGCTTCGTCACGGGCACGACGTTTCCTCGGTCATGTCGCGGGCGGCGAGCAGCCAGCCGGCGGTCCCGAGGCGCTGCTCGTCCAGCCGGGTGGCCGTCCACCGCAGGTCCCGGTCGACGGTGCCGGTCGCGCCGGTCTCGAACGTCATCCGGCCCGATGGCGAAGGGGGTTCCGAAGAGGCGCCGGGCCGCGCGGCTCGTCTCGAGAACCCGATTGTCCGCACCGACGACGAACACCGGATCGTCGGCCTGGTCGAGGTGGAAGCGCGCGTGCACGTTCCTGTGTGAGCGGACGAGGACGTTCGCGCCGGCTTGGAGCGCGACGAGGGGTGCCAGCAGCGGATCGGGCCGGCCTCGCCCCGCGGCCAGCAGCAGGATCGCCAGGATCGCGACCGCGAGACCCGCGTTCAGACCGTGGCGACGCCAGATCACGCGCGACATATCGACGTTTTCTCAATCTGCCTTGAGCGCTACACCGATTGTGGCGCTGGGTCGCCCGTCAGACGCCCGGCCGATCAACGACCATGCCGGTGCCGTGCTCCACGTCCACCGGTCCCACCGTGCCGACGCGCTCGCCGACGTCCTCGGCGACGTGTTCGTCTCCGTGCCCGCGGACCCGTTCATCCCTGAGGTGGTCGCGGTCCCGACGCGGGGCGTCGAGCGCTGGCTGACGCAGACGCTGTCGCTGCGCCTGGGCGCCCGGCCGGGGCGGTCCGACGGTGTGGTGGCCAACGTGCGGTTCCCGTCGCCGCGGGAGATCGTCGACGACGCGGTGGCGGCCGCGTGCGGGGTCGATCCGGCTGGTGATCCCTGGCGGGGTGAGCGGGTGGTGTGGCCCCTGCTGGAGGTCGTCGACGACTCGCTCGAGGAGGACTGGCTAGCGCTGCTGGCCCAGCATCTGCGTGACGTGGCGCCGGAGGACGACGACCCGGCGGCGCGCCGGCCGCGGCTGGCGGCGGTCCGTCACATCGCGGGGTTGTTCGACCGGTATGCGTTGCACCGGCCAGAGATGGTGCTGGCGTGGGCGGCGGGTTCCGATGTCGACGGCGCCGGTGCCCCGCTGCGGGACGATGCCGCCTGGCAGGCGTGGCTGTGGCGGGCGCTGCGGGCCCGGATCGGGACCGCGTCACCGCCGGAGCGGTTCCCGGACGCGCTCGTGCGCGTACGCGAGGAACCCGGGCTCGTGGACCTGCCCGCGCGGCTGGCGGCGTTCAACCTCACGCGGCTGCCGGCGGCGCACCTCAACCTCCTGCGTGCACTGGCCGCCCACCGCGACGTGCACCTGTGTGTCCTCCACCCTTCGCCGGCGCTGTGGGATCGGGTGGCGAGCGTCCCGGCACCGTCCTCGCGGCTGCGGGCCGACGATCCCACCGCCGAGCTCCCGCAGAACCGTCTACTCGCCTCCTGGGGACGCGACGTGCGCGAGCTTCAGCTCGTCCTCACCGATGCGACTGACGAAAAGGTCGCTCCAGGACCGCAACGTCAGGACGATTCGCTGCTCGGCCGGCTGCAGGCCGACGTCCTCCACGACCGCGCGCCCCAGGCCGGCGGCACCGTCGACGACACCGTCCAGATCCACGCCTGCCACGGCCGTGCCCGCCAGGTCGAGGTGCTGCGCGACGCGATCCTCCACGCCCTCGCGCAAGACCACACCCTCGAGCCCCGCGACGTCGTCGTCATGTGCCCGGACATCGAGACCTTCGCGCCCCTCATCCGGGCGACCTTCGGTTCCACCGCCCCCGGCG
>JBPPNC010000063.1:0-15222 GCA_051306365.1 Solirubrobacteraceae bacterium
TTGTAGACGATGTACTTCACCAGAGGGGCGAAGGTGAGGACGAGACGATCACGGAGAGCCTGATCCTTGGTCTCCTGGTACTGCTTCCACAGTGCCAGCGTCTCTTCCGGCGACATCCGGCGGCGACCGGATCGTTCAGCCTGCATTGATCTCAATGCTCCTTCTTGGGGTGCGAGGGGACGACACGACCCCGCTTCGGCATTCCGGGGTGTCGACCAGCACACAAAGCCGCTGGAAATCCATCAGCCGTCCATCGGGTGTCTCCCCAGAAGTGGGGATCCCCTTCCGGCAATCCCCCGGCCGTTCGTCCCTTCAGGTTTCAGACGCGGATCCCTCTGCCGGTGTGCCCTCCGGCGTGCGGCATTCAGAAATCCGTCCGTCCTGCCGAACACCCGGCCAGAGATGTTCTCCTCCACCCCTCAGGAGGTGCTGGTCGCATGGCGCTCCGCCTGACCGACGCCGCCCCCGATCCCGATCGCCCGTCCACCGGCCTGCGCCTCTCCGGCGCGCCCGGCACGCAAGCGACGAAGAAGGTCGCCGACGATCATGCCCCCCACGCGCTGCGGGCGCGTGCGGCTGCGCTGCTCGCCCAGCGCGACCTCGACGGCTACGCCGGGCTGTGGTCCGAGGCCGCCGCGATCGACGACATCCACCGTCGGTACCAGGCCCACTGCCTGCTGGCCGAGGCCGGTCTCGCCCATCGCGAGGAGAGCATGCAGTTCGTCAGCGGCATGTTCGCGACGATCGCGCTGCGCACCGTCGAGCTGCTGGAGATCGAGCCGCGCGAGCCGCGCCTGCTGAACCTCGCGGGCATCGCCTTCTACGAGCTCGGTGAGCTCGGTCCCGCCGAGGCGCTCTTCAACGCCGCGTTCGCGATGGCTCCGGAGATCCCGGGTGTCGCGGGCAACCGCAAGGAGATCCAGCGCCGGCGCAAGAGCAACTTCCAACGGCCCAAGCTGCCCGCGCCCGTCGTGGCGGCGCTGCACGAGCTCGCGCCGCGCGGCAGGCGCGTGGCCGCGAAGGCCAAGCCCGCCGAGGGCCTCACGCTGAGCCTGTGCATGATCGTCAAGGACGAGGAGGAGATGCTCCCGCAGTGCCTCGCCGCGACCGCCGGGGCCGTCGATGAGGTGATCATCGTCGACACCGGCTCCTCCGACCGCACGGTGGAGATCGCCGAGGAGTACGGCGCGAAGATCCTGCACCACGAGTGGAACGGGTCGTTCAGCGACGCGCGCAACGTGTCGTTCGACGCGGCGACGTCGGACTGGATCATGTACCTCGACGCCGACGAGGTCCTCATCGAGGAGGACCTCGACCGCCTGCGCGCGCTCACCGGCCGCACCTGGCGCGAGGCGTTCTACCTCATCGAGACGAACTTCACCGGCGCCGTCGAGGACGGCACGTCGGTGAACCACAACGCGCTGCGCGTGTTCCGCAACCGGCCCGAGTACCGGTTTGACGGCCGCATCCACGAGCAGATCGCGCAGAACCTCCCGGGCTGGCTGCCGGAGCGCACGGAGATCACCGACGTGCGCGTCGAGCACTACGGCTACCTCGGGGTGGTCCGCGACGCGAAGGAGAAGTCCCGCCGCAACCTCGACCTCCTGCTCAAGCAGAGCCAGGAGGGCGTGGATACCGCGTTCCACCACTACAACCTCGGCTCCGAGTACTCCGGCGCCGGCGAGCAGGCCAAGGCGCTCGAGCACTTCGAGCGCGCGTGGGCCAAGCTCCAGGACGACCCGGAGATGCTGAGCTACGGCTTCGTGCCGTCATGCTGCGCGCGCCTCGTGCAGTCGCTGCGCATCAACACGCGCTTCGAGGACTGCATCGCCCGCGGCGACGACGTGCTCGCGCTGCTGCCCGGGTTCACGGACATCGTGCTCGAGCAGGCGCACGCAACCCGTGCCCTGGGCGACCTCGACCGCGCCGCCGAACTGCTGGAGACCTGCATCGAGATGGGCGATGCGCCGAGCAACTACTCGGCCACCGTCGGCTGTGGTTCGTTCCTGGCGCAGACCTCGCTCGCGGATCTCCGCCGGGCGCAGGGGCGCCTCGAGGACGCCGAGCGGCTGCTGCTGGACGTCCGCGCCGCACACCCGCAGTTCCTGTCCGCCGTCGAGCCGCTGGCCGAGATCATGCTCGTCCGCGGTGGCGAGCCCGAGGCGGTCGTCGAGATCGTCGAGGCCGACGGCGGCCTCAGCGCCGCCGCCCGGTTCATGCTCGCCGTCCCGCTGCACGAGCGCGGCGCCGTCGAGCTGGCGGAGGTGCAGCTGCGCCGGGCGCTCGACGCCCAGCCGGACAATCCGCCGCTGCGCCTGGCGCTCGCGGAGGCCCTGCTGTCGCAGGCGAAGCTGGCCGAGGCCGCCGAGATCGTCGATCGGCTCGGCCCGGACTCCGACTGGGGCGCCGCCGCGGCGCGGACCATCTGCTTCGCGGCGCTCGCCGACGAGGAGCGCGAGGTGCCGGGCGACGAGCTCGATGCCGCGATCGACCGCGCCCGCGAGTCCGGGCTCCCTGATCCGGATCTGCAGGTCCTCATCGCGTGGCGCGGCCGCAGGGACGGCGTTGCGGCTCCCCCGTCCCTGCCCGCCGCGTCGGCGACGTCGGGGCTGACGATGCTCGAGGCGCTCCTGCGCCTGGAGGCGTTCGACCGGTTCGCCGAGCTGCTGCCGCTCGTCGAGTCGGTCGCGCTGCCGTGGCGCGAGCGCCACGAGCGGCTCGCGACGATGTACCTGCGCCGCGGGTTCCTCGAGTCCGCCGCCGACGAGTGGGTCGCGGTCGTCCAGGAGACCGGCGCGGACGTGCCGGCGCTGCTCGGCCTCGCCCAGGTCGCCGCGATGCGCGGGATGAACGACGACGCCGCGGTGTTCGTCGAAGAGGTCAGGAAGATCGAGCCGACGAACCCGGTCGCGAGCAGGATCCTCGAGTTGATCGCGGCGTGATGGGGCTCGCCGTAGCACACCGTGACCCGTGTCTCGAACACGTGGCCGCCGGGCATCCAGGACGCTCAAGGGTCTGCGTTTCAGGCCGATTCTCCGACCAGCAGCGCGCAACAGGGGGCGCACTGCCTCGGCCCATGGACGGGCCGGGAGACCGTCCAGGAGGATCGTTCATGAGCTTTCACGTCCTGCCAGTAGGGCGCGACGCGAAGATCGGCACCGAAGCGCCGCAGCCCACGCAGCTGCCGGTGCAGCCGAGCGACGCACCGTCAGCCGCAGGGGAGGCGTTCGCCAAGGTCTACGACTCGAGCGTCCTCGAGTCCGCTCGTGCCGCCCGCAAGGCGCGCGAGACGCAGATCCCGTCTCACGTCATGGACGAGGTCCAGGCGGCGGCGCGGCTCTACGAAGACCTGCAGGCGCGCGACCAGCACGTCCGCTTCCAGACGCACAAGCTCGACGGCCGTGTCGTCGCGGATCTCGTCGACACCGACGGCAACGTCGTGCGGCCGATCTCGCTGCGCGACATCGTGGACTCCACCGACCCCGACACCGCCGCGTAGCACCCGGAAGGATTCGCCATGGCCGGTATCGCCCTCAACGGACTCTCCTCAGGCCTCGACACGGGGACGATGGTCACGCAGCTCATGGCGCTCGAGCGCCAGGGTCGCACGAAGCTCGAGTATCGCCAGGCCAATGCGCAGGCGCGCACGGACAGCCTCGCGGATGTCACGAGCAAGCTGAACACGCTGAAGTTCCGCGCACAGGACTTCAAGCTGGCGTCGCTGTGGAACCCGCAGCAGACCGTCGACGTCTCGGACGCGACGAAGATCAGCGCCACGCGCACCGGCGGCGCGGGCACCGGCGCCACGAGCATCGAGGTCCTCGGTCTCGCCAGCTCGTCGCAGCGCACGTTCACCTACACCTCGCCCGCCGCGGACGAGACGTGGACCTTCGGCTCCGCGAACGTGAACATCACGGCCGGCATGACGCTCGACGAGACCGTCCTGGCCATCAACGGCCAGCCGGACACCGGGGTCATCGCGGTCAACGCCGGCGGCAAGCTCGTCGTCTCCAGCACGACGACCGGCGCGGGAAGCACCTTCGCCTGGTCGGGCGCCGCACTCGCGCAGGACAGCGAGAAGCTCGGCGCCGACGCGCAGTACAAGGTCGACGGCGGTGCCGTGCTGACGTCGTCCTCCAACACGATCTCCACCGCCGTCCCGGGCATCGACATCACGCTGAAGGCGCTCACAACGAGCCCGGTGAGCGTCACGGTCAGCGCGCCCACGGCGGACAAGACCAAGATCGTCGAGAAGCTCAAGAGCTTCATCGAGGCGTACAACTCGGTCGTCGACACCGTGAAGAACCTCACGGGCGAGAAGAAGATCACCAACCCGACGTCGACCACCGACGCCCGCAAGGGCTCGCTGTACGCCGACGGCGGTCTGCGCCAGCTCCAGTCGAGCCTGCGCAGCGCGATCTCCTCGGCCGTCGATGGCCTGACGAACGGCGATCTCGACCAGCTCGCCGAGATCGGCATCACCACCGGCGCCGCGTCGGCCACGATCAACCAGGACGCGCTCGCCGGCAAGCTCGTCTTCGACGAGACGAAGTTCAACGCCGCGTTCGCGGCGAACCCGACCGACGTCCGCAAGCTCCTCGGCGGCGTGTCCGGGACGAACGGGATCGCGCAGCGCTTCGAGACGCTCATCGACCCGATCACCCAGACCGGCGGCGTGCTGTCGAACCGCCGGACCGAAACCGATTCCGAGCTGCGTCGCATCAAGGACTCGATCGAGCGCTTCGACGATCGGCTCGTCTTCAAGGAGACCCGGCTGCGCAAGCAGTTCGAGGTCATGGAGCAGATGCTCGCCCGCCAGAACTCGATCGGCGGCGCGCTGAGCAGCGCGATGGCCGGCCTGCCGACCTCGTCCTGATGACCCCCGCGATCCCCACGGAGCGATGAACCCCTACGCCACACCCCAGGCGTACCGCCAGAACAGCGTCCTCACCGCGTCTCCCGGCCAGCTGGTCGTCATGCTCTACGACGGCGCCATCCGGTTCCTGCGTCAGGCGGAGCTCGCGATGGAGGAAGGCGCGGTTGCGCACACGAACGACCGCATGCAGCGCGCGGAGGCGATCATCGACGAGCTGCTCGCGACGCTGAACATGGATGCCGGCGAGATCAGCGGCCGGCTCCAGTCGATCTACACCTTCTGCCGCTCGGAGCTCATCGCGGCGCGCATCGAACGCAGCCCGAAGAAGATCAAGCAGGTCATCGGCCTGCTCGCCGAGCTGCGTGAGGCGTGGGCGGAGATCGCCCAGGCGGGCAACTGATGGACGAGCTCGCCCCGTTCCGCACGCTGGTCACCCTCGCCGAGTCGGTGTGCGCGCACATCGACGCCGAGCGCTGGGACGAGCTCGCCCAGGTCCAGGAGGAGTTCGGGCACCGGCTCGCCGAGCTGCACGGCCCAGAGCCCGGTGGCGCGGGCCCGCTGCTGCAGCGCGCGTTTGACCTGCACCTGCAGGCCACACGCGGCCTGGAGCGCCACAGGGCCGAGATCCTCGCGGAGCTCAGCGGCGTGCAGCGCGGCCGGACCGCCGCCGCGGGCTACGCGCCCACGGCCGCGGTTCCCGCCGCGTCGATCAACCACGCCGCGTAGTCGTCCATGTAGCCTGCCGGGGGATGCTCCCCGGCCGCCCAGGGCGCCGGTGGCGCCTGTCCTGCGTCGCCGCGCTGATCCTCGCCGCTGTCTTCGTCCTGCCCGCCGCGTCCGCGTCGGCGCTCACGGTGGAGGGCGCGGTTGCCGACGCGATCGCCGGCTCGTCCGGCGCTCCGGCCGGCACCGTGCTGACGATGTTCGTCGAGGCCGACCCGGGCACCCGCGTGCCGCGCGCGGTGTCGTTCACCGTCGGCCAGGGCCTGCAGCTGGGCGCGTCGGGCCCGTCGTGCGACATCGCGACGATCAGGGCGCTGCCGGTGTCCTGCCCGCCGGGCTCGGAGGTTGGCGAGGGGGCGCTGGAGACCGAGTCGCGGTCCTTCCGCCTGCGGGCCTTCACGCTGTCCCCGGGGTCGCTGGCCGTGCGGATCGAGGGGACGCCGGCGCCGGTGCTCATCGACGTGACGACGGCGAACCTCGACGAGACCCGGAGCACGCTGACCCTCGCGCTGCCCGCGGGCGTCGGGGGCGAGGACCTGGTGTCGCTGCGGCTGCGCCTCGGCGGGGACGACCCCTCGACGGACTGGGTGCGCAGCACGCTGTGCCCGAACGGCGCGTGGTCGCTCGCCGCGTCCCTGATCGGGGACGCCGGCATCGTGGGCTCCGGAACCTCGTCGATCGGATGCCGCCCGCCGCGCCGCGCGCAGCTCGGCAAGGTCACCCCGACCTTCTCGCTCTCGCAGCGTCGCCGCAACGGCAAGCTCTCACCGCTGCGCCTCGTCGCGGCGATCCTCCCGGCCGGTCTGCCCGCCGACGCCACAGTGCACGTCACGTGCCGCGCGGGGTGCCGCGGCTCCTGGCGCCAGGGCGTCAATCCGGGTGGCCCCACGGTCGTGCGCGTCCGGCCCGGCATCCGGGTCGGCACGCCGGGTCTGCGGCTGCAGGTGGCGGTCGCGAGCCCCAGCCTCCGCGGCACGTACCTCGTCATCGCGTTCACGCGCGGGACGAACGGCCGGGCGAACGGCTGGAAGGGCACCGCGCGCGGGTGCCTGCGCCTGGGTTCCGCGCCGGCGCGGATGCCCTGCCCGGCGTAGGTCCCGATGGGGGAGGTCCTCCGTGGCGGAGTCGATCTCGGTCATCAGCTCAGGCGCGCGCTGCACCTCGTCGCGTTGTGCGTGACGGACGACGAGCGGGTCCGAGGGCATGAAGACAGCCCACGGCGGGGCCCGACGGATCCACCGTGACGATGGCGCGGATCCACCGCGATCCTCGGCCGGCCCCGGTCCCGCCGCACGCGTCTCACCGGGCTGAATCGGCCTCGCGCGTCCACCAAACGTCCAGGTCCCCGCTCAAGTCACCGGCGCCCTCGTCGATTCACGGGATGCGCTCCATGGACGGGGCGAGACGTTCGCCCAAGGATTCGGGCCATGCAATCCCTCCACGCATGGACCTTTTCGACACCACCCAGCTCGCGCTCGAACGCGCCTCACAAGGCGTCAGCCTGCGGCAGCAGACGATCGCGGAGAACCTGGCGAACGCCAACACCGCCGGCTACCGGCGCCGCGACGTCCAGTTCCAGGGCGCGCTGAGCGACGCGATGGCCGAGGGCAGGTCCGCCCTCGAGTCCGTCAGCTTCAGCCCGGAGATGGACCGGACCGCCCCGCTGCGCGGCGACGGCTCGAACATCGACATCGACAGGGAGCAGTCGACGATGGCCCAGGTCGGCCTCGAGTACGACGCGCTCATCCAGATCATGAAGACGCGCATGCAGATCATGCGTACGGCGATCACGGGGCAGTAGCCATGGGCATGTTCGACGCGCTCAACGTCTCCGCGACCGGCCTCTCGGCCGAGCGCACACGGATGGACGTCGTCGCCAACAACCTCGCCAACGCGCAGACCACGCGCGGCCCGGACGGCCAGCCGTTCCGCCGCCAGGAGGTCGTCCTCCAGTCCGAGTCCTCGAGCTTCGCCAGCGTCCTCAGCAGCGAGGTCGGCGCGAAGGCCCGCACGAACGGCCCGCCGAAGGGCGTGCGCGTCGTCGAGATCTCCGAGGACCCGACGCCGAACCGCCGCGTGTACGACCCGGGCCACCCGGACGCCGACGACGACGGCTACATCTCCCTGCCGAACGTCAACCCGGTGACCGAGATGGTTGACCTCATCGCGTCGTCGCGGTCCTACGAGGCGAACGTCAACGCGATGCAGACGGCCAAGCAGATGTTCACCAAGACGGTCGACCTCCTGCGCTGATGGCCATCGATCCAAGCTTCATGACGAATACGCCCGAGTGGCGTATCGAAGGGGTCGGCAGGCTCGACCCGAACACGCCGGAGTTCGACGGCCCCTCCAAGACCGAGGGCTTCGGCGAGATGCTGGGAAAGCAGGTCGCCGAGCTCCAGGGCCTCCAGGAAGACGCGGCCACCCAGGCGCAGGCCCTCGCCACCGGCCAGGCCGAAGATCCGACCTCCGTGGTCATGGCCGTCGAGCGGGCCAAGCTCTCGATGCAGCTCGCCACGCAGATCCGTGAGCGCGGTGTGACCGCGCTCCAAGAAGTCCTCCGCACGCAGGTCTAGTCCCTCCAGAGGTCCACTGTGCTCTCCGTCCTCCAGTCCATGCCCACCAGGGGCAAGGCCATCCTCGGCGCTTCCGTCGTCGTCGGCCTCATCGTCATGTTCATCCTGTTCCGGATGGCGACGGCGCCGAGCTATGTCACCGTCGTCAACGGCGTGGAGCCGGGCGACACGGCGAAGGTCACCGCCGCGCTCGACGAGGCCGGGATCACCTACGAGCTGCAGAACAACGGCACGGCCGTCGCGGTCGTCAGCGGCAGCGAGGCCCAGGCCAATGTCGCGTTGGCGACGGCGGGCGTGGACGCGGGCGGCGCCTCGAAGCCCGGCTTCGAGCTCCTCGACGAGCAGAAGCTCGGCGCCTCGGACTTCCAGCAGAAGGTCAACTACCAGCGCGCGCTGGAGGGCGAGATCGCAAAGAACATCCAGAGCATCAACGGCATCAGCAGCGCGACCGTGCAGCTGTCGCTCCCCGAGGACAAGCTCTTCGCCGACGAGACGAAGCCCGCCACCGCGGCGCTCCTCGTCAACGTGCCCGCCAACGGGCTCGACCCGCAGCAGGTGCGCGGCATCGCGAGCCTCGTGGCCGGCAGCGTCGAGGGCCTGAAGGACGAGAACGTCACGATCACCACGTCGTCGGGCGAGCTCATCTGGCCGCTCGGTGAGGGTGGGCAGGCCGGCGGGACGGGCGGCAGCACGACGAAGATCGCCGCGGAGAACCGCTACGCCTCGCAGCTCGAGGCCGACATCAACCAGATGCTCATCCGCACGCTCGGCGCGGACAAGGCGTACGTCGAGGCCCGGCCCACGCTGAACGTCGACGAGATCAGCCGCGAGGAGCTGAAGTACGGCACGCGCGGCACGGCACTCGCCCGCAAGAGCGAGACCGAGGAGCTGCAGAGCGAGGGCGAGGCGGGCGCAGCCGCAGGCGCCCGCGCGAACATCGAGGGCGCGGCCGCCCAGGCCAACGGCGGCACCTCCGACTACAACCGTGAGATGACCGAGGAGAACTTCGGCGTCGACAAGACCATCGAGAAGACGAAGGTCGCCCCCGGCGCCGTCGAGAAGCTCGACGTGGCGCTCATGCTGGACGCGTCGCTCAGCGAGGCGGAGGTCACCGAGGTCGAGGCCGCGGTCGCCAGCGCGGCCGGCATCGACCAGCAGCGCGGCGACACGCTCGCCGTCAGCCAGATGACCTTCGTCAAGCCGAAGACCGAAGAGGCGAAGGGCACCCCCGTGCCGCAGGAGGCCGTCGGCGTCGCGAAGTGGGTCGGCCTCGGCATCGCCGGCGCGCTGTTCCTCTTCTTCGTCACCCGGGCGCTGCGCAAGCGCGAGCGCGAGGCGCTCGGCGACGCCCGGTGGCTCACCGAGATCGACGAGCCCCGCCCCCTCGCGGCCCTCACCGCGGGCGGGAACGAGGCCACCGGCTCCTCGCTGCCGGAGATGGCGCCGCCGAGCGCGGCGAGGACGCAGATCGGCGAGATGGTCGACAAAGAACCTGAGAAGGTGGCCCAGCAGCTCCGCGCCTGGATGTCGGAGGAGTCGTGAGCGAACTCGCCGAAGCCCCGGAGCCCGGCACCGAGCTCGCGCCCGCGGGCCCGTCGGCCAACCCGTCGGCCGGGTACACCGGCCGGCAGAAGGCCGCCGCGCTGCTCGTCAGTCTCGGGCCGGAGAAGGCCGCGGAGCTCATGCGGTACCTGCCCGACGAGGAGGTCGAGCAGCTCTCGGCCGACATGGCGGAGATCTACCGGGTCGACGCGCACGTCGCCGAGTCGCTGTACGAGGAGATGTACGTCCGCCTCGCCCCCGGCTCGGAGGTCGCCCTCGGCGGCCTGGAGTACACGCGCGAGGTGCTCGAGAACCTGCTCGGTCCGCAGCGCGCGGACGAGATCATCAGCCTGCTGCAGGCCCGCGGCGAGGTGCGGCCGTTCGAGTTCCTGCGCCGCACGCCGCCCGAGCAGATCTGCACGCTGCTGAAGGACGAGGCGCCGCAGACCATCGCGCTCGTCATCGCGTCGCTGTGGCCGAGCGTCGCCGGCCAGGTGCTCACGCACCTGCCGCCCGAGCAGCAGGCCGAGATCGCCGTCCGCATCGCCACGATGCGCGAGACCAACCCGGGCGTCATCGGCGCGATCGACCAGGGTCTGCGTCAGAAGATCTCCGCGATCAGCACGGCGGAGTTCCACTCGCCCGGTGGCGTCGACTCGCTCGCCGACATCCTGAACAACGCGGGCCGCTCGACCGAGCGCCACGTCATCGAGACCCTCGCGAAGAACGCGCCGGAGCTCGCCGACGAGGTCCGCATGAAGCTCTTCACCTTCGAGGACCTCTCGGTGCTCGAGGACCGCGACATGCAGCTCATCCTCCGCGAGGTGGAGGGCAAGGACCTCGTCCTCGCGCTGCGCGGGGTGCCGGAGGACCTCGTCGAGAAGTTCCTGTCGAACATGTCCGAGCGCGCGGCGCAGACGCTGCGCGAGGACATGGAGGTCATGCCCCCGCAGCGCCGCACCGTCGTCGAAGAGGCGCAGGGCAAGATCGTCGCCATCGTCCGCCGCCTCGACGAGGAGGGCACGATCGTGCTGCCTCGCGGTGAGGAAGAGGGCGGGGGCGACGTTCTATGAGTTTTGAGTTGCCCCAGCTCGTCCCGCCGGAAGGGTTGCGCGAGGACGGACCCGACCTCATCGCCCAGGCGCTGGAGCAGGCCGACGCCATCCGCCGGCAGGCCTACGAGGAGGGCTACGCCGCGGGCGTGGCTGAGGGCCGCGCGGCCTCCGCGCCGGCCGCCGAGGCGCTCGTCGGTGCCGCCGCGGGCCTCGAGGAGATGCGCGAGCACGTCGCCGACGGGCTCGAGCGCGGCTCCGTGGGCCTGGCGCTGCGCATCGCCGAGCAGATCATCGGCGCGGCCGTGACGGTGGAGCCCGAGCGGGTGCTCGAGGCGATCCGCGGCGCGCTGCGGCGCCTGGCCGACCGTGAGCGGGTGCAGGTCCTCGTCAACCCCGAGGACCTCGACATCGTGCGCGCCGCCATCGAGGACATCGTCAGCCAGCTCGGCGGCATCAGCTCCGTCGACGTGCAGGCCGAGCGCCGCGTGGCGCGCGGCGGCGCGATCGTCCGCACGGGCGAGGGCGATGTCGACGCGTCGATCGAGACGAAGCTGACCCGCGCGCGTGAGGTGCTCGAGCGTGAGTTCGCCGACAGCTGAGGAGACGCTCGACGCGGGCCTCGAGAAGCTCGCGCGGCTCGCCGTCGCCGTGAGCCGCGCGGACCTGTCCGTGCGCCGCGGCTGCGTCAGCGACGTCATCGGGCTCATCATTGAAGCCGTCGGCCTCGAGGTGGAGGTCGGCGAGATCTGCGAGATCTCCACGGGCCGGGACCGCCCGACCGTCCCGTCCGAAGTCGTGGGTTTCCGCGCCGGCCGCACGCTGCTCATGCCGCTCGGCGACATGCACGGCATCGGCCCGGGCAACGTCGTCATCGCGACGGGAGAGCAGCTCACGGTGCCGGTCGGCAACGACATGCTGGGCCGGGTGCTCGACGGGCTGGGCCGCCCGATCGACGGTGGCGAGGACCCGTCCCTGACCGCGCGCCGCGGCGCGAACGCGTCACCCCCGGATCCGCTGCAGCGCCCGCGCATCGAGGAGCGCGTCTCGCTCGGCGTCCGCGCACTCGATGCGCTCGTGCCGTGCGGCCGCGGCCAGCGCATGGGCATCTTCGCCGGCTCGGGTGTGGGCAAGTCGTCGCTGCTGGGCATGATCGCCAAGTCGACATCGGCCGACATCAACGTCATCTGCCTGGTCGGCGAGCGTGGCCGTGAGGTGCGGGAGTTCATCGAGCGCGACCTCGGCGAGGCGATCTCCCGCTCGGTCGTGGTGGTCGCCACCTCCGACCAGCCCGCGCTCGTGCGCATCAAGGCCGCGATGACAGCGACGACGATCGCCGAGTCGTTCCGTGACCAGGGCGCAGACGTCATGCTGATGATGGACTCGGTCACGCGCTTTGCGATGGCGCAGCGCGAGGTCGGCCTGGCGATCGGCGAGCCGCCCGCCACGCGTGGCTACACGCCGTCCGTCTTCGCGCTGCTGCCCAAGCTGCTGGAGCGCTCCGGCACGAGCGCCGAGGGTTCGATCACCGCGCTCTACACCGTGCTCGTCGACGGCGACGACATGAACGAACCGATCGCCGATGCCGTGCGGTCCATTCTTGACGGCCACATCGTGCTGACGCGTGAACTCGCGCACCAGGGCCACTACCCGGCGATCGACGTGCTCCAGTCCGTGTCGCGTCTGGTCGGCGAGATCATGGGCCCCGAGGTACGCGCCGCCGGCCAGGACGTGCGCTCGCTCATGGCGGCGTACAAGGACAAGCGCGACCTGATCTCGATCGGCGCGTACGAGGCAGGATCAGACCCCCTGACCGATCGGGCGATCGCGATGCGCCACCCGATCGACGGCTTCCTGCGCCAGTCGGTCGACGACCTCTCGACGGCCGAACAGGCCGACCAGATCCTGCTCGCCCTCGCCGCACACGCGGGCGGGCTGGCCGGCGGGGCCGCCCCGCTGGGCGACCCCATGGGCGAGGCCGCGGACGGGGTGCCGGGGGAGTTTCCCGCGGCGAACCCGAGCGCGATCCCGCCGCTGAACCTGGGCGTCTAGCTTCGCCTGCGCTTCGGCGCGGCCGCCGACACCTTCACGGTGACCTTCGTCCCTGCGGCGAACGTCTTGCCCGAACGCGACCCGAGGCGAGACTCCCCGTCATGCCGTACGTCCACACCCTCCGCGACCAGTTCGGGTCCTACACGCAGGTGATCGACGACCACGCTGTCCTTCCCGCACCTGGGGAACACGAGCACGACGATGGCTGTGGGCATCACCACCGACGGGGAGGCGGTGATGGACGCCGAGGTGCGCTACGTGTGACACACCCCGGGCATACCGGCGCCCGGACAAGCGTCCATCTCGCCTGAAGACCGTCCCACGCCGTCCGACCTACCGGCGTGATGACCGATGTCCCCTTCAGGTTCGGACTCGAGCGGGTGCGTGAACTGCGCGCCCACGACGAGGACCGTGCTCGCGAGGAGTTCGCCGCCAGCCTCAATCGCCGGGCTCGAGGCGCGGCGATGCTCCAGGCTGCCCAGGACCTCATCGAGCAGGCGCGCGACGGCCGCCGCACGACGAGCGGGCCGGTCTCCGCCCAGGACCTCCTGAGCCAGCAGATGTGGCTTGAGCGGCTCGAGCGCCACCGCGAGACCGCGGAGCGCGAGCTCGACAGGTCCGACACCGAACTGCTCCAGCGCCGTGGCGAGCTCAACGAGGCGCGGCAGAAGCGCGAGGTGCTCGAGCGCCTGAAGGAGCGCCGCCGCGACGAGCACGCCGCCGAGAACGCCCGCCGCGAAGGCGCCGCCCTCGACGAGATGGCGCTCTCCGCCCACCTGCGCAAGACGGCGAGCGGGCGATGAGCGTGACGGCCATCTCCGCGCGGGTCGACGAGATCCAACAGATGATCAGCTCCCTGCAGACCGGGTCTGCGGGAGCTGAAGGCGGCGAGAACTTCGCCGCCGCGCTGCAGTCGGCGACCACCGCCGGCGGTCAGGGCGACCCCACGCAGACCGGCAGGCCCGGCGCGACCCCGCTGACCCCCGTCGCCGGCGCCACCACCGGCACGGGCGCGGCGGCCGGCCCCCTGAACACGCCCTTCTCCGCCGAGATCCAGGCCGCCGCCCAGAAGCACGGCGTCGACCCGGCGCTGCTGACCGCGCTGGTCCGCCAGGAGTCGAACTTCAACCCCACCGCCGGCAGCCCGGCCGGCGCCCGGGGCCTGACGCAGCTCATGCCCGGCACCGCCGCGTCGCTCGGCGTCACCGACGTCAACGACCCGGTCCAGGCGCTCGACGGCGGCGCGAAGTACCTCAAGCAGCAGCTCGACGCCTTCAACGGCGACGAGCGTCTCGCGCTGGCCGCGTACAACGCCGGCCCCGGCGCGGTGCAGAAGTTCGGCGGCATCCCGCCGTACGCCGAGACGCAGAACTACGTCAAGAAGGTGCTGGCCTACGCGGAGGAGTACCGCGCCGCCGCAGCGCCGGCGCCCGCCGCTGCGCTGCCCGCGACGTCGACGCTGCCCGCGACGGCCGCCGCCATCGGCGCCGGCGTGCCCACGACGTCCATGTCCACCCCAACGAGCAGCTCGCCGCCCGGCGGCCTGCCCTACTCCACCACATGAGCGTGACCCCTCGCACGATCACCCAGACGACGCACGGACCACCGCGCGTCACCCCCTCCGGAGGAGCACCTCCGGGAGGCCCACCGGGGACAGGATTCGACCTGATCCTCCAACGTGAAGCCCAGGCCCGGACCGCACCTGCGGAAGGCCGCGAAGCACAGACCGACACCACGAAGGGTGCGGTCACCGAGCAGGACGCCCCGCAGACGACGGAGACCCCCGCGCCCGGCAGCACGCCGGCCGAGGCCACCGAACCCGCTGCGGACGTCCCGGCCACGCCGGAGGCGCCGACCGCGCCCCAGGTCGAGCTCGTGCCTGAGGGCGAGACGTCGACGACCACCACCGGCGATGCCCCCGCGTCGCCCGCCGTCCCCGCGCTGGAGGGCGCGGAGACGGTGCCGCAGCCGGGTGTGGAGGCGCCCGCTGCACCGAACGGTGGAACGTCGCCGAAGCCGGAGGTCACCGTGCCCGCGCTGGAGGGCGCGGGCACGGTGGCTGGACCGGCCGGCTCGGAGACCGCCGCCCCCGCGGCGAGCGCCGAGCCCGAATCTGCCACGGCGCCGCAGCCGCCCGCTGCGCCCGTCGCCGCGACCGAGGGTGAAGGCAAGGAGCCGAACCCGAGCGCGTCCGGGAAGCCCGAGGGACCGCGCGGGCCGGAGACGGCACCGCACGGTCACGCCTACGGCCGCGACCAGAACGGCAAGCGGGGCGACGAGCAGGCTGCCAACCAGCCTGCCGCCGCGTCGACGCCGGCTGCGACGAACGCCCAGGCCGCGAATGTGAGCCCGGTGCCCTCGCCGCCGCCGGTGCAGCCCGCCGCCGTCACGCCGATGCCGC
>JBPPNC010000070.1:0-2744 GCA_051306365.1 Solirubrobacteraceae bacterium
GACAGGTGCCGGGGTCGGGACCGCCGCTGGGGGCGTGGTCGGCTTGGGCGCCTTGGCCCGACGGCGCTTCAGCGCCTTGCGTCGCGGCGCGGGCCGGCGTTCGGGCGTCCGCTCGACCCGTTTGGGTTCGCGCTCGGGTGCTGCCGTCGGATGCGGCGCCGGTGCCGGGGCGGGCGCCGGGACCGCGACCACGGGTTCGGCGGCGGTCGGGGGAAGCGCGGGTTCGGCCCCGCGCAGCCGCGGCCACGCGCCGATGATCACGGCGAGCGCCACGAGCGCGAGGACGCGCGCGACGTTGCCCCAGCGCACGCGGGCGAGCAGGTTCGAACGGTGTTCCACGTCCCTTCTAGGCCCCGGGCGCCGAAGTTCGCCCCCATGCCGCTATCCTCTTCGACCCGCATGGCTCTTCCGCCCCCCATCTACGACCTCACCGTGCTGCTCGACCCCTCGTTCGAGGAGGAGACGCGCACCAAGATCCTGGCCGACGCCGAGGAGCTCATCGCTGAGCAAGGCGAAATCGTCGGCGCGCAGGACTGGGGCACGCGCAAGCTCGCGTACGAGATCGAGAAGAAGCCGGAGGCCGACTACCACCTCATCCAGTTCCAGGGTGGCGCCGAGCTCATCAACGAGCTCGACCGCACGCTCCGGATCACCGATGGGGTCGTCCGCCACCGGATCATCAAGCTGCGCCCCGGCACCACCCCGGTCAAGCACGACGACCCGTTCCCGGCTGCTGAGCCGATGAGCGTGGGCGCGGGCGACGACCGGGATCGTGACCGCGACCGCGACCGGTAGCCCGCGCACCGATCAGCGCCACAGCGCGCCGATCCTCCCTCGGTTTCGCACAGCTTTGTGACAACTCCCCGCAGAGAGCGGGATATCCGTGGTTGCCGTCCCTGCGCGGCGCTACGCTCGGCCGAGAGCTGAATCGTTCGCCACCGAAAGGGAGTCCGCAGATGGCGGCCACCAACATCAACCGGGTGATCATCACCGGCAACCTCACCGCCGACCCGGACCTCAGGTCTCTGCCCAGCGGCACCGCGGTGTGCAAGCTGCGCCTGGCCGTCAACACCCGCCGCAAGGACGGCGCGTCCGGGGAGTGGGTCGATAAGCCCAACTACTTCGACGTCACGGTCTGGGGCAAGCAGGGCGAGATCGCCGCCCAGTACCTCTCCAAGGGCCGCCCCGTCGCCATCGACGGCCGCCTGGAGTGGCGCGAGTGGCAGGACCAGCAGGGCAACAAGCGTCAGTCGGTCGAGATCGTCGCCGACTCCGTCCAGTTCCTCGGCGGCCCGCGCGACGACGCCCCCGCCGGCGGCGGTATGGGCAACGGCGCCTACGGCGAGCAGCAGTCCGGCGACCGCTTCACCCCGCCGTCCGACCTCCCGCAGCACGACCAGAGCGACTTCGCTCCGCAGCCCTCCCCGGTCGGCGGCGGCAGCGCGGCGGACGACGACATTCCGTTCTGATATGGCGTTCGGGTTGTCAGGTGGGCGTGGGTTGTCGCGTCCGCTTGGCGGCCGGGTTGGTGTGGTCTACAGGGCGGGGCGCGGTCTGCGCCTCGCGCTCGGCCGCCGCGTCGACGCGCGCGCAAAGGCCGGCCCTGGACCGCCGTGACCCTCGAAGCGATCGCCGCGCAGCCCGGGGTCCTGGCGGCCGGCATCGCGGCCTCCCTCTGCCGCGAAAGGTGCCGTTCAAGCGTGGCATGCGCCGGCTGATCGAGCTCGCGCCGACCGAGAGCCCGCCCGTCGGGTACCGTCTCTCCCCGCGTGGGGAGGCCGTACTGGCCGCCCGCGCTCGGCGGTGAGGCAGGGTGGCTGGGCCCCGATCACCCCGGGGCGGCTACACTGCTCCGTCCGCGCGCTGTGCATACGCGCGCCTGTTCTCAAGCTTTCTTTCGAACGAGGGTTCTCTCCGTGGCCAAGCAGCGCAGCCGCAAGCCAGTGCGGCGTCGTGACAAGAAGGGCGGACCGGGTTCCGGTCGCCGTAAGCCTTGCGTGCACTGCAAGGACAAGATCCAGGACGTCGACTACCGCGACACCGCGACGCTCCGGAAGTTCATTTCGGAGAAGGGCAAGATCCGCTCGCGCCGCATCACAGGCGCATGCCGTCGCCACCAGAGCCAGATCGCGACCGCCGTCAAGCGGGCCCGCGAGCTGTCGCTGCTGCCCTACGTCAACGAGTCCGCTCGCGAAGACGGCCCCCGTGGCCGTGGTCGCGACCGCGACCGCGACCGGGACTAGCCCCGCAATGCCTGAGGCCATCCTGCTCCAGGACGTGGAGTCGCTCGGCGAGAAGGGCACGGTCGTCGACGTCAGCAAGGGCTATCTCCGCAACTTCCTGATCCCGCGCAAGCTGGCCCAGCCGGCGACGAAGGGCGCGCTGGTCGAGGCGCAGACGCGCATCGAGCGCGCCGAGCGCGAGGCCCGCGAGTTCGTCGCCAGGGCGCAGGAGAACGCGAACCTGCTGAACAAGACGGTGCTGACCATCGAGCAGCAGGCCGGCGACGACGGCCGCCTCTTCGGCTCGGTCACCAACCAGGACATCGCCGACGCGATCAAGGCCGCCCGTGGCATCACGATCGACAAGCGCAAGGTCCACCTCGAGGACCCGATCAAGAACGTCGGGACCCACATGGTCGAGGTCGAGGTCGCCGATGGCGTGACCGCGTCCATCAAGACCATGGTCGTCGAGCTCACCTGAGTCGTCGCCCCCCTCCCCGGCAGGCGACCACGTGTCGCCTG